>JBMFPH010000086.1:0-13158 GCA_049969215.1 Anaerolineae bacterium | reverse complement strand
CAAGGTGCTGCAGACGGCTGCAGGTCGCATGATCTTCGCCCAACCTATCACGAACTGAGGCAGAACACTGATGGCATTACAAGTGTACAATTATCTCACGCGTCGTAAGGAAGTCTTCCAATCCATTCATGAGGGATTTGTGGGGATGTATGTCTGTGGCCCAACGGTGTATGGACATGCCCACATCGGCCACGCTAAGGTGTATATCACTTTCGACATTGTACACCGTTACCTGGAGTACCTCGGCTATCGGGTGCGTTACGTGCAGAATATCACGGATGTGGGCCATCTCACAGGCGACGCGGATGAGGGGGAGGACAAGATCGCGCAACAGGCACGTAAGGAACGCGTCGAGCCGATGGAGATCGCCGAACTTTACACGCGTTCATACTTTGAGGACATGGATGCCCTCAATGTGCTCCGTCCAGACATCTCTCCACGTGCCAGCGGCCATATTCCAGAACAAATCGAGCTCGCTCAACTCTTGATTGAAAAGGGCTATGCCTATGTGAGCAACGGTTCTGTCTTCTTCTCGGTGAAGAGCTGGCCTTCGTACGGCAAGCTGTCAGGGCGGAACCTCGATGAGTTGGAGGAAGGTGCCCGAATCGCTGTGAATCCTGACAAACGCGACCCACGGGACTTTGCGGTGTGGCGTGCGGCGAAGCCGGGCCATATTATGCGCTGGAAGAGCCCATGGGGCGAAGGTTTTCCAGGTTGGCACGCGGAGTGCTCTGTGATGGCAATGAAGTATCTGGGCTTACCGTTCGATATCCACGGAGGCGGCTTAGAAAACATTTTTCCGCACAACGAGAGCGAAATCGCCCAGAGCGAGGCGGCGTATGGGAAAGAATTCGCCCGCTATTGGATTCTGAACAATATGGTGACGGTGAACGGCGTCAAGATGGGCAAGAGTCTGGGCAACTTCACCACGATCAAGGATGCCCTCGCCCGTCATAATCCTATGACGCTGCGTTTCTTCATTCTGAGCAGCCATTACCGCTCGACCACTGATTTCACCGATGAGGCGTTGGACAGCGCTGCCAGGGGATATGAGAGACTTGTAGGGCCTGTTCGTCTGACGCGCGAGAAGCTAAAGCGCACGGAATCGAATGGGGACATCGATGCAGCCTTTGCGGAAGTGATCCATCATTATAAAGAACAGTTTGTGGCAGCGATGGATGATGATTTCAATACTCCTCAGGCGCTGGCTGCGTTGTTCGATTTCGGCCGCGAAGTGAATGCCCTATTAAACAGCGACCGCCCGGTGACACGCGCCACTTTGGAAGCAATCGACAATTTCTACCGCATGCTGGGCGGCGACGTGTTGGGGCTTATTCCAGGCAAGCTACCGAGCGCTGCAGAGGGTGGCCTTGAGGCACAATTGATGGAATTGATTATTAGACTGCGCGCCGAGGCACGCGCGCGTAAGGATTGGGCTACAGCAGATACCATTCGCGCTGAACTGGCCAAGCTGGGCATTGTGCTCGAAGATCGACCAGAGGGGACGACCTGGCGGATAGCTCAGTGAGAGAGATACTGTACGGTCGACAATCTGTGCGTGAGTGCTTACGAGCGCACCGTCGGCATATCCGTCGCTTGCTGCTAGGGGAAGGGGTCAAGGAAACCGGGATCATAGCGGAGATTCTCACACTGGCCCAAGAACTGAATGTACCGGTAGCACGTGTGCCACGCGCCTATCTGGAAAATCTTTCCGACGCGGCCCAAGGGGTAAGCCTGGAAGTGGGAGCTTATCCGTATGTCTCCGTCGAGGAGATACTAAAGTCGGCACACAAACACGGTGAGCCGCTCTTTCTATTGGCGCTCGATCATCTGCAAGATCCTCACAACTTCGGCGCGTTGATACGCACAGCGGAGGCGGTTGGGGTGCATGGTGTGATCATCCCGGAGCGACGCGCCGTCGGAGTGACCCCAGCTGTGGTCAGTGCCTCTGCAGGCGCTAGTGAGCACATGCGCATTGCCCAGGTTACCAATCTTGTACGTGTGCTAAGAAAACTGAAAGCTGAGGGGGTATGGATTGTGGGTCTGGAGGATACACCAGGTAGCCTGCCCTACTATGCTGCCGATCTGAACCGTGCACTGGCATTGCTGGTAGGCGCAGAGGGGGTAGGCATAAGCCGATTGGCGCGCGAGACGTGTGACATGGTGATCCGGTTGCCAATGCGAGGCCATGTGCAGTCTTTGAATGCTTCAGTAGCAGGAGGCATCGCGCTATACACAGCTTGGGCCGCGCGTGGCTTCCCGTCTCGTTCGTTATAGACACAGAGCTGCGTCCTGTGGTATAATCGAAGTGGAGGGGCATAGGCGACCTTGATTCATCGCAGAATGTAAGGAGAGAACACCATGTTAGTACGCGAACGCATGACCAAGCATGTGCTGACCGTCAAGCCAAATGCACCTGTGGATGAAACCCTACGCCGCATGCGTCTCGAGAAAGTACGGCGCTTCCCGGTGGTCGACAATGAGGGACGACTAGTGGGGATCGTGTCCGAACGTGACCTCTTGTATGCTGCTCCCTCACCAGCAACCTCGCTCTCGGTTTACGAGTTGCATTACCTCTATTCGCGCATCAAGGTCGAGCAGGTGATGACGCGCGATGTGGTCACCGTCAATTATGATGACCCCATTGAGGAAGCAGCGCGTCTGATGGTGGATCATCGTATTGGCGGACTTCCTGTAATACGCGAGGGCGCGCTGGTGGGGATCATTACGGAAACCGATATCTTCAAAGCTTTTATGGAAATGCTGGGTGCGCGTGACCAAGGCATCCGCATTACAGTATCGTGTCATGATAAGCGCGGCGAGCTCGCCGCTATTACCAGCGCGATCGCGCGTCTGGGCGGCAATATCATCAGCCTCAGCACTTTCTGGGGCGAAGATGCCGTCACTTCCTATATTACGTTGAAAGTCTCGGACGTGGATAAGGAGACTTTGATCAACGAGATCAAGCCACTGGTGATCGAAATCGTTGATGTGCGCGAAATGTAGATTACCCTTGTTGGAAGTAGTCGCGCAGTGCTTCTTGCCATGGTCTGAGATAGATGCCCAATGCAGCCCCCACCGTGTTGCGTAATGGGGCGAAAGCGGGGGGACGCGATGCACGTTTGAACTGATCGCGTGTGATAGGTTGAACGGGCACGTGGGTTCGCCCGGCTTGTTTGAGGATTTCGATCGCGTACTCGTAGCGCGAGCAATAACCCTCGTTGACAAGATGATAAATGCCATAGTGTTCCGTGGTTACCAACTGCCAGATAGCTTTCGCTACGTCAGGCGCATACGTGGGATTAGCTATCTCATCCGTCACAACCTGTAGTGCTCCGTATTGATCCGCTCGTGCCAGGATTTTGCTGACAAAATTGGACTCATTCGGGGCGAAGAGCCAGCTGACGCGCACCACGTAGAGGCGATGCAGAAGGTGAGCTGCGATGGTTTCACCGGCCAGTTTTGACTCGCCATAGGGATTGATAGGACAGGTCTTATCAAACTCGAGGTAAGGACGCTCACCCGAGCCGTCAAACACCTCATTCGTGCTGATATACACCATTGCAGCGCCAGCGCGCTGACAAGCTAGCGCAACATTTTGGGTGCCAAAGGCGTTCACTCGAAACGCTTGCTCAGGGTCGCGTGCACAGCCGTCCACGTCGGTCATCGCGGCACAATGAATCACCAGTTGGGGGCGTAGCGCAGCCAGCTGCGTCGTATGGTTTGGATCGGTGATGTCCCACTGTGGCAGATCAAGCGGGATGATCTCTGCATCGCGCAGCTTCTCCCCCCCGACTTCGCGGGTTGCTCTGGAAAGGGTGGCTTGCAGCGCGCGTCCCAACTGCCCGTTTGCGCCGGTTATCGCGATGCGCATCTTGGTTGTCACTCAACAAACTGGTTGGTGTAAAGCGCTTCCACTTCGGGGGCCGTTTCAATCATCCCGGCTGCCTTCATCACGGTGATCGTGTCTGACCAGGCACGCGGGTCAGAGCGCCCCAGCTGGTCGGCACGCCAGAGCGCCAATGAGGCGTCCAGCACAGCCCTTTGCACGGGAGCTTGCTCATCGGTGATCTCCGGCACCACCTGGCGCACAATGGCAAACGCTTCGTCGGGATAATCCAGTGTGTATTGTAACCCTTTCAGAAAGCCGTGCACCAGTCGACGCACTAAATCCGGCTGCTCGTTAATGATTTTCTCGTTAGTGACGATGCCGTTCGATACCATGGTGATGTAATCCGAAGCTTCGAAGACGTGGACCGGCTTGTTGAGCTGGCGCATCTGCACTGGCTCATTCGCTACGTAAATCACAGCCGCATCAACGATCCCTTGACTGAGCGATTCCACCTGGGAGAACCCGATCACCTCAAGCCGAATGGCCTGTTCATTCAGCTTCGTAGCATACGCCAGTGCTTTCCAGCCCACATAGCTGGCACCGTGAAGCACAGGAATGCCAACCGAGTGCCCCTCAAGCTTCTTGGGTGAGTCAATACCTTTTTCCACTGGCGTCATCACGCCGACCGGATAACGCTGGTACCACTTGGCAACGTACACGATCGGAAGTCCCTGGGAGCGTGCCAACACCACCTGATCACCGCTGGCAACAGCAAATTCACGCTCGCCCTGGCCGGTCAAAGCAACAAAGTCGGTCTCAAACCCGTATTGCATCACCACTGACAAGCCCTGTTCCTCGAAAAATCCCTTGCGCTGTGCCACATAGAAAGGGGCAAATTGCACGTTGGGGATATAACCGACACCCAGCAATACCTCACGCAGAGACTCAACCTCAGAGAGCGGACTGGCGGAAGCCATAGGGGTGGGAGTGGCCAGAACTTGTGCTGTGGGGATCGCAGCCGGTTGTGGCGTGCAGGCAATCAGCACTGCGAAGACAAGCGCAAAACCCAATACAGGTGGAGTCCAATCGCGAGTTCGCATTTTAACCCTTCCTTAACGAAGTAAGATAATGTTAGTACGTAGCTAGGCATCGCGCCAGCGTAACAGCCACTTCTCGAGCAACATCACTATGCCGTACATAGTCAAAGCGATGATCACCAGGGTCAGCACTGCCACAAAGACCAGTGGAGTGTTAAACAGGCCGCGTGCCTGATTGATCAGGAACCCCAGACCTTGGTCAGCTCCCACGAACTCACCTACAACAGCGCCCACAGCGGACAATGTGACCGCGATCCGTAATCCACCCAGAAATACCGGCAGGGCAGAAGGCACTTCCAGCCACCAGAAAGTCTGCCAGCGGCTGGCCTCCAGCGAACGCATCAGCTCTCGGAGCTCCTTTGGCACATCTCGAATGCCGACAACGATACTGACCAAGAGTGGGAAGAAGACAATCAGTGCCGAAATCAGGACCTTGCTCAACGGTCCGGAGCCAAACCAAATGATCAGCAGAGGAGCAATCGCGACAATCGGGACCGACTGGGAGACGATAAGAAATGGGGTGGAGAGGCGCTCCAACTGACGACTCTTCGCCAATGGGTAGCCCAGTAGAAACGCCGCGATGAGTCCCAAACTCAATCCGCCCCCTACCTCGGTCAGGGTGACACTGGTGTGACGCCAGAGAGTGCCCTCCACGATCACCCTCTGTGCCGTGTTGAACACATCCGCTGGGGAAGGCAAGATAAAACTGGGATAGCGGGTCAACCATACCAGCAGTTGCCAGGTGAACAACAAGGCCAAGGCTGCGAGCGGCACGCTCAGAACATCCCAGCGCGGCTTCGGGAAAGCCACCGCACCTGTTCGCAGGCGGGACAACAACCCCGTTTGTCGCCTGTATGCGGGGCATTGGCCTTCTGGGGGACAAGCGATCTTTTTCAGTTTCAGCGTTATCATATGGGTCATTGCAGTCACTTCCTAATCATCGTTCCCAGGGGGCTAGGGTTCTGCCAAGGGGACCGCTGTGGCAGTTAGTTGCACCGTCCCCATATGAACTCGTGTCCCAGCGACGACGTCAACCACAATCTCGCGCCCTGCACCCTGATAGGCGACCACAATGGACTGTTGGCCCGCCGGCACGCCGTGAATCTCAAAAGTGCCATCTGGGTTGCTCTTGGCTTCGATGTTGGTATGCAACACGAAGATCTGCGCGACGATGGGCCGATTTGACTCGTCCACCGCCTTACCGGTGACAGTTCCAGTGCCCACTAGGATCGCTGCTGCGGTACTGCGCGCAAATGTGATCACGGCCAGTGCCACGGTTGCAACGGCAAGGAGGGTGATGATCACCCAGAGCCATTTGCGCCGTGCCGACGTATCAGGAAGCGGCGCGGACGGCAATCCTTGCTCATAGGTTTTCAACGAAGGCGATTGTTCGTAGGCCATATACGCTCCTACTTCTCAAGGTAATGGATCAACTGACAGGTCATCAAAACATACCTGCGTGGCATCCCACGTGCGAAAGCCAACGCCACCATAAGTATAGGTGTTGTCGCTACCAGTGAGCACCCGCTGACCATCCACATAAGCGGTGAAAGTGTTGCCGCTCACCTCAATCCTGATCTGACGGCTGACATTATGCCAGGCATAACCCGGCACATTAGTTCTTGCAAACGGGGATAATTCGTTGCCCCTCACCCATTTGCGAAAGAGAAACGCGCCCGGAGAATAGCCAGGATCATATTGGAAAGTGTACCCGTTCACCTGGTCGAACTCGGTGGCGCGGAAGTAAATGCCATAGCCATTGCCTTGCTGTAGCAGGGCCGTACGCACGTTGATGACGTAGTTCCTCTCAGAGAGTGGCACAAAGATGCGTCCTTCTCGACCACCCCCGCACAGCTGCCCGTTTTCGTTGCGCCAGTTGCCGTTGACGATCGTCCATGCACTCAAATTTGAGAAGTCATCAGCAAAATAATGAGCGCATGAGGCCGGATTGCCGGCTAAACTCTTCGCCACAGTGCAGTAAACATCGCGCGCGCTCACTCCCATCGCGACGAGCGACAGACTGGCCACCGCCGTGACAAGTCCGAAGATGAGTATATACTCGATGAAAGCTTGAGCAGTATCACTTGATCTCTTGCACATGCGTGTCATCTCCAGACGACTTAACAATAAAAACCCCGAAGATTTTGTATCTTCGGGGTCTTAAGGGTGCATACTCACCTGTCGCAATGCAACAAACCCGACAAGTGCTGTCGAATTATCCCTTGCCAGACCATCTTCTCCCATCCGGACTTTACCGTCGGCTCCGGCCTCTCACCGGATCCACCTCAAGCTGTCACCCATCTCAACAGCGTAGAGGGTCGCGGGCTTGATGGGAGAGAAATCCACACCTTACCGCCGATCGGGAATTGTCACACCCTCTCTTATCCCTGAGAGGGCGAGACTCACCCTGCCCCGAAGATCGTCTTACCTATTTAATTTCGCTTACACATTATAGCACACTGCCTGGAATGTGTCAAAAAATTCCAATTATCCAAGTCGCGGTTAGGGACTCTTACCATCAGTGTGATCGGCGCCATAGATGGTGGCGCTCGTCAAACTCCCATCCGGGAGCATTCAGCTGCAGTTCATGATGGGCCCAACCGCTGGCAATACGTTGCCATGTTTCCTCCCACGGGCGCACACCGCTCAGCGTATCCGCTGCCTCTACATTGCATGCCCCCACCGCAACTGCTGCCATAACAGCGTCCACGAGCTCCATGTCCCGCAGCAGAGCGGCTAAGAAACCGGCGATGGTGGAGTCACCAGAACCGGCAGTGCCCACCACTTTTACCCTAAAGCAGGCAATCCACATTTCCTGGTTCGCCCAGGCACTTAAGTTAGAGGGGCAAGCGTTGCCCATCGCAGATATAGTTGCCTGGTCTGCCGTGCGCACATAGAACCCACGATAGCCCAATTTGAGGCCAATGATCTTACCACCCCAATCGAGCAATTCCTGGCTCAGATCGGAGAGGATTTCAGGTGTGATGAGCGGCAGGATATCACCGCTGTCGCCTGCTTTTCGGCTTAAGTCCTCGTAGGTCTCGCGTCGCACCATAAACAACATTTCCTCAACGCTTGGCAAGAAGACGTCTACAAAGGGCATGGTCGCCTGGAGGATCCTGCGCCAATCCACCCGCCCAGCTTCTGAGGAAGGATCGGGCACAGCCATGTCCAGCGAAGTGGTGACACCCGTTTCTTTGGCACGCCGGAAGATCTCCGTCAGCTGGACACCATTATCGGTGTACATCAGGCGCATAATAGGGGGGTAGCCGAAGTGAAATAATGACGTCTGAGAAATTACATCGTAGCGTACATCCGCTGCGCTGAAAGTGTCATTGGCACCGGGATAGTGGAGGAAGAAACGATCCACATCCGGTGGGCTGATGACAATCGTGTATGAAGTGCTAACCGATGGATCCACCACCATCCCCTGTGTCAGATGGGGGTCATGTGCAGCGATGAGGCGCAGCACAATCTGACCAAAGGGGTCATCGCCGATCTTGCCCATCAGCTGGGTTGAAATCCCCAGCTTGTGCAGTGCCAAACCGGTGTTGGACACAGGCCCACCGGTGGAAAGAATGACCGGCCCGATCACGTTCAAACTGCCGGGCCGAAACATTGCACTAAAGGTCTTCCTCTCCGTTCCAACATCCAGGGTAGGGATCACGTCCAGGCATAAATGTCCTGCTACAACAGCGGTATGGGCTTGGTGCACGGGTCGTTCTCCTTCCTCTAGCAGGGGTAATCGGAATGAACAGCTCACATTATAGCACGGCTTTGTATAAGCACGAAGTATTCCTAAGTGAAAAGGGATCTCGAAAGTCACAGGGATGTGCGTGGCGGAACACGCTCTAAAATAAGTTTGGCAAAACGCGATTTTGGTGCTTTCTTGACACTTCCCAGGGTGAGGGTGTTGAAAAAGTCCTGTGGCTACCCTCGGGCCACCCAGATTTTCGTAGGGAAATAGGCTATAAAATGGGTAAATCACATATTTTTCAACACTCTCCCGTGGTGGGAGTTTGATCACCTGTTCTGATGTGCTAAAATTGCCCGGGGAGATTGTAGTGTGTCCTTAGAATGAGTATAAGCGCATGCAGGGTGGAGGGATAAGATGGCGTTTACTATTGCGGTGGCCGGTAAAGGGGGCACCGGAAAAACCACAGTGGCTGCCCTGACCATTGATTATCTGGCGCGCTTGGGCAGGGGAGGTATCTTGGCGATCGACGCGGATCCCAGTACGAACCTGAACTTAGCGCTGGGCGTAGAGGTCGAAGAGACCATCGGTAGCGGGCGCGAAGAGATCGTCGGAGATATTCGGACCGGGCAGTATAACCTGGGTCTGGACAAACAGCAGGTGTTTCGCCTGATGATTCAAGAGTGTCTGGTGGAGACGGAACGTTTTGATTTGTTGGCGATGGGACGTCCTGAGGGGCCAGGATGTTATTGTGCACCCAACCATTTACTACGTCAGAGCATTGATGCTCTGGCTAACAGTTACCGTTTTGTGGTGATCGACAACGAGGCAGGGTTAGAACACATCAGCCGACGCACCACACGCGACGTCGACCTGCTGTTAGTCATCTCCGACCCCACCGTGCGTGGCCTGATTGCCGCGCAGCGCGTGTTTGAGCTGGTGGCCGAGCTGGGTTCTCGGGTACACAAAGCATATCTGATCGTCAATCGAGTGCCCGATTGCGGCGATAATGAGCTTGTGTTGACTCAGGAATTGGCTGCTAAAATCGCCGAGTTGAATCTGCCCTTGTTGGGTGTCCTGCCGCAGGACCCAGCTGTGGCGGAGCGGGATGCGCTGGGCCAGCCGCTAATCACATTGCCTCACGATGCCCCTGTAAGACGCCGGCTGGAAAACCTGCTAGCACAAGTGCTACCTATTGGCGGTGACGGTCAGCCGAGATAGGGTGATCAAAAGTGTTGAATCAGGAAGCCCTGGTGTCTTTACCAGGGCTTCCCCCATTTCTTGTCCGTCTACTCTTCTGATTAGCGGGAACGTGTTCAAGCCGGTTGAGACGGGAAATTGTCCATCCCAGAGATAAGGAGCTCATTTGTCGCCAGCACTACTACCAGTCGTGTTACACCTGTTCGGCCTCTTCACGTGCCACGCGACACCAATTGATGGCGCGCGTTGGATCGCCTCCCAAGGTGTGGTTGTCCTTCATGATCGCCTCCACACGACAATTGCGCGTGAGGCGAAAGACTTCGCGGATTTTGGCACGGATGCGTTCCTCATCAAACGGCATCGCCAGGTCGGTGGGACTGGGCTTCCACGAGAAGATGTAGTGGTCACCCAGCTTCTCCGCCATATCGGCCACGTTGGCCCAAGGTGACACCGATACGCGCCGCAAGCGCGGAATACGTTGTACCACGTGCCAACGCTTGTCCAACGGCTCGCAACATCCATAGCAGTTCAGGCCGAAGCGCTCCAGGATGGAGAGTTGATAGGGAAACACGAACTCGGCGAACATGGCTGGCGACACCCCGACCGTCTCCTGGCTCTCGGCGAAACCCCACATGTCACACATCCGCACCCGACCATCGAAGTCCGGCTGCGGCAGTTCGGTGCACCAGCCCAGCCCGCCTGAGCCCACATAGCTGCCGTCGTTGTTCAGGCTGAGCAGCCCTTCTCTCTCCAGATATTCGAGCAGGCGCAATGTGCCATCGCGCAGGATGGACATCAGCGTGTGGATCAGATCGGGATTGTCCACCATATCGAGCATAATCTGCTGCAGTCCACGCAGGTGGGCCAGCTTCATGGTCATCCCCAATGTCCACCACCAGTTGGTGCGAATGCGCACCGTCAACAGGTCGCCGAAGATGTCATGGGCCATCTCGGCCAGGCGGTGGGTGGCAGGCCAATCGATCTGCACCTGCGGCATGCGGAGGTACTGGATATCCTCAGCTGAGCGGATGGGAGCTTCCCAGACGTAGGAGCCACCGTGCTCGCCGCCGATCACCTTCTCCTTGAGCCCCCAATCCTCCAGGCCACCAGTGTGCACGTGCGGGGTATCAAAGTAAGGCATAATGGTGTAGTCGTCGCCCATCCGGGTGCCCCAGAAGATCTCCTTGCACAGGCGCATCTCCCACCAACGCCCGATCACCCCCTCGCATTCCAGGTCGGCAGGACGGATGATCTCATTCCAACCGTTTTCTGGATCACAGAAGATCACGGGACGCGTCGGTTGCAGGCTGTTATGCGCGTACCATAACCGGCGCTTCTCCTCTTCGATAGGACGTGCCGCCAGCTCGGCCACCTGGCCGGCAAGGCGGCGCAACACCTGGCGTTCCTTCGGGCTGATGGAGAAAAACTGGGGTTGCAGCTGCTGGATGAGCACGGCATCCAGCCGCGTTTGCATGCTCGCCAGATCAACCGTCGTCGCGCTCAATGTCTTATCTCCTTCACGACGTGTCGAATCGAACCCTTGTCCTCTCAACCGAACCTAATGATACCGTCCGTATTCATAGACCGTGTCGAACAAAGCCAGGACGTTTTCCGGCGGGACGCCGGTCTGGATGTTATGACCGGCGCAGAAGACAAAACCACCGCCTGGCATGAAATCTTCCAGCAGGCGCTTGGCCTCTTCGCGCACCTGCTCCGGTGTGCCGAAGGGCAATATGCGCTGTTGGTCAAAGCCACCCCAAAAGGTGATGTGCCGGCCGTACTCACGCTTGAGCTGCTTGCGGTCACCCATGCCACACGCCAGCGGCTGTACCGGGTGTAGAATATCCACCCCACCTTCGATCAGATATTTGATCATCGGTTCGATGCCGCCACAGGAGTGATAGAAGATCTTGGCATTGGTCTTGCCTCTGATGCGCTGCCAGAACTTTACATAACGTGGCCAAACCAATTCCCGATACACCCTCTCCGAGATCGCCGGGCCTGCCTGTGTCCCTAAATCCGAGCCGGTCATCACGACAGAAACATATGCACCCACGCGCGATAGAATCTCGTCAAACAATGCCGACTGGAACTCCAGCATGGCGTCCAGTAACGCTTCGACCATCTCGGGCCGCAGCAGCAAGTCCTCAAAGAATTGCATGTAACCGCGCAAATACCACGAGAACTCAAAAATCGACCCGATGGCGTTGACGATGATGGCGTAGTCGGTCGTCTCATACAGCTGGCGCGCCTTTTCCTCCAGGCCGGCATAGCGTGCCGGGTCGTGTGGATCCGGCCACTTAAAGGCAGCGATGTCCGCGACTGTCTCGGCCCTGGCCAGCGGATGGGCATCCTCGCGCGCGAAGTCGTAATAGAGCAAGCGGCCGGTCTCGGGATGGAATGCCGCTGTGCGTCGCACGCCAAACTCGTCCTGATAACTGTTGCCTGGGAGCTCGATGTCGTGCCAGTCGCGCGAGGCGCTGAGGTAGATATAACGTGTGTCCACGTGCAACCGCTCGAGCAGCTGCGGGCATGGCAGGGCCAGCTGCTGGATGCGGTCCACCACTGGGTCGTCTGAGATGATACCGAGGTGCTGTTTCAGGGCGTCGTTCGCGCCGGTAGTGATGCCGGTGACAATGCTGCCCAGGTCAATGGGAACATGGTCTGGTTCCTGGTGGTTCAAGGTGATTTCGAGGCGCGTGCGTGGGCTCAAAGAGGGCATACGGCCACCTCCAATCTGGTAGCGCTTAGGGCTTAGACGGTCGCACGCTGAATTTGCTTTTCGATCCCCAGGTCGAGCAGGGCAGCGGCCAGGATTACCACTCCGAAGGCAGCATACGACCACTCATAAGGCAGGCGCGCTTGCACAATCATATTGTCGATCACCATAATGACGAGCGCGCCCAGAAAGACACCGATCATGCTGCCCCGTCCACCCCGCAGCGAGGTGCCACCGACCACTGCCGCAGCGACAGCTTGCAGCTCCCAACCGGTGCCAGCATGGGTGGTGACTGCCGAGGTACGGGTGGTCTGTAAGATAGCCGAAAAAGCGCACAGGAAGCCCACAATCATAAAGCAGACTACCTTGACCAGATGCGTATCGATGGCCATTGCGCGTGCCGCTTGCACGTTGTCACCGGTGGCATAGATCCAGTTACCGAAGCGCCCTCGATGCAGCACAAAGTAAAGCACGATGGCGAACAACACGAACCAGATCACCTGCGACGGCACAATATCTCCCACCCGACCGGTGAAGATCTGCACAAATGTCTCGTGTTGTACAAACTCGTAAGAACGCACTTTTCCCGCGGTCAGGATCTCAGTCAAGCCGCGCC
>JBMFPH010000085.1:0-13339 GCA_049969215.1 Anaerolineae bacterium | reverse complement strand
CCCGGTTGGGGTGCCTGGGCGACGTTAGGGGGTGGTTTGCTGATGAATGGCGTCCTGTGGTGGGAGTGGTACCGTGCGAATCACCGTGAAACTCGGCGAGCTATTACAGCAAGCGGTTGCACAAAATGAGATCGAACTGGAACTGGACGAACCTGCCACGCTGGCTGATGCGCTGGTCCAACTTCATCTCTGTCTTCCCGGGCTGGCACAAGAGCTATTGCCCGGTGGCAAGACGCGCAGCGGTCTACCTTATCACTTCTTTGTAAATCGTCGCTTGGTGCCCGAGGCGGCACTAGCCTCCCATCATCTGCGTGATGGGGACACGTTGCACATCTTGAGCCCGGCCGCAGGTGGCTGAGCTAGCTCATAAAGCTGCTTCAGCGGGATCGCTTGCGCAACGCGTTGGTGGTGAAGCGCTCCATATCGACCAAGACACGTTGGTGTGTGCCATGGCCGATTTGCTCGACCTCGTCGTGCGCCACGAGATCGAAAGTGATACGTCGTCCTTCCACCGCGCTCACGGTAGCTGTTACGCGCACGCGCATACCCACCGGTGTGGGTGCTGTGTGATGGATGGCGATGTAAGCCCCCACCGTGGTGCTGCCGGGTGGCAAGCGCCCTTCCAATGCCTGCACGGCAGCAGCTTCCATAAGCCGCACCAAGGCAGGAGTGCCCAGAACTTCCACCGTACCGCTTACCAGGCTGCGCGCTGTGACACTTTCGTCCACGATATATTCAATTGTGCCCGCAGTGCCAGGTGTAATGGAGGCGAGCGGATCCATCACATTACATAGTATTTTGCATGAAGGGGAGCACAGCCCCCATGCCAGCTCCTAACGCAAGGCTTAAGACAAGTGCAATAATCGCGATCGCAATCCAGGCGATTATTCCTGCCAGCATAAAGCCACACCCAAACTTGAACCCATCTCCGACGCTGAGTCCTCCCTGCATCATTGTGCCTCTCCTCCTTGGTGTGAAATGGGGTGCATAGTGAATAATGCCATTATAGCATCAGATTGGCATGCAGCGCCAATGCAGCTCAGGATGTCGGCGTAGACGTTTCAATCGCCAGATCGATCCCACCGGATAGCCCAGCATCTTGGCAACGTCCCCTGTAATGCGGATGACAGGCACCCACAGAAGAGCCAGGATGCGCTCACCCCAAGCCAGTGATTGCAGCCACGGCAGCAGCCGCCGGTAGGGCACATAGAGATATGCTGCCGCGCCTGCCACTATCCCTATTAACCACCAGGGACTTGCCAACCAACCAAGCAGCACCAATAAGGGTAATACCACAAGATAGGTCAGATAGCGTGCCAGATGGCGCTTGCGCCATAGATCTGCCTTGCCATCCCCGCGCGCGTATAGATAGTACTGCCGGAAGAAACTGCGCAAGCTGGAGCGCGGCCGGAAGTAAGCTATCGCTGCCGGAGCGAAACCGAACGGGTGAAAGTGTTTCCGCAGGCGCAAGTCGAAGACCAAATCCTCACAGTAATCCAACCATTCCGGATATCCTCCCACCGCTTCCCATGCATGCCGGGTGAACGCCACCGAGCGACTTGAGGGTAGAAAATGCTTCGGATTGATCTCCGCCAAGGTGGGCAATGTTGTGGCAGCCATGGCGATCTCAAAAGTGGTATGGGCATCGGGTACAAAGATGCCCGAGACCACCTGAGGAGGAGAATCGGACTCAAACGGAGCAACCAATGCAGCAAGCCAGTCGGGTGAGAGGCGTACTCCGGCGTCTGTGCTGGCAATCACGTCACCGGAAGATGCTGCGATCGCCACATTGCGTCCTCGTGAGATGTTGGCACCGGGTTCGACCAACACGCGCAACGGCAAGCGACCTTCCTGCACGGCATCTTGAAGGATCGACAGCGTCTCGTCGTGTGAACCTCCATCCACGATTACCACTTCGTCGGGGGGACGCGTCTGCCTGACGAGCGAATCGAGCAGACGACGCAAGCTCGTACCTTCATTCAGCACTGTGGCGATGACGCTGACCTTCACGGACAGATCACCTCCCTTATGTTGTAGGTTTATGTTGTAGGTTCAGCCAGGCCACGATACGATCAATCGGGCTGAACGTCGGAAAGCTTGACGTTTTCGGATGAACATTTTGGAAAATTCAATATGGAAATTCTCACATAACATCTGCACACCGTCTTTTTTCATGTACGGGTGCGGAACCATTCGATGGTGCGGCGCAGGCCTTCTTCTAAGCTCACCTGGGGCTGCCAGCCCAGCAACGTGCGTGCGCGCGTGATGTCAGGACGACGCACTTTGGGGTCATCCCGTACGCGTGCATCCTCCGGCTGTACAAAGACAATAGGTGAACGACTACCACTCAATGCGATAATCTTGTGCGCGAACTCCAGGATGCTCATTTCGTCAGGGTTGCCTAAATTGACTGGCTCGGTCACGTTGGACTCGAGCAGTCGATAGATACCTTCAATCAAATCACTTACATAGCAGAAGCTGCGCGTCTGGCTGCCGTCTCCGAAGACGGTAAGCGGCTCACCGCGCAATGCCTGAGCGATGAAATTGGGCACCACACGCCCGTCGTTGAGGCGCATGCGCGGCCCATAGGTATTGAAGATGCGCGCGATGCGCGTATCCACCCCATGTGCCCGATGGTAAGCCATCGTCATCGCTTCGGCGAAACGTTTCGCTTCATCGTACACGCCGCGTGGCCCGATCGGGTTGACATTGCCCCAATAGTCCTCGCGCTGGGGATGTACGAGTGGGTCACCATACACTTCGGAAGTTGAAGCTAACAGAAAACGCGCTTTTTTATCCTTGGCGAGTCCAAGTGCCTTGTGGGTGCCCAAGGCGCCCACTTTGAGCGTCTGGATGGGATATTCCAGGTAGTCAATCGGGCTGGCCGGTGAGGCGAAATGCAACACGGCATCCAGGTGACCTTCGATAAAAATGTAGTTGGTCACATCGTGTTTGACAAACAGAAAGCGCTCGTGACCCGCTAGGTGGGCGATATTGGCCGTGCTGCCGGTTATGAGGTTATCCATACAGATCACTTCATGACCGCGTGCCAACAGGTAATCGCACAAATGAGAGCCCAGAAAACCAGCACCACCCGTAATCAATATGCGCATCAGTCGATTCCCCTTCGTGTCATTATGCTGTCAAGTATAGCGTGCCATTGCAAGCAGGCAAGTAGAGTGCAAAAGCGAGATGGGGAGAACAAAACACCACCACGATCACACACTGGCTTTCGGTTTTTCAGGTTGTACGGCTGACTGCACAGCTATATGATATGTGTATCCTTCTGCACGCAGAGGGAGGCTCCGGGTGCTTTGAAGGACTCGCTCAAGCCATGCAGTGTCGCACTTGTCGGGATTTTTCTTGCGGGTTGCGTTCTCGGGGCGGCGGTGTCTATGGCGTTTGCGACCGCTCTGGGCACCGCCAGCTTATTGCTTGTCCCCAAATTACCCGTTCCATCTCTGCGCTGCACCTGTGTCCACGACCTTGTGACTGTAAAAACGCCCACCCTCTCTCAGGCGACACTCACCCTGATGGCGGTGCAAGCGAACACCTCGTGGCAGGATACTGGTATCGATGTGTCTCGTGGCCAAACAGTGCGGATTGCTTATGTGTGTGGGCGCTGGTGCCCTTGGACAGGATTCTGCCTGGACGGGCGGGGATGCGTCAACGTGGATCCCGCCGTGTGCAGCCCCAACCCGGATGACCCGGCCAACTTGATCCCCGCTTTGCATGCCAGCTTAATCGCGCGCATTGGCGAAAACCCCGCCTTTCCCGTGGGCAATGCGTTGACCTTCCAAGCTGCCCATAACGGCCGGCTGCAACTGCGCATCAACGATGTGCGTGTGGAGGACAATGCCGGTGCCATCGTTGTCCTGGTGGCGACAGGTGCGTGCGCGACGGATAACCCTTGACCGTCACCGCTTACAGGTTGAGCGCTGGGCACACACTGCTATAATGATAGGCCATGAGGTACTCTTCGGGTCCTTCCGTCGCGCGTGATAGCAATCCTTCGCCATCTGTCCTCGCTTCATGGGACAAATTGATCGCAGGGATTTTAGCGGGGGGCAGCGCCGCCCTGTATATTCGCACGTGTGCCCCTTCTCTGCTTTTCGGCGACAGCGGAGAGTTCCAGTTCGTGCCCTACATCCTCGGCATCGCCCACCCCACCGGTTACCCCCTCTACGTGATGCTCGGTTGGTTGTGGAGTCATCTGTTGCCGTTGGGGAATGTCGCCTACCGCATGAACGTGTTCTCCAGCCTTTGGGCAGCGTTGACCGTCGGGGCAATCTTTCTTTTGGCGCGAGAGTTTATGGCGCGTACCATCGGCGAACGTGACTTTGCAGTGACGCGAGTGGCAGCCGGGATTGCCAGCGCCAGCTTTGCCGTCACCCAAACCTTCTGGGGTCAAGCGGTTATCGCCGAAGTGTACACGCTTAACGCATTTTTTGTGGCATTGGTGCTTCTTCTCTTCTTGCACTGGACACAGGCGCCACTGCGCCGCAGTCGGATCATAGCGCTCGCGTCCACGTTTGGGCTTGCTCTGACTCATCACCGTACGATCTTGGCGCTGCTGCCGGGAATGTTTGTCTGTTTCTTGTTGTTGAGACCAAGCGGGGATCAGGGCGTCTCAGTTGCGCTGTCCCGTGCGCGCGTCCTATGGCGTGAGGGGATGATCGGGATAACCTGCCTGCTGGCACCGTTGCTGCTCTACCTGTATCTGCCGTTGCGCGCTCCTTATGTGCCATACACCACTATTTCTCTGAGTCAGGAACAGCAGCTGGTGCTCTACGAAAACACTGGGCAAGGACTGCTGGATCATATAACGGGTGCTGTCTTCGTCGAGAATCTGCGCCTTGGCCTCGATTTGTGGGGTACGGCACCAAGTTGGACAATGCATCTGGCGATGGTGGTGGAATTGCTGCGCAGGCAATTCGGCCTGGTCGGCATCTGTCTGGCATTCGTCGGATTGGCTCGAATGGTGTGGACACGACAATGGCCATGGTTGTCTCTGACTGCGCTCGGCTACGTCACGGGTGTGCTGTTCAACCTTCTGTACGCCATCGGGGATGTGGAAGTGCTGTACATCCCCTCTTACCTGGTGGTGACTCTGTGGATTGGCATTGGTCTGGTCACCCTTGCGGAGATGGTGGCCAGAGTGAGCACGCGCTGGACGGGATATGGAGTGCTGTTGCTCAGCGTGGCGCTTCCTGGGTGGCTCTTGGTGCAGCACCTGCCTCAAGTTGACCGTTCTTCCGACGTGGCTGCGGAGACAATGTGGCGGCCTATCCTGGAACGCCCCATACCGTTTGATACTGTGCTGGTCAGTAACGACCGCGATGAGATGATGCCTTTGTGGTACTATCAGTATGTGGAGGGTCAACGGCGCGATCTGCTGGGGCTTTTCCCTCGCATCGTCGCCGAACCGGCATACAAGGATATCGGCGGGGTTTTGGATCAGGCAAGTGCCAGTGGCAGGCCGGTCTTTTTGATCAAGCCGATGCCAGGATTAGAGGTAAAAGTACAGTTGGAGCATGAGGAAGGGCTCGCCTCGCTGGTACGGGTGGTGGGGCCAGCAGCGGCTCGGCCACCTATGCACCGTGTAGATGCCTCGCTAGGTGGCCGGGTGCGCTTGGTGGGCTACAACGTCTCGCCCGCTGCAGTGCGGGCTGGGGATACGCTGATGCTCCAGCTTTATTGGGAACCGCTGCAGCCGCTCCCGCACAACTACACGACTTATGTGCACGTGGTGGATAATACAGGGGATCTTGTTGCTCAGAGTGATCATCTCCCAGGTGGCGTCTATTACCCCACTTCTCTCTGGAAGCAGGGCGAGCAGCTCTTGGACACCCACACGATCACGTTGCGTTCCACCAATTGGTCAGGGATGTATCAGCTCTGGGCGGGGATGTATCTCTATCCCACAATGCAATCTCTTGGTGCCGCGGTTTGGATTGGAAGTGTGGCAGTGGCGAATTAGTCACACCCGATGGAGCTGGTGTGCCGTCTGGCTCGGCGTCCAGATTGGTAAGTAGCGCGGCAGGGCGATCACTCGCACGCGATGCGCATACCGAGCTTGAAGAATTCATGGGAAGTCGTCACCGTCGGTCCCATCGCTTTGATTCAGCATACTCAACAGGTCCAGTGCGCGTGCTCGCAGCTCACCCGTCCTGTCCAGATCTACCACGCGCGAGAATGCTGACCTGGCATGGTCTCGCAGCCCAAGGATGAGGTAGTATCTACCAAGATGGTAGTACGTGCTGGCCTGCTCGGGGTCTAATGTGAGTGCGCTGAGCAGATGGAGACGTGCTTGCCTCAAATCCCCAGCTAAGAGATACATCCACCCCAGCAGGTCACGTGCGGAAGCGTTCTGGGGTGCCATTTGAGCAGCTTTCTGAGCGGCCACCAATCCGCGGTCGGCGACGCGCCAAAGTCTATCTGCATAAAAACGCGCCAGAGCTAGCTGGATGTCCAGATTGTGGGGTGCTTTTGTGGTGGCAGTGAGGAGTGTCTCTTCGGCCTGGGTGTAGCTACCCTGGTCCATATACGCGCGGGATAATTCGAGCAAAGCTTCCGTGTTCGTTGGCTCCAGCGCGACAGCTGTGCGCAGCTGCATAACTGCCAAGTGCAGCAACCCTTTGTGGCGACAATATGCTCCCAGCCATAGGCGAACACGTGACCATTCCGGGCGCAAGATTGCCGCCGTGCTGAGATGTTCCCAGGCAGAACGGTCGAGCCCCATCATCGCTTCAACTCGCCCCAAAGAGGCAACTGCCTCGGCATCATCAGGCTGAAGTGTACAGGCACGTGTCAACGCAAGGTGAGCAAGCGGCCACAGCTCGATCTCCATCATAGCGAGTCCTATGTGTTTGGCTGCCAGCGCAGGCGAGCGAAGTGCAGTGACGCGATCCAGCGCTGCCAGCAGGTGATCCCGCTGAGATCGGATCTCCAGGAGGGCATCTTCTGGGATGAGGGAGAGCTCATAGCGTGCTTCTGCTGGTGCATCGAGTGTCAGGATAGCGCCTCGCAAGAGGTGGGCTGCGGCGATCTCATTAGGTTGATTGGACTGAGATAGGATGTCCGAGTGTAACGCTGCTAGACCGGTCTTCAGTGTTGCGTTTGCCTCTTCTGTTTGCCCCTTATGAAGGAGGGTCAGCGCAAGGCCCAGACGCGCTGACATCAGATCGGGCTGGCGGTGGAGGGCAGCTTGCCAATGGGTGGCAGCGGTATCCATCTCACCTTGAGCCCAATTGACACTTGCGAGTCCGGCCCAGGCGGTGGCGTCGTCTATGCGACGCGCTAGAGCACGGTTAAAAGCGTCCAGCGCGAGCAGCCAACGGTGTTGGGCTAGATAGATGTAGCCGATAGCCACCAATGGGGCAGGTTCAGTCGGCAGAAGGGTAGCTACCTGTTCGTAGGCCTGTATCGCGCCACCGTATGACTTGAGCGTGTAGAGCTCTTCAGCTGCCTGCCAGAGCATCTTAATAGCTCCTTGGGGCAGTGGATCTGCCCGCGCGACGAGCAGGATAAACACACAGATGATCACCGCCGTGATGCGCGAGGATAGTTGCTTCCTCATGGTTGAAACACGCCTATTCTACTCGCTATCACCATGTGCTGTAGATTACCCATCACCAGCGTGATTTGCCAAACCAACTGGTTCGATTCGAACAATCTGTATTCTGTGCGGTATAATCGATCCACCGCTTTGAGGGAGGTATATGCATCGTGACACTCACTCTGACAAAACCGGTCGAACATCCTCTTGACACCAATAGCGGCTGGGCTGCCGAGGTCACCTTCCATGTGCGATATGCCGAGACGGATCAGATGGGCATTGTGCATCATAGCGCCTATGTGCCGTGGTTGGAGGAGGCGCGTAGTGCCCTGTCACGCCAGTATGGACGACCCTATGCTGATTTTGAGCGTGCGGGATATGGCCTGGCCGTCACTGAGCTGCATCTACGTTTCATCACTCCGGCGCGTTACGATCAAGCGGTAACCGTACGGGTGCGGGTCAGCAAGGTACGCAGCCGGCAAGTGGATTTTGAATATGCTGTGGTGGATGCAACAACCGGCGAGTGCCTAGCGACCGGTTATACTATGCATGTGTGTATTGATAAGGCGGGGCGACCGGTGCGCATACCCCCAGAGTGGCAGACATTCTGGGCCAGTCTAAAGCGGTGATGTGGCTCGGCCTATCCGCCATTTGGCCTATACCAACGGCGAGTTATGTCCGTCACTTGGCGTAGGAATGCTGTGGGATAATTGGCCTTATAGCCGATGTGCTACGAAGTGCGTAGCTTTATAATGAATCGCAAAAAGCGAGTACCTCGCGCATCTCCTTCTTCCCCGTCCAGAGAGCGGTTCGTTCCCCCCGGTCTCTGGACAAATTGAAAACGGAAAAGGTCGAAAGGTCTTTCGACCTTTTCTTTTTTACCCCGTTGGTGTATAATCTTAAGGCTCTGGGGCTAGAAAAGTCATCCCGGTGAGGAGGTCATTCTTTCTCGGGTAGCTGCGTTGGAATAGAAATAAAGACGATTCTAGCCGGGGAACAACTTTTATGGAGGCGAGACCAGTTAACACATGGAATCTGGGCCCAAGGAACTGCAAGAGCTTAAACGTCGTCTGGGCGAGATTCGCGACTTGCACCGCGCTGCTGCGGTACTATCGTGGGATCAACAAACGTATATGCCACCCGGTGGTGCAGCTGCGCGTGCCGAACAATTAGCTACGTTACAAAGAACAGCTCACATCTGGTTCACCAGCGATGAGATTGGGCAATTGCTGGAAGCACTGCGTGCTCCCTCCGCGGAGTGGGATTATGACTCGGACGAAGCGAGCTTGGTGCGGGTAACGCTGCGCGACTATGAGAAAGCACGCCGAATTCCTCCTGCTCTGATCGCTGAGCTGGCACGCGTTTCGACGCTTGCGTACGAAGCATGGGTCAAGGCAAAAGCGACCGCGGATTTTGTGCCCTTCTTACCCTACCTTGAGAAAATTGTGGATCTTAATATCCAGATCGCAGAGGCCTTGGGATATCAGGAACGCCTGTACGATGCGCTGCTGGACCAGTACGAGCCGGAGATGAAGACGGCGCAGGTGGCCGCTCTATTTGAGCAGCTGAAAGTGGAATTGGTGCCCATTGTTAAGAACATTGCTGGCCAGGTGGATCCCGATGGTGACGCAATCTTGCGGCGACCTATGGATGTGCAGAAGCAATGGGATTTTGGGCTGGCTGTCTTGCGTGATATGGGTTTCGATTTCAATCGAGGTCGCCAAGATAAATCGGTGCATCCGTTTACCACAGCTTTTTCAATTGATGACGTGCGACTGACAACGCGCCTTGATCCCAACTACTTCCCGACCGCCTTATTCGGCACCATTCACGAAGGTGGTCATGGGCTCTATGAACAGGGACTGGCGCCCGCGTTGGAACGAACTGGCTTGGACGATGGCGCCTCGCTGGGTATTCACGAATCGCAGTCGCGACTGTGGGAGAACTTGATAGGACGCAGTCGTGCGTTCTGGACACATTACTTTCCGCGCCTCCAACAGATGTTCCCCGAGCAAATGGAAGATGTAGAGTTTGAACCCTTCTACCGAGCGATCAACACAGTCAAACCCTCCTTCATCCGCGTTGAAGCGGATGAGGTGACCTATAATCTGCACATTATGCTTCGGTTTGAGCTGGAGAACGATATGCTAGAACGTCGGGTGCCTCTTCGTGATCTGCCGGAGGCGTGGAATACTAAGATGGAAGAATACCTGGGCATTGTCCCACCCAACGACGCTTTGGGTGTGTTGCAGGATGTACATTGGTCCGGCGGGATGTTGGGCTACTTCCCCACCTACTCTTTGGGCAATTTGTACTCCGTGCAGTTCTTCGAAAAGGCAAAGCGCGACATCAATGGACTATTAGACCAGATTGCGATGGGGGATTTCACCGAATTATTGGAATGGTTGCGTCAAAATATTCACCAACACGGACGCAAGTACACACCAGCAGAATTGGTGGTTAAAGTCACCGGTAAGGAACTTACGGCGACAGACTACATTAGCTACATCAAGCAAAAGTTCGGCGAACTCTATTCCCTTTGAGTACAGGCTTTGGCAGACGGTCTCCCGATGTACTGCCAGCAGTGACCGATCTACAGACATGCTAGCATTCTGAGAGGTGACTCAAGCGACATGCGGCGTGAACGGGTGTCCGACGACATCTACGTATTCACCAGCGATTTGTATGCTCAAGTGACCGCCACTGCCGTGGTGACTACAGAGGGCATCGTCAGCGTCGACACTTTGCCATTCCCCGAGGAAACGCGCGCGATGGTTGCCTTTCTGAAAGGACTGGGGCGCGGTCCCATTCGTTATCTCATCAACACGCACTGGCACGGCGATCATACCAACGGCAACTTCCTCTTTGGAAATGTGCAGTTGGTATGCCATCAGCTGTGCGCTCAGAGAATGCTGGAGGTGGTAAAGCTAAAAGCAGGTCAAGCTCGAGATAGGCAATCATCTGAGGAAGAGGAGCTGCCGATCCGGGTACCGGACATCACCTTTGACGAAGGCGAGATGTGTTTTCACCTGGGGGGTAAATCTTTGCATCTGATTCCGACCCCTGGGCACACCCCCGATTCAATTGTGGTGTATATCCGGGAGGACAAAGTACTGCTTGCTGCCGACACTATGATGCCCCTTCCCTATTTTGTGGGAGGCAGTTACCGGGACTTCCTCGCTTCGCTGGAGAGCTTGCTTCAGCTGAACATTGACACGATCGTTCAGGGCCATGGCGAAGTGCTGCTGCGTGGTGAGGTCAAAGAGGCGATTCAGAGTAATATTCGCTATCTGACCACAATCCAAAAACGTCTGGCGGAGCTCATAGAATCAGGACAAAATATCGAAGAGACGCTGCGTCGGTTGGATATCGAGTCATGTGGCAAGTCACGCATCTCTCTCAATGGGATGGTTCAGGATTTACATTATGCCAACCTGCGGGCGTTGTATCAGGAGATGAGCCAAGCGAATGACAGTTCTGTTGTACCAGACCGACAGTTACATCAGAGAGTTTGAAGCTTCCATTTTGGATTTGCAGTTCCAGCTCAATGCTGTGGCGCTTGATCGCGCTGCTTTTTTCCCAGGTGGAGGCGGTCAGCCGGCGGATCGAGGTTGGCTTGAGGTGGACGATCGTGTTCTGCCTGTCGTCCAGGTCAAACGTGATGGAGAGCTTATCTGGCATGTCGTGGAGGGAATGCTTCCGGAGCCTGGAACCCGTGTGGTGGGTCGGCTGGACTGGGAATATCGCTACCGCCTGATGCGTACCCACACTGCCTTGCACATCCTGTGCGGTGTTGTGTGGCGCGATTACGGTGCACTGGTCACAGGCGGCAATATGGAGCCCCTCAGGGGTCGCATGGATTTTGAGTTTGAAACGTTGCACCAGGAGCTGGTGCGTGAAATTGAAGAGCGGGTGAATGCCGAGGTGGTAGCGGGTCGTGAGGTGCGTGTGCAGTTGTTGCCGCGCGAGGAGGCATTTCGCATCCCCGATCTGATCCGCACTAAGATCAACTTGCTACCGGCTCAGATCACCCAAGTGCGCATAGTTGAAATCGTCGGGTTGGATTTGCAGGCGGATGGCGGCACCCACGTGGCGAATACACGCGAAGTGGGGCGCATCCGTGTAGTGGATTACAAGAGTAAAGGGCGCATCAACAAACGCATTGAAATAGAACTGGATGAATGAGGACACCTGTCTATGCCTTTTCGAGAAGTACCTGCCAACGTAGATTTTATCGCTCAAGAGTATGAGATACTCCGCTTTTGGAAGGAAACGCGCGCTTTCGAGGTGATGCGGGAATTACATCGCGGACAGCCACCCTGGTCCTTCATCGATGGCCCCATCACGGCCAATAACCCTATGGGCGTGCATCACGGCTGGGGACGTACCTATAAGGACCTGTACAACCGCTTCTGGACCATGCGCGGACGGGAACTGCGTTACCAGAACGGGTTCGACTGTCAGGGCCTGTGGGTTGAGGTGGAAGTGGAAAAAGAGCTGGGCTTCAGATCGAAGCGCGATATTGAGGCATACGGCCTGGACCGCTTCGTGCGCAAATGCAAGGAACGCGTGTTGCGTTATGCCGCCATTCAGACCGAACAGTCCATTCGCCTGGGCTATTGGATGGATTGGAACGATCCCGATCAGCTGCGTTGGCTGGCGGATTTGATCGTCGAGGACCCGTCGCGCGTCATCACGGTCCAAGGGCCGCTCGGACCGGTGACCGACACGGTGGAGCAGATCATCGGCCGTCTCGGGATGCCGGAACTGGGCGGAAGCTATTTCACGTTCTCCAATGAGAACAATTACATGATCTGGACTTTCCTGAAGAAGTGTTGGCAGAAAGGATGGCTCTATCGCGGTGCCGACGTGATGCCATGGTGTCCGCGTTGTGCCACAGGCATCAGCCAACACGAAATCGTGACCGATGGCTATGTGGAATTAACTCATCCTGGTGTGACCTTGCGCTTTCCGCTGCGCGATCGACCAGGAGAATCGCTGCTGGTGTGGACAACCACGCCCTGGACCTTGACCAGCAATGTGGCGGCTGCCGTAGGACCAGAGCTAACCTATGTGAAAGTGCGTCACAATGGTGGAATCCTCTACCTGTCGAAGGGCACACTGCATATGCTCAAAGGCCCTTATGAGATTCTGGCCGAGATGCCGGGTTCGGCCTTGGAAGGCTGGGCGTATGAAGGTCCCTTTGATGAGCTGGAAGCAGCTCAAATGCCTGGGGGGTGTACAGAACAGGAGGATCTCATCCGCGATATCAGGGAAAGTGCCCGTGAGGCCCACCGTGTTATCCTATGGGACGAAGTGGGTGAAGCAGAGGGCACCGGTGTCGTGCATGTCGCGCCAGGTTGTGGCGCCGAGGACTTCCAGCTAGCCAAACGGTGTCACTTACCGTTGATCGCACCGTTGGATGAAGAGGGATATTTCACCGCCCATTTTGACCAGTTTACTGGCCGGCACGTTACCGAGGTGCGCGAAATGATCTTCGAGCACCTCAGAGAGAAAGGTATCCTCTACGACGTTTCTCCTTATGCGCACCGTTATCCGGTATGCTGGCGCTGCAAAACCGAGCTGGTTTTCCGCCTGGTGGATGAGTGGTTTATCAGCATGGGACCGGTCTACGACAAGCCGCGTGAGATGCTTTCTAAAGAGGAAAAGGAAAGAAGTCTGCGTTACCAAATCATGGATATCGTCAGCCAGATCCGTTGGATTCCCGAATTCGGTTATGCCCGCGAGATGGACTGGCTTTACAACATGCACGATTGGATG
>JBMFPH010000084.1:0-13417 GCA_049969215.1 Anaerolineae bacterium | reverse complement strand
ACCTTCAATGGACTATCCCCTCGACCAGTCTGATCATTCGATCCATCATAGCGTCAAAGGCAGCTTGTTGTTGCACGCTCAGCAACCCCCCAGCACGCAGGGAAGCGCGCGCAAGGGGATCATCCAACAGGGCACGGATCGCGTCACGCAAAGCAGCGCGATCTCCCAGAGGCACCAGCCGCCCGTTGACCCCGTCGCTGATCCATTCCACGACACCGCCGGATGCTGCTGCCAACACCGGCACCCCCACCGCCCATGCGTCCAATAATGCCGGTGGGCTGCCCGGATGACACGCGTTGAATACGCACAAGTCGGCAGCATGCATCAAACCTAGCAGGACATCTCGTTCCGGCCAGCCTACAAACTTCACCCGCTGCTCCAAACGCAGTCGACATGCCAGCTGCTCCAGCGTGGCACGCTGTGGGCCATCGCCTACGACCAACAGTCCCACATCGTCCCATGCGATGAGCACAGCGAGCAGTTCATCCACCCCCTGCCATGCCGTGAGACGCCCCACCGTGATCAAGCGCAGCGGGGTATCCGGCCCCGGCCACGGTACAGCAGTTTCCGGGACAGGGATGAACGCATCCGGCACCACCCGGATGCGCTCGGCAGGCACCCCCCAGCCGCTCACCAGCGCTTGCATCGACTGACATGGCACCAGTATCGCGCGCATGCGGGCGAACGTCTGGTTGCGCCAGCGACGAAACCGCTCGATGGCACGATGATACCGCTTGCGCTGAAACGTGGCATAATCATCGCGCGTCCATCCCTGATCGACGACATACTCCCACACAAGGTCGGTGGTCACGCGGGCGACCGTCGGACGGCGCAACAGGCGGTTGATGCGGCTCACCTCGGCCAGCAGTCCGTTCACGAACACAACCTGTGCCCAGCGCAGCTGGAGGAACAGGCGCGCCGTTCTGTGCCAGAGACGGCGCAGATCAAGGCGTTCCACCATAAACGAATAGCGCTCCTCAGTCGCGGCAGCCGAGCTATCATAAACGGAAGTCACAACGCGCACTTGATGACCACGCTCCACCAGCGCCTGGGCAATTGCCGGCACATATGCCACCGAATCGCCCAACTGCGGTGGAAAGGCATCGGTGCTGATCAGGACACGCACGGAACACCTCTTCCTGACGTCACCGTGAAGTGCCCGCCTCCTCGCCCAACAATTTCTGGATGCGCGCCACGATCATCTCGATGGCGGTTTCGTTGAAGCCGCCCGAAGGGATGATGATATCTGCATAACGTTTGCTTGGCTCGACGAATTCCAGATGCATCGGGCGCACTGTTTCCAGGTATTGGTGGATGACCGACTCCAGCGTGCGCCCACGTTCGCGTATGTCGCGTTGCAACCGTCGAATAAAGCGCATGTCCGCATCGGTATCCACGTAGAGCTTAATGTCCATCATATCGCGCAGCTGCTTGTCCACGAAAATCAGAATCCCTTCCACCAATACGACACGGCGTGGTTCAATGCGACGTGTGCGTCCAGTGCGCGTATATGTGGCGAAGTCGTAGGTGGGCACTTCAATCGGCTGCCCTGCTTGCAGCCGTCGCAGATGTTCCACCAGTAGCTCGGTCTCAAGCGCATCGGGGTGGTCGAAGTTCATCCGGGCGCGTTCTTCCAGCGGCAAGTGGCTCAGGTCACGATAGTAAGAATCGTGCTGGATGTAAGCGATGTGTTCCCGGCCTACACGCTGCAGAATCGCCTCGGCAACGGTGCTTTTACCTGAAGCAGTGCCCCCTGCAACTCCAATAATGATCGGCTTCACCGCTACCCCTCGAATGGGCAGAGCTTCATCGGCCAGCTCATCTCCGAAATTTACTCCTTGCGAGCTGTATTGCCAACGGGTATTTCTCCTTCATCCAACCCGTACTTAAGCATGAGCTGTTTGAACGCATGTCGGTTGATGAGCTTGATTTTGACGTCCGGATATAGCTCGCACAGCCGCCGCAACTTGCGATGTTTGCGCGTGATGAGATGCTGCTCCATCGTGGTGAGCTCAATGTATAGATCTTGCTCGGGCAAATAGAAATCGGGCGTAAAAGCCTCGGTGACGTTGCCATTTTCGTCCCAAGCTAACGCAAACGCTTTCGGTTCATATTCCCAAGGGATTTGATAAAAGTCCAGAATGTGTGCGAATTCTTGCTCACTGGGGTGTGAAAACACCACGTCGCGGCGTGGGATATCTTGTTGTGTCATAGGCCGCCGATTTCCCGTAACGCTTGGATAATCAAATTGGCCGCTTGCTCCAACGAGAGCAGGCCGGTATTGATGACCAGATGATACAAAGAGGGGTCATTCACATCGACGTGATAACTGCGCCGTATGTAACGTGCCCGGGTGCGGCAGCTGGTTTCCAGATAGGCGGCGGCTGCTTCCCGGCTCAAACCGCGTTCCTGCTGCAACCAACTGAGGCGCATTTCGAGCGGTGCCACGACGCGCACATGCAACACGTCCGGACGCATGCGCAGGACGACCTGGCCACCCCGTCCGACGATGACCACGTTACCCTCATCGGCCAGGTTGTGGATGATGCGCTCCACCTGCATCCGGTAGGCACGCCACCCGCGTGCCGACGGACGGATATTGAGGAGTCCCAGCTCATCCATTTCGGCAAGTGCCACTTCAGGCACACCAGCTTCTCGCGCAGCTCGGTTGATCAGCTCGCGACTGATCAACCGCCAGCCGAGCCGCTGTGCCACCAATGCTGCCAGCTCATCGCCGCGGCTGCTGACTTGCCGCGACACCGTAACGGCGCTCATAAGCACCTCCTGTGATGCCGCGACAGTGGCGCTGGTCCACCTGCCCCGTTCCTGTGCGTGTTATCCGATGTAACTCAAGCAGCGTGTTGTGCAGGGCGCACTGCTGTTGAGTGCCCATTGAGATACTTGGCGAAGATCACCAAGTCATCTCCATCGGCATAGAAGTCGTGGATAATCGCCTGACATTGGTAGCCACATGCCTCATAGAAACGTCGCGTCGCCTGATAATCTGGTGTTCCGGACGTTTCGATCACCAGCAGCGTTCCCCCGACTATCTGGACTCCTGCTTCCACACACTCCAGTAGGGCGCGACCGATGCCTTTCCCTTGCACCTCAGGAAGCACGGCAATCCAATGTAAATCATACGCACTCCGCGTCAATGGATGCGGTCCATAGCAGGCAAATCCCAGAACACGCTCGCCGTCGCGGCAGACCAAGAAATTGTAATCGCTTGCGGTTTGTTTACTCAGATACTCATTCCATAGCTCCTGCACACACGCCTTCTCGGCGGAATTGAAGATATCGATTCTGGAGACGATCTCCAGAATGCCCGGGCCATCTTCAGGCCGGGCAGCATAGATCTCAATCATACATTGTTCGCTCCTATTGAGAGAAGCAAAATGTGTTCGATCATATCTTCATAGCTGTATCCGGCAGCGCGAGCAGCACGATAGAAGCCGGCGTCGGGAGACAGATCCGGGTTGCAGTTAACCTCCACCACGAAGGGCACACCGTCATGGCCAATGCGCATATCGACACGCGCATAACCGCGACAGCCGATTGTCTCCCAGCTCAATCGCGCAGTCCGCACAATGTGCTCTGCCAGTGATTCGTCCACTCGAGCTGGACACTGCACTGGTGTATGCCAGTACTCGAAGGAATCCTGTTCCCATTTAGCTGCAAAGGATACTATGCGCTCACAGGGGTTGGCAAAAGCGCTAAAGTCCACCTCGGCCAGTGGCAGCACCTCGACCGGATCGCCCCACAGCGCGACGTTGAACTCACGTCCGTCGATGAACTGTTCCACCAGGGCCGCCTGGCGATATTTTTCCACAATATAGGCGACGCGGTCGCGCGTCGCTCGCACATTCGCAACCACTGCCTCCGGCCCAATGCCCAAGCTAGCATCCTCGGCCACAGGCTTGACGATCACCGGAAATTTAACGCCCTCCAATGTACCACTCGTGACCTCATCCGGATGTCGGAACACCTTCCATGGGGGTGTGGCGACACCGGACGTAACCAGGAACTGTTTAGCACGCGCCTTGTTCAGCGAACGGCTCATCGCATCGCCCTCACAGCCGGTGAAACGATAACCCATGGCCTCGAGCGCCCACGCGATGCGCGCATCCTCAAACAACCTACCCTCCAATCCCTCGCCCAAGTTGAACACGACCCACTCGGTAGGCGGATAGGGCAATAACGCCATCTCCACTTCTACAGACGCTCGGGTCACCGGATTGGCGGACAGGCAAGATGCAAGCACATTATTCTCCCAAATGCCGCTAGCAGGCGCAATTGGCACCAGAGCGGTGCGGTACCCCTTGCGTTGCAGCGCAGCAGCAACGGCGTGGGCACATTGCACAACCTCCTGATCCGCCACCAAATCGCGCGGCTCCCCTTTCATCAAATGAGCGCTGTGGTTGTACAACACCACAACACCGGGCGGCTCCTGGTCATCTGAGCGCATTGTGGATATCACCCCCCTTTCTTGTCCAGGCCATAGCGTCGGATGGCCTCGTCCAGAATGCGATTCACCAGCTCTTCATAGCGCCAGCCATCGGCGGCAGCTTCGATACACAGGTCGGAGTATTCCGGGTTGAGACCTGGCAGCGGGTTGATCTCCAGGATATAGGGCTTGTTGTCATGGATATCTAACCGGAAATCCACCCGTGCTACATCGAGGCAACCGGTCACCCGAAAGGTGGCAGCAGCCAGCCAGTTGAGCTCATCGACCTGCTCCTTACTGAGCGGGGCAGGGCACAAGTAATGAAACTCGTGTGCCATCTCCACCTTGATATGCCCAGTATATACACCCCCTTCTTCTGGCGGATAGGCCGCCATATTCACCTCCAACGGGGGGAAGAGATGCAGCCCCCCAAAGATGCGCGGTGCATCTTCGTCTTCCGGCACTCGACGCGCTGCTGGCTTGGTCAGATTGCCCACCAGCCCCACCGTGATCTCGCGTCCTTCAATGAATCGCTCGACCAACGCGGGCTGGTTATAACGTTCGAATATGCGCTGCAGCTGGACACGCAACTCCGTCTCGTTGTGCACGATCGACTCGCCCGAGACTCCCATGCCGGTTCCCTCCCGGCTCGGCTTGACGAAGCAAGGAAAATCCATCGTCGAGCAATCCAGCTCCTCGTCAAGGCGCTCAAAAACCTGAAAGGGAGGCGTGGGCAAGTCATGATAGGTGAGAATGCGCTTGGTCATCGGCTTGTCCAGGCAAAGCGCCAAGGTGAGCACCCGCGAACCCGTATAGGGAATGCGTAGGAATTCGAGGATGGCCGGCACCTGCGCCTCACGCGCATCGCCGAAATGGCCTTCGCAGATATTGAAACAGATATCCGGTTTGAGCTTCTCCAGGTTATGAAACAGGGTGCGATCGCCTTCCAAGAAGGTGACATGGTGTCCACGCCACTCCAGCGCGCGCATGATCGCCTCGATTGTTTCCTCAGTGTCCAGGTCGTCCCATAGATCTTGGGGCATACCTGGCCATACCGGGGCATTCTTTTTCAAATTCGCCAGCAGTGCTACGCGCATCTTTTCTCCCCAACTTCCCTCAATCAGGTAAATCTATTCTCACACACTCGCGCTCACGGAAGGTTGAGCTCACATATCGGTATGGCAGAATTCTCATACGGACTGCCATCCGACTGATACACTTGAATACGCCGCAGATCATAGTCATACATACCGGTCACTATGATGTATCGTCCATAGGGCAGCTCCGGCGGCAATGTGATGGTATGCTGATCGGTATATACGTGGCCACGTTGCCAGGTGTGCGTCGGATTCTGCCCGTTGTCTGGAAAGCTATCGTGCCCGGCGACGAAATTCCCTGCATCGTTCAGGACATGGGTGAAGACCGTGTAACTCTGTGTGAGGGGCGCAACCGCCCACCAGTACAAGGTTACCTCTACAGAGTGATCTGCCCCTTTTTCCACTGAGCTTCCGATCAAGTCGATCCCGTTCGCCAAGCGCGCAAGCGGAGATGGAGCACTCCCTCCGCGACGGGTCAGCAACTCGAGCTGATAATCGTTCGCAAAGTCATAGCGCACCAATGTCGTTCCGAGCTCTGCTGGAGCTGGTCTCGGCGCTTCCCCGACCTGCTGCGTGACAAACCACAGCTGCGTCGCCTCGCCAAGTGTCTCTTCCAGAGCGCGATTGGATGCTTCAGGGGGAAGGTTCGCACCGCCTGCCACCCGGATCGTATAAGCAGCGTGCAGGTAGGGCTTGAAATGGCGCAGCAGCGCATGGTCGTCCAGCACCAGCCAGCGCGTTTGCGCCTGTGCCTGTTGTGTGCTGAGGTAACCGATGAGCGGCGCCGCTGGCTCTTCCCGCAGCTGCCGCTGTACGTAGCTCCCTGCCACCCCGGGCAGGCCGGCCGCCAGGCCAATGCCTACGAGGGCGGAAAGCGCAGCCGGCGCATAGCGGCGCACGGACTCCAGTCGCTGCAACGTGGCCCCCCATATAACAGAAGCAAACTCCAGCGTCAGGACACCCAAGATGAGCCAGCGTGCTACCACGATCCCTAATAGCAATTGATGCGCGTCCGGCACCAGCACAAAGTAAATCGGCTGTTCCAAGACGTTGAGCACGGTGAGCAGAAGACTGTAAGCTACACCGCGGCGGTTGGGAAAGAGCAGAACGATAAAAGGCAGGAGATAGACCAGGAACTGCGGGCTGTATCCCTTGGAATAGAGCAGGAAAAAGGTCACGGTGAAACCGGTCAGGGCAACCACATTGCGCGGCTGGGTGTAATCAGCGCGTTGCACCCATATGAGCGTATACAACAGGAGGAACAGGAACGCTATCAGCCACCAGGGCAGCGTGGCAGCGTGGATGGCAAAGGTGTTTTCGGTGGCATCGAGGCGATTGCCCGCCACCGCGCCGAAGCCGTAATAGCTTTCCATAACAGCCCAGACCGTCTCCCAGGACGAACGTCCGAGCACGGAACGCAGCATCGCTAGTAACCATGCCGGCTGCACCAGCAGAAAAGGCGCTGCCAGCACCAGAAGGGCCAGCGCGACACTCACCATGTAGAGCATCCCGTCGCGCAATCCGGCGCGTCGGTCCGCAGCCAGGTTCCACAGCTGGCGCACCGCGACGGGAAGAAACAGAAGCGGGATGATCTTGACCATAAAGCCGATCCCGGTGGCAATGGCTGAACGCACCACTTGTTCGCGCAACGCCAAATACAAGGCGAGCAGCAGGAAAAAGAGAGCGACGGCATCGAAGAATCCCAACATGGTATAGAGTGGGACGAACAGCAAGGCATAGAGCCAGACCGGGCGCAACACGGGGATGTTCCGTCTCTCCGTACGGTATAAGCGCTTTGAGATGAGATAGATCAATGTCAGGTTGCCGGCCTCAAAAAGCACGTAAACGCTTCCCAGAGTTAACACAAACCACAACCGCGGATCATCCGTCCAGGCCGGCAGCTGAGAGCTCAACTGATAGGCACCCACTGCCACCCACGGCAAGAGGGGCGGCCACTCTAGCCAATAATGCACAAAGGGGTACAGCCCGTAGTCGGAGAGTGAGGCAAAGCCGAGAAAGGTATCGAAATCGGACCAATCGCGGATGAAGCCGCCCGGGCGCAGCAACAGCAACGTCAGCCAACGAAATGCCACAAACAACAGAAATACCCAGGGAAAGCTCAACGCTGATTGCCTGGGCACCTCTGGAGAGACGTCCTCACTTTGCTCATCGTATGGTTGCGGAGGAGGTTTGCGTGCCTCGGTCAATTCAGTGTTCATGTGCACATGAGCCCTCTAGGATGTGCCACCATCACCCTGTCCTTCTGGAGAGCGCCGCTCGTGCCAGGCGGTCCACATATTGGTTCCAGCGATCACCTGCATGTCCTTTGATCCAGTGCCAATGGACCTGATGATGGCGCATGAGCTGAGCAAGGCGCCGCCACAGGTCCTGATTCTTGACCGGAGTGCACCGCGAGGTTTTCCAGTTTTGTCTCTCCCAATTAGGCAGCCACTCGGTGATCCCACGGCGCAGGTACTCCGAATCAGTGTACAGATGGACACGATGAGGGCCATGCAACGTTGCCAATGCCTCGATGGCGGCGCGCAGCTCCATACGATTATTGGTCGTATGGCTTTCGCTGCCAGCCAGCTCCTGAGGGTGGCGGCCGGTCAGCAAGATCACTGCTGCCCATCCCCCGGGGCCGGGGTTGGGATCACATGCGCCATCGGTGTAAATGACGACTTCCGGAAGGGACGGAGGTATTTTGGTCGTCACGTACCATCAAAGAGTACATGTACGGTGATGACGCACCTGGTATGTCTGCGGTGGCAACAGCAGTGGCCCCTGTGTAGCATCTCTTCAATTATACAGCTAAATTGTGCCAAGGACGCAAAAAGTTACCGTAAACCGAACGATCAGCGTATCCCGTCTGGATTGTGTAAGCACGGTGAACACACTTCCCAATGATCCACCCGCAGCCGTGAGGGAGCGACATCGGGAGTTGCTGTGCAGGACGTCAATCGGGCACAGGCGCGTAGGCAACAGGGGCACCGGGCTGAGAAATCTGTTGGAGGAAAAATTTATGAGAAACTACAAAAAAATCATTGACACACTGGAGGGATTGTGCTATACTAGTAATACTAATCCGAATTATCAATTATCGAGTGCCTCTCTTCTCTGTCCTCTCTGTGCTCAGCCTGAAGCATGGACTTCCGAAGAGCAGCATCTCTTACCTTTTCTAACTCTAATTTTGCCAATGATGGAGGAGGAAAAGTTATGTATACCACACGTATCTTGCAGCTAGTTGTTATACTGACACTTGGGCTGCTCATCGTCTGGACTGCTGCCATTGTGACAGCTGGGCCGCCAGAACAGGGGCCCCCTTCTGCTGAATCAGGCGCCGAAGCTCCTGCTGTTGCCCCGTCTGCACACGAGCCGGATGGCAACGCCCCGGATGAAAACGGATACACTGGGGATCCGTATCAGCCCGAATCAACCGCTTCCGAGCCAAGCGGGAATGAAGAGGGTCAAGCGGTGGCGGCGGTCATACCCGCCAGTCACCCGGGCGATTGGCCGGATGAAGATGGCTATGCAGGCCTCCCCTACCTCGGCGCTGCCGAGGCAGGCGAGCCGAGCGCCTCGGAGCCAGCGGACTCGCCGCCCCCCAATTGGGATCAGTTCTTCAGCGAACCTCAGCCCGACCAAGACACCTACTATCAGAATGCACAGGTGTGAGCGGCCAATGGTCCGGTTTCTATTATCGCCACGTAGCTGGGTCGGCGTTGCGGCCGCGCAACAGCAGCAGCTGGAACAGCAGTGGTAATGGGGGCTGCATATATGCGGGTGTTGGTTCTGAAGTTTTCAACATCCATCTGGAGGTCCCTCAGGGCAGCCGGGTGGACTATTTGCGCATCTACTATTACGACACGAGCACCAACAACAGCCAAGCCTGGATCACCCGCTATGATGATGTGGGGGGCTACAGCGACCGCACTTCAGTCTCATCGAGTGGCAGCGGTGGTTATGGCACAACGGTGAGTGGCTACCTGGGTGAGGTGTTCGACTATGCTAACTACTCCTACGTGCTCAACTGGCGGCCCAACCAATCGGGCAGCTCGATGCTGCTGTGCGGCCTGCGCGTCGCCTACCGCCTGCCGACGAAGGAGGTCTACCTGCCCGTAGTGCTCAAGAATTAACGCTTGTTTTCGGGGGATACACGCCCGATATAGAGTATGCGCACCTGCTGAGCAGATTGCTCGTGTAACTCTTACCGCCCCGGGTCGTGTAGCATACGGTGCATCAGGCGTAGGACGCGCTCTAGCTCGGCCTGCCAGACGGTTGTGTCGGGGTGTAGCGGCAGCCAGATCTGACGGCGCGAGACGCGCACGGTGGCGCCTACGTAGCGTTGCAACGCCTCGCGATTGAGGTGCTCCAGCCCCTCCGCCTTGATGAGGATCTGACCCGCCTCCACGCTGATAGACTGCACGTCGGATTCGGATGCCAGCACCTTGAGGCGCAGCTGGTAGAGCAGGTTGCATACCGGCGACGGTAGCTCGCCAAAGCGATCCCGCAGCTCTTGCGCCATGGCTTCCACATCGGCCAGGCTCAGCATGCCCGCCATACGCCGGTAGAGGCGCAAGCGCAGCGCAGCATCTGGGATGTAGTCCTCCGGCAGATACGCCTGCAAAGGCAGGCTGATCTGGACGCTTTCCTGCAACGGTTCCAGATAAGCGAGCGTGTCCTCTCCTTCCGGCTGGGGAAGCTGGCGTCCGTCGTGCAGCTGGCGCACGGCTTGTGCCAGCAGGCGCGTATAGAGGTCGAAGCCCACCGCGGCGATATGTCCATGTTGTCGGGCACCCAGGATGTCGCCGGCACCACGCATTTCTAGGTCGCGCATAGCGATGCGCAGTCCGGCCCCCAGATCGCTCGCCTCGGCGATGGCTTCCAGGCGTTTGCGCGCTGCCTCGCCAATTTCCATGTGGCGCGGTGTGAGCAGGTAGGCATAAGCGCGCACGGCGCCGCGTCCTACCCGTCCACGCAACTGATACAGCTGCGCCAGCCCGAATTGATGCGCCTGGTTGATAATGATGGTATTGACATTGGGGATGTCCAAACCGCTTTCGATGATCGAGGTACACACCAGAACGTCGTACTTGCGCGCCACGAAATCGACCATCACCCGTTCCAACTGGCTCTCCGGCATCTGTCCGTGAGCGATGGCGATGCGCGCTTCGGGCACCAGATGGCGCAGGCGTTGTGCGACCTGTTCGATGCCCAGCACCCGATTGTGCACGAAGTAGACCTGCCCCCCGCGGTTGAGCTCGCGCAGGATGGCAGTGCGGATCAGCGTCTCATCATAGGGACAGACGTTGGTCTTGATGGGCAACCGTTCCGCTGGCGGCGTATTGATCGTGCTCATATCCCGCACACCGCTGAGCGACATGTAGAGCGTGCGTGGAATGGGTGTGGCCGTCAACGTCAGGACGTCCACCTCGGTGCGCATCTTTTTCAAGCGTTCTTTGTGACTGACGCCGAAACGCTGCTCCTCATCAATGATAAGCAACCCGAGCGACTTAAAGCGCACGTCTTTCTGGAGCAGACGGTGTGTTCCGATGACGATATCCACTTTGCCCTCACGCAGGCGCTGCAGAATCTCCTCTTGTTCCTTGCGCGAGCGAAAACGCGAGAGCATCTCCACCACTACAGGGTACGGCGCCAGACGCTCGCTAAAGGTCTGGTAGTGCTGTTGGGCTAGTACCGTCGTGGGTACCAGGAGCGCCACCTGCTTGCCGGCCATAACCGCCTTGAAGGCGGCGCGCAATGCGACCTCGGTCTTGCCGTAGCCGACATCGCCGCAGATCAGGCGGTCCATCGGTTTGGGTTTCTCCATGTCCCGCTTCACTTGGGCAATTGCACGCAGCTGGTCTTCCGTTTCGACGTAGGGGAAAGCAGCTTCTAACTCCTGTTGCCATGGGGTATCGGGGGCGAATGCGAATCCCGGGGTGATCTCGCGCGCAGCATAGAGCTCTAGCAGCTCTTGGGCGATCTCTTCTACAGCGTGCTGGGCACGCCGCTTCACCATGCTCCATTCCGCAGTGCCCAAACGATAGATCACCGGTGGTTTATCATCCACACTGACGTAACGGGATAGCCGGTCCGCTTGATGCACCGGCACGTACAGGCGATCGTTGGCGGCGTAATCCACCTGGAGATACTCGTTCTCTACTCCATCCAGGTTGAGCTTCACCAGCCCGCGGAAGATGCCAATGCCATGTTCTACGTGTACGACATAATCGCCCGGCTGAAAGTCGAAGAAGCTCTCCGGCGTCACAGCGCGGCGGATGAAGGGGGTGCGTCGGCGCGGTTCCGGCTTGTAGTAGCCGAAGATCTCGGCATCGGTGAGCAGCAACAGGCATCCCATCCGCTCGCCCGCAGCGTGCTCTTCCACCGATAGAGAAGATGAGGTCTGATCGAGCACCCAGCCTTCGGCGAGAGATCCCTGAATCAGGGTGATGCCAGCGCGGAGCATCTCTCGTTTCTGCGGAACGATGGTTTCGACGCCTTCGGTCGCCAGGGCGACCGTTTCGTTCAGTTCCTCTGGGCTGGGCAACGGCGTGCCGGATTGAAACGCTATCTGGCGATCTGCAAGAATCTCACCCAGGCGTGCTGCTTGACGACTCACCAAAACGATGCACGCACCTGCACGCGTCCGCTCGCGCAGGTCGTCGGCCAGGCGTTTGACCTGCCCGCCATAGACCGGGGCTGGCGCGAAAAGCGCTCCCAACATCGGAGTGGCTGCTGCCTCATCCCCCGGTGCGCCAGCGGACGTCTCCCACCCTTCGCGACTGAGGATGAGGTGGGGACGTGCAACCAAGAAATCCCTGACTTCCTGAGGGGCGAAATAGGGCCGTGGCAGGCCAGATGGCAACTCACCATGGCGCATGAGCTCCTGGAGCAGCTCCTGGGCCTGGACATCCAGCTCGTCCATGACGGTGCTCAGTTCGAGCGGATCCTCGACGACCAACAATCCATCCGGGGGCAAATAGTCGAACGGCCCGGCCGGCGGGTCGTAGAAGAAAGGCATGTAGAACTCAATACCCTGGAAACGTTCTGCGCGTTCAAGGCGCTCGAAGTCTTCCTCGAAGCTTGCGCGCGCGGCAGGATGGCAGTTCGATAGATCGATCTTTCTGAGAGCTTCCCGTGTTTCTGGGCCATGTCGCGCCAGTGCTTCATGGGCCGGCACCACCTTGAAGCGCTGGATGTGTTGCTCGGAACGCTGAGTGAGCGGGTCAAATGTACGCAGTGATTCGACCTCATCTCCGAAGAGCTCGATGCGCACCGGACGCGGCTGGTACGGCGAGAAAATGTCGAGGATGCCTCCCCGTCGGCTGAAGCTACCCGGTTCTTCAACAACGCTGACCGGCTGGTAGCCGAGCTGGATCCAGTGTACCAGCAGATCGTTCAGATTGATGCGCTGCCCCACATGCACATTGCGAACCGCTCCGCGCAATTCCGCAGGTGGGATGGTTTTGAGCATCAGCGCACGTGCCGAGGTCACCAGCAGGGGCGGTGGACGGTTGTCTGCCTCGAGGGGCCAGGTAGCCACAGCAGCCAACACGCGGATGCGTTCGCATACCGTGTCGCGTCCCCAGGCAATGCGCTCGTAGAACAGGGCATCCGGGTCCGGCAGACGCAGTACCGCTTCAGGATGCGCCGACCATAGCTGGATTTGCTGGGTAAGTGTGCGCGCTGCATCCGCGCGTGCCACCACTACCAACATAGGACGGTTCAGGTGGGCATGTAAGGCGGCCAGTAAGGCCGGCCGCGCCGCGGATAGCACGCCCAATGGCGCAGTAAGCCGCTGCGGTGGACCGGCAGACAATGCCTTCACCAGCTGCTTATATGCAGGGTTATCATACAAGAGAGCTAAAATATC
>JBMFPH010000083.1:0-13450 GCA_049969215.1 Anaerolineae bacterium | reverse complement strand
GCTCGCGCCCGCGTCGTGCCGCTTCGCGGGCACGCGAGGCGGTCAGGCACTTTTCCACAATGGCGCGCGCTTCGCGCGGGTTCTCCTCTAGATAGGCGCCGAAATGTTCCACCACGAGCGACTCGACCAGACCCTTGACCTCGGCGTTCATGAGTTTCACTTTGGTTTGGCTTTCGAACTGAGGGTCTGGATGTTTGACCGAGACGATGGCGGTAAGACCCTCGCGCGTGTCATCGCCGCTGAAATTGGGCTCGTTTTCTTTCAGGAGACCCTGTTTGCGTGCATAGTCGTTGATCGTGCGCGTGAGGGCAGCGCGCAGGCCAGTCAGATGGGTGCCACCGTCCACCGTGTGGATCGTATTGGCAAAGCTATACACGCTCTCGGTGTATGCATCACTGTATTGCACTGCTACTTCGATGCCTACCCCCTCTACATCTTTGGCGACATAAAAGACGGGGTGCAATGTGTTGCGATTGCGATTGAGGTAGCGAACGAAGGAGACGATGCCGCCCTCAAAATGGAAGGTTAACTCGCGCGGAGGGAGCTCGCGTTCGTCGCGACAATAAATCGTAATGCCCCCGGTGACGAAGGCCATTTCCCGGAAGCGCTGTGCCAAGGCGTCGAAACGATACCCTTCCACCTCTTTGAAGATAGTCGGATCATACCGAAAAGTGGTACGCGTTCCGGTCTCCGTCGCGCGTTCTGGTGGTAACTCAGCCACCATTTCCACCGGGCCACACGGCACGCCGCGTTCGTACCGTTGCCGAAAGACCTTGCCTTCGCGCTTGACCGTCACCTCCATCCATTCGCTCAGGGCATTGACTGCCGAAACGCCTACCCCATGCAGGCCGCCGGAGACTTTGTAGCCACCCCCATTGAACTTGCCGCCGGCGTGCAGGGTGGTCATCACCAGTTGAAGGGTTGAGATTTGTTTGGCAGGATGCGGCGCAACCGGTATGCCGCGTCCATTATCCTCCACTGTCACGCTCTGGTCGGGGTGGATGATCACATCAATGCGCGTGCATGCCCCGGCAAGCGCTTCATCGATCGAGTTATCGACGACCTCGTAGATCAGGTGATGCAGCGCCTTGAGATCGGTGCCGCCAACATACATGCCGGGACGTCGGCGGACTGCTTCCAGTCCCTCCAGGACATGGATGTCTTCAGCCTCGTAACGGGGCAGGTTCTTACCGTTCGCCATAGCGTGCCAGTTACCGAATCGATGATTTTGCGGGTCGGTTCCTTCAGAATTTCAGCAATTCATTATACCATCTTTGATGGTGGCGGCCAAAACCCTGGGATTCAGTTGCTCGGTAAATGAGGGTGTGATAGAATGTGTCCACCAGTACCTTCGTTCGAGGAGAATCTGATTCAAGTACGGAATATCCTGAAGGTGAAAGGAGGTTCTCGATTCTGGGGTTAGAAGAGCATAAATTTTTATAAGCCTGGATGGCTTGTGATGTTCAGAGATGTGATACATGCGAACACAAGACTAAGGAAGGAGAAGAATCATGCCAAGCGAAAATTTACACCCAGCTGTTCCTTACCTTCAGGAGCAATTGCGGAAGGGCAAGATTTCACGGCGTGAGTTCATCCGTTATGCGGTGTTGTTGGGCACCTCGCTAGCCACGGCCAGCACCCTGGCAGCTGTGCCACAACCCGCGACCGAATTCCTCTCCCAGGAGGCGATCAAGCCAGCGCCTCGCAGGGCCGCCATCCCGGTGCGCGGCGGTACGCTGAAAATTGCCAGTCGCGTGCACAAGGTCACCCATCCCGCTCAGTTCTCTTGGGTTGCCCCTTCCAACCAGTTGCGCCAAGTTGCGGAATATCTGACCCAAACCGATGAGAACAACATCACCCATCCCCTGTTGCTGGAGAGGTGGGAGGCCAGCGAAGACCTGAAGACCTGGACGCTCTATTTGCGCAAGGGTATCAAGCATAACAACGGGGATGAGTTCAACGCCGACGACGTGGTCTTCACTTTTGGGCAGTGGCTGGACGAGGATGTCGGTTCCTCGATGTTGGGGCTGATGAGCTACCTGCGGCCCGAAAATGTGGAAAAGGTGGATGATTACACGGTGAAGCTCCACCTCGACCGCCCGGAGATCGCTGTGCCCGAGCACCTGTTCCATTACCCTGCCCTGGTGCTGAATCACCGCACCTTCGAAGGTGACTTCCTCAAGGCACCGCATGGGACGGGCCCTTATACGTTGGCGGAATACAGCGAAGGTGGCCGTGTCCTGCTCAAACGCCGTGAGGATTATTGGCAGAAGGGCGAGGATGGCAAACCATTGCCCTATCTGGATGCCATGGAATGGATCGACATGGGCGAGGACTTCACTGCCTGGATGGCAGCGATTCGTGCCGGTGAGGTGGACGTGCTGGACATGGGCGACCTGGGAGGCATCGATGCTTACCTAGGGTTGAAGGATGACCCGAACGTCACGTTGCTGCAAGCTGCTACAGCGCAGGTACGCGTGCTACGCATGCGGGTGGACATGGAGCCCTGGAGCGACAACAATGTCCGCATGGCGCTCAAGCTGTGCCAGAACCGCGAGAAAATCATGAACTTGGCCTACTTCGGACAGGGTTTGCTGGGCGCCGATTTCCACGTCTATCCCAAGCATCCTGAGTACTGTGAGAAGCCCATCCCCAAGTACGATCCCGAACGAGCCAAGCAGCTGCTCGCCGAGGCAGGGTATCCGGATGGATTGGAGGTCAATTTGGCGGTCGGCACCGGCTGGCCGGATGTGGTCTCTTATGCGGAGGTGCTCAAGGAGGATGCGGCGGCAGCCGGCTTCAAGATCAACATCAATACGATGCCCAACGCGCAGTATTGGGAGAAGTGGACGGAGGTCGATCTGGGCATCACACCCTGGACGCATCGCCCTCTGGGCACGATGGTGCTCAACCTGGGATATACCGCCGATGCGGATGGTAACCCCGTCCCGTGGAATGAGACCCGCTGGGTGGATGACGAGTTCAACCAGCTGCTCATCCAGGCAAATGGTACGCTGGATGTGGAGGAGCGCCGCAAGATCTTCTGCGACCTAGAGCAGATCATGATGGATCGCGGGCCCATCGGCATTGCCTGGTGGCAAAACATTCATATCCCGTTCCGCAAGGGCGTCCATGGGGTGCCCCCTCATCCCACAGCCTACGCCCTTTTCAACCAGGTATGGAAGGAGAAGGCGTAGCGCGGTTGTCAGCGGTCTCGGCGGTGCGACCAGTGTCGCACCGCCGAGCTTACCAACGTGAAGCGAGGTTGGTCCGACACAGATGTGATCTTCTGGCATTGCCCAGGATCGTCGCGAAGAACTTCATACTCAGACACGTGGAGACCTTCGTGACGGTGCCTCTGATTTTTTTTTTGCTTTACCCATGCCCTATGGCTGGAAGTGGCCTTGTGTAGAGCGTGGTTGTGCCTGGCTGATGCAGTGGAGCTCCCATTGTTCTCAGCGTTCGTGGGCTTGTAGGATATTTCCAACTCGAGGGGAGAGGTTTGTCGCGTGGCTAAGTTTATCGTGCGCCGCGTGCTCCTGATGCTGTTGACTATGTTGATCGTGTCGGTGACCGTATTCTTGATCACCGAAGCTTCACCTGGCAATGTGGCGCGCAACGTGTTGGGCATTCACATCACCCCGGAGCAGGAAGCTTCCTTTCTAGCTCAGACTGGTCTTGATCGTCCCTTGTTCGAGCGCTACGTCAATTGGTTGGTCGGGAGTGACTGGCGTGCCGCGGCACGCGTCGGCATGCCGCTCACGCGCGTCATTACTCCTGACGGCTTTCAGGAGTGGTGGGCGGGTGAGCCGGATGGCACTCTGATCCGCTGGAAGCTCCAGGGAGATGATCTCATCGCGCAGCGCAGGCAACCGGATGGAACCATTGTCGAAGCGAAGGACAATGCCAGGTGGCAAATCCGTGACCCCATCCTGGAGATCGAACGCCTTGAAGCGTTGCGCGTGGAGCTGCTCGCCGACACGCACCTCAATGAGGCAGACCGCCAGGCGATCCTCGAGCAGCTGGAGCGGATTTTGCAGCTCTTACACGAGAGGAAGGAACGCCCAGAGGAGCTGGCGGCAGCACTGGAACAACCCGAAGCGGCACTGGAGGCGCTGATGGATCCTGCTGCGCTGCGCCGACGGGATGTGTTTGAGCAGGCGGCGGCTGAAATCAAGGCAGATGAAATACTTCAGGCGCTCGCGGTGGTCCAGGAGCTCTCGCGGTCACCAGGGGGTGAATATCAAACCGCCCAGCTGCGCGCCATGGCGCGGCGCGTGGCAAAGGCGGCTGATCGGATCAAAGCGGTGGATCCCGAACTGGCTCAACAGATGGAACAAGCAGTCAGCAGCTTGGAGGGAGGTGATCCCGATACGGCACGTCTCATCCTGAGTGAGGCATCCATCCGCTTGGAGGCACTCACTGCGGGTCTGAGCACCCTTGTGCAAGCTTTGGAGAGCAACGACTACGCGCAGGCCATAACGGTGCTGCGGGATATGGCTGACCCTGTAAAGACTCCGTTGGACGGAGGGCAACAGCGTGTTCTCGGGGTGAGTTTGAAGCGCGTGGCGCGAGCGTTGAAAGCGGCGGATGTCACGCTCTCGGAAGAGCTGAGTCGCGCAGCGGACAGCTTAAAGGGAGGGGATGTCGAGACGGCGCGCCAGGCGATCGCTCACGCGGCGGAGCTATTTGCCAAGAGCAGTGAGACGATCGTGCGCACCCGTCTGGCCGGTCAGGCCCGTGTCGCCCGGACGTTCTGGGGTGTGGACACACAAAATCACGCCGTGCGCTGGGAGAAGGGCAGCGGAAAAGAGACGTGGGTGTTTATCGTGGGCACCGGCTGGAAAGCGTTTTCCGGGGGGCCGGTGGAGTATATCCCCTTGCAAAAGGGGTTGTTGCGGGGAGATCCCGGCATGTCGTTGCGCACCGGCAGACCCGTAGCGGACTTGCTCTTCTCCCGCCTGCGCAATTCCCTGGTGCTGGCCGGCATCGCCTTTGTGGTGGTGATGCCACTTTCCCTGCTCCTCGGCCTGGTGGCCGGCCTCAATGAGGGGAAACCGTTGGATCGTGTATTGTCCATCGGTGGCATGGTGTTCTCGGTGACGCCAGAGTTTGCCACCGGGATTTTCCTGATTCTCATCTTTGCCCTGTGGCTGCGATGGATGCCAGGAGCCACCGTGTTTGGTGAGCAGGCACCCTGGACAAGGCCTGATATGCTCATCCTGCCGGTGTTGACGCTCACCCTGGTCGAGCTGGGATATGTGCTGCGCATCACCCGCGCCAGCACTGTGGAAGTTATGAAAGCCGCTTATGTGCGCACGGCATTTCTCAAGGGGCTGCCCTATCGGCGCATCATTTTCAAGCACGTGATGCGCAATGCGCTGATGGCGCCGATCACGGTGATTATGCTCCATGTCAACTGGCTCTTGGGTGGGATTGTGGTGGTCGAGGCCATCTTTGGCTACCCCGGCCTGGGCAGCTATCTGCTCGCCTCGGCACTGTTCAAGGACTTCAACGCCATCGAGGCAGGGGCGATGATCCTGGTCGCGGTGGCGGTCGGCACACAGCTGATCGCGGACGTCATCTACACTTTCCTCAATCCGCGCATCCGCTATACTTGACATAACATATGAGGAGATCCTTCGATCCGGTGGCAGAGAGAGTTGGATGAGAGGGATGTCATTGAGGGGGAACGATGGCTGCGATTGAGCGGACGTTGTTGAGCGCCATAGTTCGACGACCATCGCGCTGGCGGCGGCTATGGGAAGGGATCTTGATCATCGGGCGTTCCAGGACGGCTATGGTGGGATTGGCGATCGTGAGTTTCTGGATCATGGCAGCCATTTTTGCCCCCTTTCTGACCCCTTTTGGACCGTTTGATCAGGATTACAAGCTACAAAATGCTCCCCCTTCTGCGGCACATCCGCTGGGTACGGACCACCTGGGGCGCGATATCTGGGCACGGCTGATTTATGGGGCGCGGTTGGTTTTGATTATGTTGCCCATCAACGAATCCCTGTGGCTGCCGGGTGGCATTGCGCTGTGGGGCGTTTTCCTGGGGCTGGTCACCGGTTCAGTCCTGGGCTTATTGGGCGGCTACCTGGGCGGATGGATTGATGAAGTGGTGATGCGCCTGTTGGATGCTATGATGGCCTTCCCGGTCATCCTGCTCTACATGATCATCATCGCAGCCATTGGACCCTCAGCGCTCAACATCGTGATGGCGATCGCCATCGTGGGGACGCCGGGCATTGCGCGCCTGGTGCGCAGTCTCACGCTCGACATTCGCACCCGCGATTACATCCGGGCTGCCGAAATCCGTGGCGAGAGCGTCTGGTACATTATGTTTCACGAAATCCTTCCCAACGCTCGCGGTCCACTGATCGTGGACGCGATGTTGCGTGTGGGTTATGCCATCTTTGCGATGGGCACCCTGGGTTTTCTGGGGCTGGGATTGCCACCCCCTTCGCCGGACTGGGGGAGTATGGTGGCGAAGGGCCGGCAATATATCATGGCGGGCAGTCCTTGGGCTGCGCTGTGGCCCTCTGTCGCGATCGCATCGCTGGTGGTGGGCCTTAATCTCTTCGCCGACGGGTTGCGCGAGGAACTAGCACGCTATCGTTGAGCGGGTGAACTGATGCAAACGCGCTTTCATCCCTTGCCGCCTATCCTGAAAGTCGAAAACCTGTCCATCTCGTATGCCACCCGTTACGGGGAAGTAGAGGCGGTGCGGCAGGTCTCCTTCGAGGTCAATCGAGCGATGACGTTGGGCCTCGTCGGGGAATCGGGGTGTGGCAAGACCACGGTAGCTTTTGGCATCCTCGACTTCCTCGGTCCTAACGGGCGCATCGTCGAAGGGAGCATCAGGTTCCAGGGGCGTGAGCTGGTGGGGCGCTCCGAGAAGGAGCTGCGCATCCTGCGCGGCGACCAGATCACGATGGTCTATCAGGACCCGATGCAGGCGCTGAACCCCTCGCTCACGATTGGGGAGCAGCTCGCGGAAGTGCTCATCGTCCACCGCAACATCTCCCGCGCCGAAGCGTGGCGTCGTTCTATCGAAATGTTGGAACGGGTGTATATGCCGGATGCGCCCAATGTGATGAAACGTTATCCCCATCAGCTCTCGGGTGGGCAGCAGCAGCGCGTAGTGATCGCTATGGCTCTGTTGAACAACCCCGCGCTGCTCATTATGGATGAGCCCACGACGGCGTTGGACGTGACGGTCGAGGCGGCTGTCCTGGATTTGATCGCGGAGCTCAAGCGTGACTTCGATACTGGTATCATCTACATCACCCACAATCTGGGCGTGGTGGCGCGTATCTGTGACCAGGTGGCGGTGATGTATGCCGGCGAGCTGGTCGAGCGGGCGACGGTAAAGGAGCTCTTCGCCCATCCACTGCATCCCTATACCCAAGGATTGATGCGCTGCGTGCCCAAACTGGGCATCACCAAGGAAGAGAGTCGCCTCTATCCCATTCGGGGGCGTGTTCCTGCTCCCCACGATCGGCTTTGGGGCGCCTGCATATTCGCACCGCGCTGCGATTATGCCACGGAACGATGTCGCAACGAGCGCCCGATGTTGCAGGAGATCACCCCGGGTCACAGTGCACGTTGTTTCTACGCCGGAGAGATCGACCCTGCTGTATGGCAACCGTCTGAGGAAATCGATTTGCCCGTTGTCGAACCGCGTGCCACTTCGGGGCAAGAGACCCTCCTGGAAATTGAGAATCTGAAAACTTATTACGAGCAGCCTTCCCGTTCGGTGCTCAGTCTGTTCGGTCTGGGCAAGAAGCAGCGCATCAAAGCGGTGGATGGCGTGAGCTTGCGCGTTCCCAAGGGCATCACGGTGGGCGTTGTGGGGGAGTCGGGCTGTGGCAAGAGCACCCTGGCGAAAACCATCATCGGGCTGGAATCCCCAACGGCGGGCGTCCTGCAGTTTTTGGGCTTTGACATCAGTGTGCCGGTCACACGGCGCGATGTGCAGCTGATCCAAGAGCTGCAGATGGTCTTTCAGAACCCGGATTCGACGATGAACCCCGCTTATACGGTAGGGCAACAAATTGCGCGCCCCTTGCAACGCTTCAAAACGGTGCCACCTGACCAGGTCTATGACGAGGTCATTCGCCTGTTGCACGCGGTGCGGCTGGATTCCAGCTACTATGATCGTTTCCCCAGCCAGCTCAGCGGCGGTGAGAAACAACGGGTGGGCATCGCGCGTGCGTTTGCCAGTCGCCCCGAGCTGGTGTTGTGCGATGAGCCGGTCTCCGCGCTGGATGTCTCCGTGCAGGCAGCAGTGCTCAATCTGTTGCTCGACATCCAGAGACGCTATAATACCACCATGCTGTTCATCGCCCACGACCTTAGTGTGGTGCGGTTCTTCTCGGATCTCGTGGCGGTGATGTATCTGGGCCACATTGTCGAGTTTGGGCCTGCCGAGGCGATCTATGCGCCGCCCTATCATCCCTACACCGAGGCATTGCTTTCCGCCGTGCCCATCCCAGACCCATGTGCTGCACAGAAGCGCATCCGCCTGGAGGGCAATGTGCCGAGCGCGTTGAATCCACCCCGCGGTTGTGTCTTCCACACGCGCTGTCCGCGGCGCAACATGTTGCCCGACCGGGGCAGGGTATGCGAAGTAGAGCCTCCGCCACAGCGGTATAACACAGAGCAGCATTATATTCTGTGTCATATACCCCTGGAGGAGCTGCGCAAGATGGAACCCGTGGTCACCACCCTCTGCACCACCCCCTGAGGAGGACGCTATGTTTGTCGGGGACTATATGACCAGGCATCCGCTGATGGTGACACCGGATACCTCAATCGTCGAGGTGCAGGGCATGATGGCCGAGAACAACATCCGCCATGTGCCCGTCGTCGAGAGGGGCAAGCGATTGGTGGGTCTGGTCACCAGGCAGAACCTGCGCATCTCTCCGATTGAGCTCAGCAGCTTGAACGTATGGGAGATCACGCGCCTTCTCTCCGGCCTCAAAGTCAAAGATGTTATGGTGCGCGGCAAGGATGTCATCACGGCCACGCCCGATACCCCCATCGAGGAAGCGGCTCGGATTCTGGTCACCCACCGGATCGGGTGTCTTCCCGTCCTGGAAGAGGGGATTGTGATCGGGATCATCACGGAATCAGATCTGCTCACGCAGCTGACCAACCTGCTCGGGCTTCAGGTGCCGGGCTGGCGCGCGACCATACGCGTGCCCGACCGTGCCGGTGAATTCGCCAAGATCACCGCTGCGGTTGCGTCAAAGGGCTGGGGGATCGACGCCGCTGGCAGCTTGCCCACGCCACGCAAGCCGGGCTATTGGGATGTGGTCATCAAGATCAGCGCCGCAACGCGTGACGAATTGGTGGCCGTATTGCAACAGATCGAAGGTCAGGAGTTGGTCGACATCCGCGCCACTGGGCCATAAGCCGTGTTCGGGCGCGCCGGATTCCGAATCACCTTCGTCTTTCAGTGACTCGGAGAAGTCTTTTGCACTGCCGCATAGCACCATTACCAGGAGATTTATGATATGGAACACGGTATCGACATCACTCCTCATCACAGCAGACTCGCCTTCGCGCGCCTCAGCGAAACACAATGCCGGCGATTACATGAGGCCAGCTTGCAGATTCTGGAGCGCACCGGTGTGCGCCTGTATCTCCAGGAAGCGCTCGATCTGCTCAAACGCGCTGGCGCCGAGGTCTTCGACGGCAACCGGGTGCGCATCCCCTCGCGCCTCGTGGAACAGGCGTTGGAGACAGCGCCTAAACGCCTGGTTATCTACGATCGCAACGGTCATCCGACGCTGCTCCTGGAGGGTTACCGCAGCTATTATGGGCCGGGTTCGGATTTGCTTAACATCATCGATCATCGTACCGGTGAGCGCAGGCGGCCGGTGCTCCAGGATGTCCGAGAGGGTATCACCCTATGCGATGCCATGCCCAACATCGACTTCGTGATGTCGATGTTCCTGCCCAGCGATGTTCCCCAAATCGTTGCCGATCGCTTTCAAATGGAAGTGATGTTGAATTACACCACCAAGCCCATCGTGTACGTGACCTATGACACGAGCGGGTGTCTGGATGCGGTGGAAATGGCGGAGATCGTTGCCGGCGGTGCATCGGTGTTGCATGAGCGACCTTTTATTTTATGCTATATCAATGTGACCACCGGGCTGCGCCATAATCGAGAAGCGCTAGAGAAATTGCTCTTCATGGCGGACAAAGGGTTGCCGGCGCTTTACATCCCCGTGGGTTCGGGCGGTCTTACCGCCCCGATGACGATGGCCGGGGCGATGGCATTGGTCAACGCTGGCACCCTGGCGGGCCTGGTCATTGCCCAGCTGCGGCGGCCCGGCACCCCGATCATCGTTCCCGGATGGGGCGGTGAAACGTTGGACATGCGCACGATGGTCGAACCCTACGCCGGCGCCGATTATCAGGGTATTGCCGAATCGTTGGCCCATTTTTATGGTTTGCCGGTCTTCACATTAGGTGGAGCCAGCGATGCCAAGCTGCCCGATGGCCAGGCAGCTGCCGAAGCAGCTTTGACCCTCCTGCTGCGGGCATTGAGCGGTGGCCAACTGGTGCACGACCTGGGCTATCTGGAATCCGGGCTATGTGGCTCACTGGCGCAGCTGGCCATCTGCGACGAGATCGTGGAGTGGATCAAGGCGGCCCTGGGCGAGGTTGAGATCAATGGTGAAACGCTTGCCCTGGATTTGATCGACCAGGTGGGGCCAGATGGTCAATTCCTGGAGAGTGAGCACACCCTGCGCCACTATCGCGAGCGATGGTATCCGCGTTTGTTCGAGCGTGAGAATTATGAACGTTGGCAGTCGCGCGGGAGCAAGTCTGTCGTGCAGCGCGCCGCGGAACGGGTGGAGGAGATTTTAGCCCGCCACACGCCGCCCGTCCTCCCCGCGGATGTGGCCGCTCAAGTGCACGCCGTCGTGGATCGGGCTGTGCAACGCTATAGTTGAGACGTTCCGCCGAAAGTAAACGCTAACCGCCGAGGAGGTTATGCTATGAAACCCGTGTTTTATCCTGTGGCGCTGCCACACTTGCACATGCTGGATCCCGCCCAGTGCGAGCAGATTCACCTGGCTGCTCTGGAAGTGCTGCGCCGCACCGGGGTGCGCGTGCACCAGGACGAAGCTCTGCGTCTGCTCAAAGAAGCGGGTGCCTATATCTGCGATACCAATCTGGTCAAAATTCCTGCCGCGCTGGTGGAGTGGGCATTACAACAGTCGCCTTCCTATGTCGGCTTGTGTGCGCGCGGCAGTGACCAGGTGGTGGCATCGCTGGCGGGCCGTAACGTCAGCTTTGGCCCTGGCTCGGATTGTCCCAACTATCTCGATCCGCGCACGGGGGAGAAGCGCCGCTTCACCACGCAGGACGTGATCGACTGCATTCGCTTGGTGGATGCGCTGCCGCAACTCAGCTTTGTCATGTCCATGGGCATTCCTTCCGACATCCCTGCCGCAGCCGCGGGCGGTTCGCGGCACAATGTGTATCGTCACCAGTTTGCCTTGATGTTGGAACACACGGTCAAGCCCATTGTGTTCGTGTGCGACGACCGGGCGGATTGCGAGGCGATCACCGCTATGGCCGCTGCGGCAGCCGGTGGGCTCGAGCAGCTCCAGCGCAATCCGACCCTGCTCCTCTATTCAGAGCCCACATCACCCTTGCAGCACAGCCGCACTGCCACGGAGAAGCTGTTGTTTATGGCAGAGCATCGCCTGCCGGTGGTGCATTCGCCGGCTCCGATGATGGGCGGCACCGCACCAGCTTCTCTGGCGGGTGGGCTTGTCCTCGGCACGGCAGAGGTGCTGAGCAGTCTGGTCATCCATCAGCTCAAACGTGCTGGTGCGCCGTTCATCTTCGGCAGTGGGCTGCACCATATGGATATGAAAACCACCATCAGCGTATATGGAGCGCCGGAGTTTCAGCTGGCGCGCATCGCAGTGGCGGAAATGGGTCAGTACTACGGCCTGCCCACATGGGGATATGCCGGTCACTCAGATAGCAATGTCATGGACGAGCAGGCAGCTGCCGATGCTGCTCTGTCGGTGCTTGTGGCTCTATTGACAGGCACCAACCTGGTGCACGATGTGGGCTACCTGGAAGCGGGCCTGACCACCTCGCCGGAGATGATCGTGTTCACCGCCGAGATGATCGATTTCGGCCGGCAGATAGTGCAAGGCATCTCGTTGGATGCCGAGGCGATGGCGCTAGAGGTCATCCATCGGGTGGGCCCCGGTGGGGATTACCTGAGCGATGCGCATACCCTGGCGCACTTCCGCGCATTTTGGCAGCCGATACTGTTCGACCGTCGGCGCGCCGAGGCATGGCAGGCAGCGGGGAACAAGCGCCTCGGAGAGCGACTGCGCGAGCGCACGATCGGCCTCATGGAAAGCCATCGTTCGCAACCACTGCCTGACACCGTCAAGGAAGAGATACAGCGCATCCTGGCAAGCGGATCGTGATACAAGCGGGATTCGACACGATGGCGGAAGCGACATACGTTGTGGTGTTGATCACAGCACCCTCGCGCGAGGTTGGCAGGCAAATCGCGGATACCCTCCTGGACAAAAGGTTGGTCGCCTGCGTCAATATCATCGCTCCCATTGAATCGCGCTACCTCTGGAAAGGGGAACGTTGCACGGATGAGGAGGTGTTATTGCTCGCCAAGACACGTGCCGACCTCTTCGCTGAGCATCTGGTGCCGACGGTGCGCTCGGTCCATCCCTATGAGGTGCCGGAGATCATTGCGCTGCCGATCCTGATGGGGTCGGCAGGCTACCTGGCGTGGATCGACGAATCGACCGGCTGATCGCCCTCGCCCGCGGTTTCGGGGGGGATTTTCACCACATCGCAGAGCAGTGCCTTGTAAATTGGGAAGCCCGAGATCTCATCACGATTGTCGGGATCGGTCAGCACGTTGACATTGCATTCGCGCCACTCCGGGCTGGCGATGGGGCTGCCTCCTCCCATGTTCGCCTCGATGACACCCGGGACGATGTCCTCTGAGATGCGCGCGGTATAACGTACCCGACCACGCGGTGTCACGACCCACACGGCATCGCCGGAGCGAATCCCGCGTGCTGCTGCGTCGCGTGGGTGCAAGGTGACGAGCGGCTTGGGTTGCATCTTGAGCAGCCCGGGAATGTTGTGGTGCTGCGAGCGAAAGTCGGACTGAATGCGTGCACCGGAATTGAACACCAGCGGATACGTGCGCGCCAGTTCGGGGGTCGAGATAGGGCTCTCCTTGGGTTCGATGTAGACCGGCAAGGGGTCGTACCCGTAGGCAGCCAGGATGCTGGACGCGATCTCAAACTTGCCGGAAGGGGTCTCGAATCCGGGCTGACCATCGCGCCGCAGCAGGCCCAACTCCCACTTGCGATACTGTTGTGCCACCGGATGCCACGTGACGCCAGTGGGCTGCCGGCGCACG
>JBMFPH010000082.1:0-13508 GCA_049969215.1 Anaerolineae bacterium | reverse complement strand
CTCTCGGCGTGGACGAGCAGAGGGCTTTCGCGCGGCCAGCGTTCGGCGTGCTGGACGAGCGCCTCGAGCGTGTCGAGGCGCAATGGGCCAAAGGTCTGGTCGAGGTAACACTTCAGCCCGACCACCCGGTCTGCCAGCGCCGCGGCGCTGTGGATATTGTCCACGCCGGCGCCGAGGTAGAGGCCATAATCGCAGCGTGCCTTGGCGCGTGCGGCCGCCTGCTTGGCCCGCAGGGTGGCGGCGTCGGTGATGGGCGGCTGGTTATTGGGCATGTCGAGGACACAGGTGAAGCCGCCCGCCAGTGCTGCAGCGGTGCCCGAATCGAAATCCTCTTTGTGCGTCGCGCCAGGCTCGCGCAGGTGCACGTGGGGGTCGATCAAGCCGGGCAGACGGATGGTGGTCATCGTGCGTTCGCCCCTGCAGACACAAAAAAAGAGCCGACCGCTCGTCGGCTCCGCAGAACCACTACCTGAATTGTGGCGCGCTGTACCTCCCCTGAAGCGCGCATTGTCGCTATCTCACATGCCAAGGATCCTATTGCCATACCTCGCCTGTTCGTTGGATCGGGGCGATTATATACAGGATGGCGGGGGATGTCAAAAATGGTGCCAGCCCACGCGCGCCGGCAAGCAGTCCATTCTTACCGCAGAGCGCGCAAAGAACCCCAGAAAAACCTCTGCATCCTTTCTCTGCGGTGGAAGGCTTGGCACCGCTCCCCTACGGATGAGGCATCCAGTCGCCCGCGGCTTGCATCCTCCGCCACAGCGCATAGAATCAACCCCGTCACAGCCCATCCCACAATGAGGCAAACTGAATGGCTTATACCAATCTGGCGGAGTTCGTCGCCTATCTTGAGCAGCGCGGCCATCTCCGGCGCGTTCCTCTCGAGGTCAGCCCCGAACTGGAAATCACCGAGATCGTCGATCGCATCAGCAAGGGGCCACTCGAACACAACGTCGCCCTGCTGTTCGAGCGCGTCGCCGGCTCAGAGTTTCCGGTGCTGATCAACGCGCTGGGCCATCCGCAGCGTATGGCGTGGGCGCTGGGCGTGGAACGTCTGGACGATCTCACGGACAAGCTCGCCGCCTTGCTGGACATGCGCCTGCCACAAGGCCTGGGCGACACCATAGCGCGCGCGGGCCAATTGGTGCACTCGCTGCGCGCCGTCGGTTTGAAACCCACCATCGTCAAAAAGGCACCGGTGCAAGAGGTGGTGCACGCCGGCGATGCGGTGGATCTGACCGCGTTGCCCATCCTTAAGTGCTGGCCCGAGGACGGTGGGCGTTTCATCACCTTGCCCACGGTGATCACGCGCGATCCCATCACCCGTGCACGCAACGTCGGCATGTACCGCCTGCAGGTGCACGACCGGCGCACGCTCGGCATGCACTGGCAGCTGCACAAGGGCGGTGCGGAACACGCGCGCACGGCAAAGGAAGTGGGCGCGGAGCGCATCCCGGTGGCGGTTAGCCTGGGGGGCGATCCAGCCATTATGTGGTGCGGCTCGGCGCCGCTGCCTCCCGGCATCGATGAGTTCCTGCTCGCCGGCTGGCTGCGCGGCAAGCCGGTGGAATTGGTGCCGTGCGTGAGCCAGCCGCTCGAGGTGCCCGCCCACGCCGAGTTCGTCATCGAGGGTTATGTCGAGCCAGGCGAACTGAGGCCGGAAGGTCCTTTCGGTGACCACACCGGCCACTACACACCCGTGGAACCCTATCCGGTGTTGCACGTGACCGCCATCACCCACCGCGCCCAAGCGATCTACCCCGCCACCGTGGTGGGCTTGCCGCCCATGGAGGATTACTGGATGGGCAAGGCAACCGAACGGCTCTTCCTGCCCCTCATCCGCCTCTTCATGAGCGAGGTGGTGGACATCGCCATGCCGCCTGAGGGGGTCTTCCACAACCTGGTGCTGGTGAGCATCCGCAAGCGCTATCCGGGCCACGCGCGCAAGGTGATTAACGGCCTGTGGGGGCTGGGGCTGATGGCACTCACGCGTTGCGTTATCGTCTTCGACGCCGATGTGGACGTGCAGGACACCGCGCGCGCCATGTTCTACGCGCTGAGCAACGCCGACTGGGCGCGCGATGTCATTATCCAGGAAGGTCCGACCGATGCGCTGGACCATGCCAGTTATCGCCCGGCGTTCGGCGGCAAGATCGGCATCGACGCGACGCGCAAGTGGCCCGAAGAGGGCTATACGCGCCCCTGGCCAAAGCCTGTCCAGATGACCCCTGAGATCCAGGCGCGCGTGGACGGCCTGTGGCGCCAACTCAACTGGTGAGCGATGCAAGAACCGAGCGAAACGATGCCGAGCCAACCGCGTGGGAGCCATTCTGCGTGGCGCATCCTGCTGGGGTGCGGCGCCGTGACTGCGTTTCTGTGTTGCGTGGCCACGCTGGGGGCGACACTGCTGGGAATGCGCCTGTGGCCCCGTATGATGATCATCCATCCCGCGCGCATCGCCGAGGTCGGGCGGAAAATTGCCCATTATCGGGTGCCCGAGGGGTACAAGGAGCTCTTCGCCTCCGACCTGATGGGGTTCAAGATAGTGGCCATCGGGCCGGCGGACTCGCATGGCGAAATGCTGACCATCCTGCTGTTGCAGCTGCCCCCCGTCCAGGTGGAAGACGCGGAGTTGCGCCGCCAGATCGAAGAAACTGTGGCACAGCAGACGGGGATGGGCGGCGCAGAGATGCAACCGGCGGGCAGCCAACGGGTCATCATTCGCGGGCAGGAGGTGGAGCTGACGCTGCGTACTGGCAAGGGGCCAGGGGGTGAGCAGCTGCGTCAGCTCAGTGGGATGTTCTCCGGGGCAAATGGCCCCGTCCTGCTGTTGATCACCGGCGTGGAGCGCGCCTGGGATGCGTCGCGGATTGATGCCTTCATCGCCTCGATCGAGTGAGAAATCTTGTGAGCAGGTTTTTTTCATCCAACCGAACTGCGCGCCTTGGCAAGTGGTCTATTTTTTTACCACAGAGCACGCAGAGAAAATATGAAAAAACTCTGCGCACTCGGCGCTCTGTGATGAGTCGAGCTGCGCGCGTCGGCAAGTAGTAGTATTACCGCTCTCTTATGGTCGCGGCTCGAATCAGTGCTCGGATGGTGGATGAATGAGTCCATTGCGTATGCGCCATTTGCGTCTTTTCCTCGAAACGGTGCGCTTCGAGCACACCGTCTTTGCGCTGCCCTTCGCCTATTTGGGAATGCTCCTCGCTGCCAACTGGTCGCGCACACTGGGCGCCCCCATGGCATGGCCGACCTTAGCGCAGGTCTTTTGGATCACCCTTGCCATGGCGGCGGCGCGCACCGTCGGGTTCGCCGTCAACCGCTATGCGGATCGCTGGTACGACGCGCGCAACCCACGCACCGCCGACCGCCCTATCCCGAGTGGCCGCCTATCTGTGCGTGCCACGCTGGGATATGCCACCATTGCGCTCGTTGTCTTGGTCGTTGCCGCGTGGCAGCTCAACACGTTGGCGCTGATGCTGCTGCCCGGCGCGCTTCTCTTTCTGGTGGGCTACTCCTACACCAAGCGCTTCACCTGGCTGAGCCACTGGATTCTGGGTGCCACCGATGGCCTGGCACCGGCAGGCGCCTGGGTGGCGGTGCGTGCCCACATCGATCCGCCCGCATGGTTGCTCTGGCTGACTGTCACGCTGTGGATCGCCGGGTTCGACCTGATCTATGCCTGCCAGGACGTCGCTTTCGACCGCGCGGCGGGGCTACATGCCGTGCCGGCCCGCTTCGGCATCGCGAGCGCGTTGCGGTTGGCACGCATCAATCACGCATTGACGCTGGTGCTCCTCGCCGCGCTGGGTGTGCTGATGGCGCTAGGGTGGGTCTACTGGCTCGCCCTGCTTGCCATCGCAGCATTGTTCCTCTATGAGCATCATCTGGTCTCCCCGCAAGACCTCTCGCGCGTCAACATTGCCTTCTTCAACGTAAACGGCTATATTGCACTTGTTATTTTCTTCGGCACGTGGCTGGCATTGTGGATATGATCCAGGTGGAAGAGGTGACGTTCGCCTACCCGAACGGCACGCACATATTCGACCGTTTCTCCTGGCAGGTGGCGCGTGGCGAGGCGTGGTCGGTGATTGGGCCAAGCGGCTGTGGCAAGACCACGCTGCTCAACCTGCTCGCCGGGCTGCTGCATCCGCAGGATGGTCGCATCGTGATCGATGGGCATGTGCTGCGACGCCCGCGCCCACGCACTGGCCTTATCCTGCAGGATTACGGGTTGCTGCCCTGGGCGACCATCCGCGCCAACGTCGCCTTGGGGCTGGACATTCGCACCTTCTACGGGCCGGATGGCGTCCACGCGCCGGCGGATGAGGTACTGGACGACAAAGAGGAGCGCATCCAATACTGGTTGGCGCGGCTGGGCATCCATCACTTGGCGAACCACTACCCCCACCAGGTCAGCGGGGGGCAACGCCAACGCACCGCTATCGCCCGCACCCTGGCGCTCCGCCCCGACGTGCTGCTGATGGACGAACCCTTCGGCGCCCTGGACGCCCTGACGCGCCAGGATCTCATGCAGCTCACGATGCAATTGCACCGCGAACAGGGGTTGACGACGGTGATCGTCACGCACAGCATCGAGGAAGCGCTCTTCCTGGGGGAACGTGTTCTGGTGCTCACCCAACCGCCCCACCGCGTCGCCACGGCGGTGCCCAATCCCTATGTCGGTGATCCCTCGTGCCGTCATGATGGTACATTTCTGGAGCTGTGCCGCCAGCTGCGTGCTTTGATGGGGGAGAACGCGCGTGAGATGGCGTGATGTGGGCCTCGGCACGCTGGCCACCCTGGTGCTCTGGCAGCTCCTGGCGTGGGCGATCAACCGGCCAGTCTTCCCCCCGCCGGTGCAGGTGTTGCCGCTCTTCTTCCAGAAGCTGGGCGGCGAGCTGGGCATACACTTGTTGATCAGTGCTGCGCGCGTGGTGGCGGCCATCCTCGCCGCGATGGCCATCGCCGTGCCCGCCGGGCTGGGCTTAGGGCAGATCCGTCGCCTGGATCGCCTCTTCTCCCCGTTGATCTACATCATCTATCCCATTCCCAAGATCGTCTTTCTGCCCGTCATCATGGTGCTCGTCGGCTCCGGGGACGACAGCAAGGTGCTGCTCGTCGGCATGATCCTCTTCTTCCAGATGCTGGTGGTGGTGCGTGATCAAGCGGCGCAGTTACGCCCTGAGACGATTGCCTCGGTGCGTTCCATGGGTGCCGGGCGGCGTGCCCTCTTCCGCTTTGTCTATCTGCCGGCGTGCATCCCCGCGGTGATCACCGCACTGCGCATCAGCATCGGCACGGCGATCGCCGTGTTGTTCATCGCCGAGACGTACGCCACCAACACCGGACTGGGCTACTACATCGTGGTGGAGAGCTGGGGCGCGTTGCGCTACGCCGACATGTACGCCGGCGTGCTGGCGATGAGTCTGCTCGGCCTGGCACTCTATTTCCTGGTGGACTGGCTGGACCGCCGATTGTGCCCCTGGCGGGAAGGGAGCATGTGACCATGCCCGATCGTCTGGTTATCGGTATCACCGGCGCCAGCGGCGCCATCTTGGGTGTACGCCTGCTGGAAGTGTTGGCCGCGCGCCGCGCTGTAGAAACCCATCTGATCATCAGCCAGGCGGCGCGACTCACCATCCGCGCGGAGACGCGCTACACTGTCGCGCAGGTGGAAGCGTTAGCCGACATGGCCTACGCCCCGGATGATCTCGGTGCGTCCATCGCCAGCGGCTCGTTCGCGACGCGCGGCATGGTGATCATCCCATGCAGCATCAAGACGTTGAGCGCTGTCACTCACTCCTACGCCGCCGACCTCATCGCGCGTGCCGCGGATGTGACGCTCAAGGAGCGCCGCCCGTTGGTGCTGGTGGTGCGCGAGAGTCCGCTCCACCTTGGCCATCTGCAGCTGATGGTGCAGGCGACGCAGCTGGGCGCGACCATCTATCCCCCTATGCCAGCCTTCTATGCCCACCCGCGTTCCATAGACGAGATGGTAGATCACATCGTCGGGCGCGTCTTGGCCTACCTGGGCATCCCCAACACCCTGTATGCCCCCTGGCAGGGCCGCGCAGGAGAACCCCTGTCCGAAGCATGAACGAGACACCGCTGGAACAGGTGCGCGCCTTCCTCAAAGCACATCACACGCTGACGCTCGCCACGTGCGGCAGCCAGGGCGAGCCGCAGGCGGCCGATCTCTACTATGTGCTCCTCGATGGCTTGCAGATGGGTTTCATCTCGGCCGCTTCCAGCCGCCACATTGCCAATATCCGCCGCGATCCGCGCGTGGCGTGCACCGTCCACGCCACGGCGACCCAATGGCGCGACATCCGCGGCGTCCAGATCGAGGGCACATGTGCCCCGTTGACCGGTTGGGAAGGTATGCGAGCATGGGCGCGCTATGTGGCGCGTTTCCCCTTTGTGCTGCGCGATGCTCCCCTGCGGGAAGCGCTCCAGGGAGTGCAGCTCTACTGCATCACCCCCCATTGGGTGCGCTGGATCGACAACGGGGTTGAATTGGGCTACAAGGTGGAGTTTGAGCTATGAAATTCGCCGACGCGACCCACAAGCGCCGCTATGTGCGCACCATGTTTGCCCGCATCGCGCGTCGGTATGACCTGATGAACCGGCTGATGACCTTCGGCCAAGACCTGCGCTGGCGGCGGATGCTGGTGCGTGAAGCGGCGCTACCCTCCGGTGGGCGTTTTCTCGATGTCGCCACCGGCACGGGGGACGTCGCCTTCATCGCCGCGCAAGCAGCTGATCCACCGAAGCTGATCGCGGGGCTCGATCTCGTCCCGGCGATGTTGCACCTGGCGCGCAGGCGCGCCCAGGCACAGCGGTCACAGCCCGCCTGGACGGTGGGCGATACCATGAACTTACCCTTCGCCTCAAATACCTTTGACGCGGTGGCGTCCGCCTTCTTGATGCGCAACGTGACCGATGTGGCTGCTGCGTTGCGCGAGCAGGCGCGCGTCACCCGCCCCGGTGGGCGCGTGTTGATCCTGGAAGTGCCCCGTCCGGACGGGAAGACCATGGCCAATCGCCTGTTCCGCCTCTACTTTCGCCACATCGTGCCCCTGTTGGGGCGTGTTATCACGGGGGATGGAGATGCGTACAAATACTTACCCGCTTCCGCGGAAACCTTCTTGACGCGCGAACAACTCCACCGTACTATGGAAAGTGTAGGCTTAGGTGAGGTGCGCTGTCGCCCTTTGATGCTAGGCGCCGTCGTCGTCTGCATGGCAACCAAGCGCTAGGAGTGTGTGCCATTTGTGACCCAAATGCGTTGCCCCCACTGCGGAGAGCCAATCACTCCCCCGGATAAGCGGCCGACCACAGGCCTGTTTCCGACCCCTGCCGATGAGGGCACGGGGCTGGCACAAGCGCAATTGATGGAGTATGCGCGCGATCTGGCCAAGGTCTATGCCGTCCAGAAGCGTATGGCGAAGTATCTCCCCGGCGGCTTGCGCGAGCGCATCCGTACTGGCGAGGGGAGCAGCTGGATAGCCGGCCAGCGGCGCCAAGTAACCGTCCTGTTCGCTGACCTGGTGGGTTTCACCCGCCTCACCGCGCGGATGGAAGCAGAAGATGTGTTTGATCTGCTGAACACCTGCTTTCGCCGGATCGTCAACCATATCTACAAGTATGGGGGCGAGGTGGACAAGTTCCTCGGCGATGGGGTGATGGCTGTGTTTGGCGTGCCCGAAGCGCATGAGGACGATCCGGTACGCGCGGTGCGTGCGGCACTGGACATGCAGACGGAAATACAAAAGCTGAGCCATCAGCTCCAATCGCAGCTGGGCGGCCCCCTGCAGCTGCATATCGGCATCCACTGCGGCGAGGTGATCGCAGGCAATATCGGCGTGGACGAGCAACAATCCTATACCGTCGTGGGCACGACGGTCAATCTTGCCTTCCGGCTGCAGCAGATTTCGGAACCGGGTATGATTCTGGTGAGCCAGGCGGTGCAGCAGGCAACTCAGCGCCTTTTTCGCTATCGCTACTACCAGGACGTGGAGCTGAAAGGTTTTGCGGAGCCTGTGCCGGCCTTCGTCCTGGAAAGCCAAGAGCAGCGGCAAGCGCCCCCGGCGCCCTACCCCTTTGAAGAACCCATGCCATGGGCAGGCCGTCGGAGCGAGATGGAGCAGCTCAAGGGTCTAATCGAAAACCTGGCGCAAGGTGAGGGTGGGGTGGTGTTGATCGAAGGCGAGCCCGGTATAGGCAAGACCCGCCTGGTACGCGAATGGCTCACCCGCCACACGCCCTCCGGGGTCCAGGTCTGGATTGGCAGTGCGCATATGGTGCATAGTCGCACCGCGTACAGTGTGTGGCGCCATCTCACCCGCTGGGGCATATGGACCCCAAGTGTGGCGACCGCGTCTCCCACAGCACGGTCGATCCCGTTGCCCTCTACGGTGATCACGCTCGCCTTAAACCAGCTGGAACAATCGATCACTCGGGAAGAGGCCGAGCGTGCACGCGCGCAGCTCTTCCAAGCGATCCGACATGTCCTGATCGGGCAGAGCAAGACGGCGCCTCTGGCACTGGTCATCGATAACTGGCAATGGGCAGATGACCTCTCGCGTCGCCTCTTGCTCGCGCTGTTGCCCTTGGCCGATGAGTATCCCATCTTGTTCTGCATCCTCTCGCGCCCTGCGGTCGGGCAGGCGCACGACATCGCCCGCGCGGCCGAGTTCCGCGCCCTGCGCAACTATCATTCCATCCGGTTGACCCCACTTGTCGATGATGAGCTCGCGTCCATACTCGCCTCGCTGTTTGAAGTAGGGGATCTGGATGCAGCGGTGCGCAAGCAGCTGATCGGGTGGGCGCAGGGCAATCCCTTCTTCTTGAAGGAGATCATGGCTTCCTTGGCAGCGCAGGGTATCATCGAGCGCGTCGGTAGACGGTGGAAGCTGAGCAAAACGTACCCCCTTTCCACGCTGCGCTTCCCGCCCAATCTCCTGGATCTGACCATAGCGAACCTGGATCGCCTGCCGGGCGAATTGCAAGAAGTGCTGTATTGCGCGGCGGTGATCGGTGCTACCTTCCCGGTGCGTTTGTTGTACCGGGTGCTCGCGCGCCAGGGCAGAGCGGCCAATCTGGACCGGCGCCTCCAGCAGCTCGTGCACTACGGCATCCTGGAAACTACGACCCAGCAACCCGGCGTGCTCGCCTTCCGGTATGCCATCGTGCAAGAGAGCCTCTACGCCCGTCTGATCTCCCAGCGACGGCAGATGTTGCACCAATGGATCGCCGAGGAGATGGAGCGTTCCTTGGGGCGGTCGGAAAAGGGCGCCGCCGTTCAGGTGGAGCTCGTCGCTGCGCATTTCATCCAGGCCGGTTTGCCAGACAGAGCGCTCCCCTACCTGATGCAAGCAGGGCGGCGGGCGTTGACCCAAGCGGCGAGCAAGCTGGCGGTGGAGCATTACATGGCCGCTCTGGTGGCAGTGGAGTACACCCCACACTATCACGCCGAACGCCTCGAGATCGAGCTTGGCCTGGCGGACGCCTACTTCCAGTCGCAGGAATATGCCGAAGCGATCACACACTACCAAGCTGCGCTCGAACTGTGTGAGGATGTGGAACAGCGCATCCCTATCCACCAGGCGATCAGCCGCGCGTATGCCGCTCAGAACGAGCTGGCCAAAGCGTGGGAGAGCCTCGAGGCGGCGCTGGAGGAGCTGTCCGAAGAAGAGGTGCCAGCCACATCCCCACTGCGTGGCCGCGTCTTCGCTGATTGCGCCCAGCTGGAATGGCGCATGGGAGACCGCCGGCGCGCCGAGCTGTGGGCCAGAGAGGCAGCCGCTATCCTGGAAGGCACCCCAGACCACAGCAGCTTGGCGGCGAGCTACCAGACCTTGGGTCAGATCTACGCTATGTTAGGGCAAACGAAGCTCGCCGACAGCTACCGCAAGCGCGCCACGGCACACCTGCGCGCCACGACCGAGTCATTCCGCCCGAAAGCTGCCCAGAGCTCGTGAAGGAGAGTTCCCCACCCCGGCATGGTGCGCTATGCCCCGCAATATCGGTGACCTTCCGGAATCTCGACCTGCCGCCGTAGAATGGGATTTCTGGTATAATAGCGTGTTATGACGAAGCGGCTGGTGGAGTGGATTGAGGCAGAGCGGGAGCGGCGCGGTTGGAGTTTGCGTCGTCTGGCACGCGAGGCAGGGTTGACACCGGCGCAGGTCTCCGAGGTGCTGAGCGGGCGCTCGCGGCCGGGCATCCGCTTTTACCTGGGGATGTGGCGGGCCTTCCACGTCTCGGTGGATTACCTGTTGCAGCTGGCGGGTGAGCTGCCGCCTGGGCCGGAGGAGAACCCCACCCTGCGCGCGCTTATCGAGTTGGCGCGTCGTCTGCCGGCGGAGGTGCAGGAGGAATTGTGTCGCTATTGTGCGTGGCGTTCTCAACAGGCAGGCGCAGCAGATGCGCCAAACCCGGCGGCGCCAGACCGCGCTTGAAGCGCCACCACAACGTTAGCGCCAGCCACAACGCGCGCAGGCAGCCACCCCAGCGGGGCATCTCCTGCCGCTGGAATGTCCTGGTGACGAGCACATCGGGGCAACGCCGACGAGACGGCACGGACTCCCCTCCGGATGGCATCGAGTGCCGTTTGCCCCATAGGATAGCACAAATGTTCTAATGTGTCAAGTTGCGGGTGCGCCCCCCGATGGCTCGTTGTTACCAGTTGGCAGTGCTAGGGCAACTTTTTCAGCACCCCGGCGAGCTCCTCTACGGTGAATGCCCGCAGCGTGGTCGTTCGCACATTGCCCTCCATACCCAGAGCGAGCAGCTGTGCCAGCGCGACCTGGTCATTGGGCGCTTCTACCACGGCGACATAGTCATACGCGCCCATCACCGTGTAGAAGGCGAGCATTTTGCCCCCGGCCGCTTCGAGCGCTCTAGCTGCGTGCCCAATGCGTGCCGGCGCATCTTTGATGCCTTTGATCCCTTGCTCGGTCAGGTTCATGAGGATCACATAAGTGGACATGGTGCCTCTCCTCCTGCGCCTTTGGCGCTGTCATATGCGTCTCCGGATCGGCGGAGACCAACCGACAACCTATACCGATCGGACACAGCCCACACGTGCAGCTCACACTGGGGACAACAAGCCCTATGCGAAGCGTGTGCAGACCGGCGACGGCCAACATAGGTGTTTTGAGTGGGCAGTATGATTAGCAGGAGAGGCAGCGAAGAAACAGTGGCGCTCCCAGAGTAAGATGACGCCCGCGCATCCCCTGTGCGCCTATGTCACGCCGAGCGGAGCGCCGGGAGCCGCTCCGTTGGAGGTGGCTGACGCGGTTTCAACGCGATGCAGTATTAAAAGGATGCTGCTTTGAGTATATCACACGATCCTCCAATAGGCAATAGGTGTATCTTCAACTTGGAGGCGAGTTGAAGCGGTAACCCATAGTGGCGAGGGTTATCCGAGCCGCGACCCAATATCCGAGCCGCGACCGTCAGGGAGCGGTATCACGCCGCTTGCTACCGCGCGCGGCGCGGTTAGATGTCATATGTTGCGCCCGGCCGATTTAGCCGGGAGAATCGGGGTGACCAGGATTTTATCCACGCGACGCCCGTCCATGTCCATCACCTCGAAGCGGAAGCCACCCCAGGTGAACTGATCGGCCGGCGCCGGGATACGCCCCAGGTAGGTCATCACAAATCCGCCCACCGTCTGATAGGTGTCCCGTTCTTCGCCGGGCAACCGCTTGAGCTGGAAGAGATCCTTGAAGTCCTGGATGGGCAGCATGCCATCCACCAGCCAGGAGCCATCTTTGCGCCGCGTCGCCTGAGGGCGTGTCATCACGATGTCGCCGACGATCTCTTCCACCACATTGTGGATCGTCACCAAGCCTTGCAGGCCGCCATATTCGTCCATGACAAACGCCATGTGGACAGGCGATTTGCGCAACAGCTCCAGCGCCTTCGAGGCAAGCATCGTCTCCGGGATGAAAAGTGGCGGATGTGCCAACGCGCGCAGTTCGAGCGGCTCACCCGCGAGGCAGCGCGATAGGAGATCGCGCGCCCGCACTACTCCGATGACATTGTCAAGCGAACCCTCGCAGACTGGGTACTGATCGTACGGCGAGGCGGCGATGTGCGCCCGAATCTCCTCAGTGGTGGCATCGTGATCCAGCCACTCAATCTCAGTGCGCGGTATAGCAAGCAGGCTGACACGGCGGTTGTTGAGGCGCAGCACCCCTTCGACCATGTCCTGTTCGAGTTCCCGAAACACCCCTGCCTGGGTCGCCTGGCGTAGCAGCACACCGATCTCCTCCGGAGTGATAGGCGTTTCCACCAAGCCGCGCACGCCCAACAACCGCAACATGGCATCCGTGGAGATGCTCAGCAGGTGCACTACCGGCGCCGTGGCCAGCGAGAGGGTGCGCATCAGCGCGGCGACAGCACACGCGATGCGCTCCGGAGCGTGCAGCGCCAGGCGCTTGGGCACCAATTCGCCCAACACCAGCGTCAGATAGGTGATACACACTACGGTGATGCCCATGCTCAGCGCGCGGCTGTAGGGCGCCAGCCAGACGACGCGTTCCAACTGCGCCGCTATGCGCTCGGCAATCGTCGCGCCACTGAAGGCACCCGCCAGAACCCCCACCAACGTGATGCCAATCTGCACCGTCGAGAGGAAACGGTTGGGCGTATCGGTCAGTTCCAATGCCTGTTGTGCCCTACCGTCCCCCTGATTCGCCCAGTGTTGCAAGCGCGACTTGCGCGCCGAGACCAGGGCCATCTCCGACATGGCAAAAAAGCCGTTGCCGATCAGCAAGAGCAAAATGACCAGGATCTCCAAACTCAGCGAGGTCATCGGTCAGACCTCCCATACATGTGTATCCTGTCAGTCTCCACACGTCGGCGCAACCATTTCTCGAATTCGACGAGGGCATACATCAGAACGCTGAACCAATCCAACCGCGATCAGAGGAAGGTGGCGATTTCATCCAGCGTTTTGCGCTTCAGCACGGGTGCCGTGGCATCCTCGGCCGGATAGCCGACGACCAGGATCATCATCGGCCGCTCGTTGGCAGGACGTCCCAGGATCTGGTTGAGAAAGCCCATTGGACTGGGTGTATGGGTCAATGTCGCCAGTCCGGCATGGTGCAACGCGGTGATCAGGATACCGGTGGCAATGGCGACCGATTCCAGGGCGTAATAGCACTTTACAATCTGGCCGTCGGGTTTGCGCTCATAGCTTTTCACAAACACGACGATCAGGTAGGGTGCGGTTTCCAGGAAGGGCTTGTGTTCGTCGGTGCCGAGCGGCTCCAGCACTTCGCGCCACTCCGGCGGCGCGCGTCGGCCGTAGAATTCGCGTTCCGCGGCTTCGGCAGCTTCGCGGATGCGGCGCTTGAGCTCTGGGTCGGAGACGACCACGAAGTGCCAGGGTTGCAGGTTGGCGCCGCTGGGAGCGGTGCCCGCAGCGCGCAGGCAATCCTCGATGATCTCGCGCGGGACAGGGCGGCTGGAGAAGCTACGCACGC
>JBMFPH010000081.1:0-13578 GCA_049969215.1 Anaerolineae bacterium | reverse complement strand
GAGCTGCGCACGCCGCTGACCACCATGAAGGGCTATCTGGAAGGTTTGATAGATGGGGTCATCCCAGCCGACATCTCTACGTTCCAGCGCATGTATCACGAGACTGAACGCTTGCAGCGACTGATCCAAGACCTGCAGGATCTCAGCCGTATCGAAGGTGGCGCAATGGAAATGCACCCCCAACCGATCTCTGTAACACAGCTCATCAACACGGCGGTCGCACGTCTGAGCCACCAGTTCGAAGAAAAAGGGGTGCAGTTGGCCACCAGGTTGCCTGAGCGTCTACCTGCTGTGCAAGCTGACGAAGCGCGTATTGGCCAAGTGTTGCTTAACCTGCTCGGCAATGCATTGCAATATACCCCTCCTGGTGGCCAAGTGCTGGTCTCCGCTCAACAGCGCGGAGCTGAGGTGCACATCACTGTGACCGATACTGGCATCGGTATCAGTGCGGAACATTTGCCGCTCATCTTCACACGTTTTTACCGTGTGGATCGTTCTCGGTCACGTGCCAGCGGTGGCAGCGGTATTGGCCTGACCATCGCCCGACACCTGGTAGAAGCCCACGGTGGTCGCATTTGGGCTGAGAGTGCCGGACCCGGTAAGGGGAGCACCTTTACGTTTACTCTGCCTGTTGCCTCTTAGAGCCAGTGTAAGCGGAGTATGCCGTTTGGCTGACCGATACACTGGCTCGCAATTTCATCGTTTCTATCCTTTACCGAATCTTTAAGACCCCTTCACTCTATCTTCAACCCCCTCGTTGATAATACTTATGAGATAAGGGCCAGCTCTGAACTCTGGCCTCGATTAGATTGGGAGAAGAGGGCAAAACTATGATGGGTTTTTGGGGCGGTTTGTGTAATGGATTCGCGGGTTACAATCCAGTTGGGGTTGCCTTCGGCTGGCTTGTGACTATTGCCCTTGTCGGAGGACTGGTGTTGTTGGCAATCTGGTTGGTGCGACGGATAGGCGGGCATGCGCCAGCAGGCGCACCTGGAAACCCCTCCTCTTTTGGCGGGTCGGCTATGGAGGCACTGCAGCTGCGTTATGCAAGGGGTGAGATCACGCGCGAGCAATATTTACAGATGCGCGATGATCTGGCTTGAGAAGGAGGCAATACGATGATGGGCTTCGGCATGTTCGGGCTGATTTTCATGATTCTGACATGGGGGGTGTTGATTGCTCTGGCACTTTGGGTGGTTGGCAGTCTCTTTTCCCCGGTCGGAAGGCGCCCTGCACCAACTGGTGATCATCTGACAGCGCAACAAATTGTCGAAATGCGTTATGCCAGGGGAGAGATCACGCGCGAGCAATACGAGCTGATGAAGCGAGACCTGGGATAATCGCCGCAATGGCATCCGAGCCGTCGCGATCATTGTAACCGGGCCGCGACTGTCAGGGAGCGGTCAGAGCCGCTTGCTGCCGCGCGCGGCTCGGTTTGGGACAAACCGCGCTCCAAAATGAAATGCCCCCAATCAAGGGTGGGAGCTAACTCTTATGCCCAAATCTCGAATGGGTGATGGTGCGGAAGCCACAGGTGGAGCAGTTCTGACTGATGAGGTCAGACAGCTGGCGATGGAGCGCAATCGCTCCATCGTGGCAGACCGTGAGCGCCTGGCATTGCGCTTGTCCCGCTATTGGCAGCTGCTCATTATTGTCCTGCCTGGCTTTTGGTTAGGGCTAGCTGTTCTGGCTCCCTGGCTTATGGCGATTGGTTTGGAGGTTCCTGCCAGGATCATCTACCGGTTTTATTCCCTCCAATGCCATCAGCTGCCACAACGTTCATACTTCCTGTTTGGGCAAGCGGGTGGTATTCAGACCTATTCGCTGGATCAGATTCTCGCCTGGGGAGCCGACATTAACCATTTGCGCGCTTTTCTCGGCAATCCGAAGGTCGGCTACAAAGTTGCCTTTGATATGCGGCTAACTGCCCTGTATTCTGCGTTGTTCGTGGGCAGCTTATTGTGGACAGTGTTCGGCAGATGGTTGCCACGTTTGAAGCCGATCATCTACCTGCTGCTCATCCTGCCGATGGCATTGGACGGAGGGTCTCATCTTCTCAGCGAGATCACCGGGTTAGGTTTCAGGGAGACCAATACCTGGGCTATATGGCTCACAGGCAGCCATTTTTCGCCCGACTTCTACACAGGTACCACCATTGGTACCTTGAATTGGATGCTACGTACAGCCACGGGTGCACTTTTTGGATTGGCGACCGCTTGGTTTGTTTTCTCTCATTTCTCGCCTCCGAGGGGTTGATTTCCTCATCCCTTGCAACGAGATCGAGAAGCATATAGGCAGGCCGCTGGACACTGGACAGCAACACGCACATTATCTCTGTCTCTATTGCCGCGGTCAGCATATGTGCGATGTAGCTGCTCGCACCCTGGTCAGCCTCAGTTTTGTCGATCCATGGAGATGGAAGGGAGCGGTGACAATGTTGCTTGTACGGATGACCGGCGGTTGTCCCTATGCGCGCGGATCGGATTAAGACACACCCTGCCCAAAATGAAATGCATCCAGTTGAAGATGGCAACTTGAGTTATAATACAGATTCCAAAAGGGAAAAGCGCGATTTACGGAGGTATCCTATGAATCAATCTCAAACCGGACATGAGGATCAACACAATGTCTGCATGGCTCATGCGCACAAGCATCCAGCGGCGGGTGCTCCAGAGAACCATACTGTCCATGCCATATCTGCGCAACCCGTCGGGGAGAAGAACCATACGGGTCATGATGCAGCTCACGTTGACCACACAGGTCATGAACGGATGTTCCGCACCCGTTTCTGGGTCTGCCTGGTGCTCAGCCTTCCGGTGCTGGTCTTCAGCCTTGCGCCTCAATACTTGCTGGTTTTCAGAGCGCCGACCTTCCCTGGCAGCGAGTGGGTTCCTTTCCTGTTCTCGTTGGTCATCTTTGGTTATGGTGGCGTGCCCTTTTTGCAGATGACCATCCCGGAGCTGCGCAATCGCCGGCCGGGGATGATGACCCTTATCTCCCTGGCCATTTCCATCGCTTTTGTCTATAGCCTCCTGGCACAACTCATCAGGCTGGGAGAGGGTTTCTTCTGGGAAATGGTCACCCTTATTGACGTGATGCTCCTGGGCCACTGGTTAGAAATGCGCAGTATCCGCCAGGCCTCCGGCGCACTCAATGAACTCGTCAAGCTTATGCCTGATACGGCCGAACGCCTCTTGCCCGATGGTCGCACGGAAACTGTGCCCACTTCTGCTTTACACACGGGGGACCTGGTGCTGGTGCGTCCGGGTGCAGGCATACCGGCCGATGGCGAAGTGGTTGAGGGTGAATCCGGGGTTAATGAGGCGATGATCACTGGTGAATCCCGCCCGGTTGACAAGCGGCCCGGCGATAAGGTCATCGCCGGTACGATCAACGGGGACGGCAGCCTGCGGGTTCGCGTCACTGCCATCGGCGATCAGACTGCCCTGGCAGGTATCATGCGCCTGGTTGAGCAAGCCCAGCAATCCAAATCTCATACCCAGGTCCTCGCTGACCGGGCGGCAGGCTGGCTGTTCTACATCGCCCTCGCCGTGGCCGCCCTGACGGCGATCGGATGGAGCATCGCTGTAGGCTTCAATGTGGATGCCTTGAAGCGTGTTGTCACGGTGCTTGTCATCGCCTGTCCCCATGCCCTGGGGTTGGCCGTGCCCCTGGTGGTTGCCATCACCACGGCACTGGGGGCCAAGAATGGTATCCTGGTGCGCGACCGGCTGGCGCTGGAAGCCGCGCGGGAGATTGATGTGGTGGTTTTTGATAAGACCGGAACGCTGACCGAAGGAAAATTCGGAGTGGTAGATTGGGCTGTGGCAGATGGCTATGACCGAGATGATGCTCTAGCCCTGGCTGCTGCCATAGAAGGCGATTCTGAGCACCTGATCGCCCAGGCCATTCGCCGGGCGGCAGGTGAGCGTAGGCTGGTATTGCCTGCGGTAAGCGGATTCGTCGCCTTGAAAGGACGCGGTGTACAGGCTTCCCTGGATGGCGCACCGGTCTATGTAGGAGGTCCGCGTTTGCTGGAGATGCTCGGGTTGCGCCCACCGGCGCACTTGAACGCTTTTGCCCAGAAAGCTGGGGAAAAGTCCCAATCAGTAGTCTATCTGGTGGTAAATGGGCAGATAGCTGCCGCCTTTGCCGTAGCGGATGTGGTGCGTATGGAAAGCAAGGAAGCCATCCGCCGATTGCACGCTATGGGCCTTGAGGTAGCAATGCTGACTGGCGATAGCCGTGAGGTGGCCCAGGCCGTGGCAGCCGAACTGGGCATTGACCGTGTTTTCGCGGAAGTGCTGCCGGAGCATAAGGTCCAAAAAGTGGCCGAATTGCAGGCCTATGGCAAGCGGGTGGCCGTAGTCGGGGATGGCGTTAACGATGCGCCCGCCCTGACCAAAGCCGATGTCGGCATTGCTATTGGCGGCGGCACGGATGTGGCGATCGAGTCTGCGGGTCTGATCCTGATCAAGAGCAATCCTCTCGATGTGGTCAAGGTTATAGCCTTGAGCCGTGCCAGTTATCGCAAGATGGTTCAAAACCTGTGGTGGGCAGCGGGTTACAATATTATCGCCTTGCCGCTGGCAGCGGGTGTCCTGGCCCCTTGGGGTGTCCTCCTCTCCCCGGCTGTTGGGGCACTTTTCATGTCGCTCAGCACAGTTATTGTGGCCATCAATGCCCAATTACTGCGTGGTGAGCGCCTATCAGCAGCGGTGTCCTCCAGTTGAGGTGCTCCCTCGGAAGGTGAACAATGAAAGCACTCCTTGTGCATAAGAAGATGATCCTTTTTCTGTTGGACGCCAGTTTTCTACTGAGTGCCTGCTGGTTGGCCAGGCAATCGCCATTCACATTGCCAGGCGCCCTATCTGGAACTCCTCTGGCCGATTCGCCCAGTGCTGCCAACGGCGAGCGGATTTACTTTACGGCCACCAGCGGCCGCGGTGGGACGATCAGCTATCAGGGTAGCCCAGCCTTTGGTGGGATGATGATGGGTGCGTATCTGACATGTGCCAGCTGTCACGGCCCAACCGCACACGGGGGCAGGCATGTGATGCATATGCGCGTGATGGATGCCCCTGATATTCGCATCAAAGCCTTGATGAGTGAATCCGAGGAACACGGTGGCGGTCATGGTGAATATGATTTGGAAACTTTCCGAAAGGCTGTTGTAGAGGGGCAACATCCCGATGGGGAAACGCTGAGCCGTGATATGCCGCGCTGGCGAATGAGTGACGCCGATCTGGCTGATCTGTTTACGTTCCTCCAGTCCTTGCCGTGAACGGTGAGGATGCTGCCCAACCGCTCGGTTGCAGCGGCTGACACACATGCCGTTGGGCAGGCTATTTTATTGCCAATAACTCGCGTTAAGAGAGGAAGGGATCGGGAAGGTGGTATGATCGCCTGGATGGCGTCCATGCCAGTGAACCATCTGCCTCATTAGAGTCCCTCAACTTCTTTACCAAACCTTCACAGACACTTCACGACAACTTCACTGTAGGGATCTATAGTGTAAGTGTGTCGCTGAACAGACACGTGTACACCCTTATGTGTAACACCAGCCGCAAGACACATTAAAACGTAACATTTAAATAGAAGGAGGGACATCGTGATACCTAGAAAGTTTATCTTTGGTGGCATAGTACTGTTGGGCCTGGTAGGTGTGGCAGTGCTGCTCATCGGCTTAATAACGCTCCCAGTTCGGGCACAGAGCCCGTGGAGTGGGGGGTGGATGGGCCAAGGTCATATGGGGGGCTGGGGACCATGGAACAGCTATACCCAAGCTTATACGGGGACCATCCCTTACGGTTTTAGCCTGATGGGAATGATGGGCGGTGGAGCAGGTTGCCCAATGATGTCAGGTAGTTGGGCAGGTGTTGATCCTGATGCCAAACCGCTCACACTGGCACAAGCACGTGAGAATGTCCAGAAGTTTCTGGAAGGGATCGGCAACAGCGATCTCGAACTGGCTGAAGTGATGGAATTCACCGGCAACTTCTACGCCGAGGTACGCGAGAGAAGTACCGGCATCGGCGCTTTTGAGTTGCTAGTGGATCGCTACACCGGTCAGGTCTCTCCCGAGCCGGGTCCTAATATGATGTGGAATCTAAAATACGGCCATATGGGCGGTTGGGGTATGATGCGTTGGCGTGGAAGTTCTGACGCCACCATGCCGGTGACACCTGAGCAGGCGGTTGAGCAGGCACAGAAATACCTGGACCATTTGAACGCTGGACTAAAGGCTGGTGAAGTGGAGCCTTTCTACGGCTACTATACGCTGCATGTTGAGCGAGACGGCAAGGTAACCGGTATGCTCAGCGTCAACGGCTATACGGGTGCGGTGTGGTACCATCACTGGCACGGCGATTTCATCGCAATGGAAGAGGAGATGTCCTCTTCTGACATAAGTGGACCAAGGCTCGCGGTCGATCGTGAGCGGATTGACCTTGGCACATTGCCTTTCAATAAGCGTGTTACGGCCGAATTTCGGGTACAGAACGTCGGTGACAGTGATCTAATCATCCTCGAGAAACCGGCCATTGAGCTAGTTGAAGGTTGTTGACCGCCCAAAGAGGCGACCGTCGGTTCGACGGTGATTGCTCCCGGTCAGAGCACCGTAATCGCTCTCCAGTTCACTATGCCACCGGGAATGGGTGGGCCGCATCGCTTTGATATTCGTTTGCGTACCAATGACCCACAACAACCTGAGAAGGTGTTAATCGTCACATCGGATTGGCGCTGAAGTTTGTCAAGTCTGTCGCCTTTGTAGAGAACGGCCTGCGGCCAAAGGAAAGATTGCTCGCGGTGTATATACCGCTCCATCAGGCCGCAGGTCGCTTCTCATCAGGACGATGTGCTCCACTGGCACTGTCTCAATTAGCCCGACATCCAGCTGGGTTACTTGCTCGCCCACAGTGCGGAGATCCGCCGGTGAGGCGTGGCGCGAAGCGCGACCAATGGTGAGGTGCGGAGTAAAGGCGCGCTCCTCGGGCGAAAAACCCATAGGGGACAACGCTTGTCCCACTCTTTGGTATAATGTGACAAGTACTCCTCGTGGTTCATGGACGCCCACCCATACGATGCGTGGCCGACGCGGGTTGGGGAACACCCCCAAGCCCACCAGGTCAAAAGAAAACTTGGGGATATCAGCACACACATCGCGCAACGCTTCAACAATGGAGGTGATCTTCTCAGAGGGCACATCCCCAAGAAATTGCAGCGTGACATGGAGCGACTCGGGAGCGATCCATCGGATGCTCTGTTGCGGCATCTGCACCGCCAGATCGCGCTGCAGTGCCGTCAAAGATTGACGTGCGGCCTCATTCAGCTCGATACCCACAAAGCTGCGGATTACAGCTGACATTAGGGTAGGGCATTCTCCAAAAGATCACCTCCTCTCCTGTACGGAGAGGAGGTGAATAGGAGGGTTTATTCGCGTGTCGCTCCAGCTGCTGGTGCGTATTCACGCGCTGCTGTGGTCACCGGCACATGGCGCTTGCTTTGAGACATGGCCCAAATAAATGCGGCGACGAGCAAAAGCACCACAAGCCAGCCGATGATGCCAAGCTCTTTATATTGGACTACGATCGGGGCGGCGATGACCGAAACCAGGTTCACCACTTTGATCATCGGGTTGAGCGCTGGTCCAGCAGTGTCCTTAAGAGGATCCCCCACTGTATCGCCCACCACCGAAGCTTTGTGACGTTCCGAATGCTTGCCCAGGTTGTTGGCCGGGTCACGCGGCTCATCCTCGATGGTCTTCTTGGCGTTATCCCACGCACCACCGGCATTGGCCATAAAGACGGCCAACAGCTGACCGGAAAGGATGATGCCCGCCAAGAAGCCACCCAGGGCTTCGACCTGAAGCACCAGGCCCACCAGGATAGGCGACACAACCGCGATCAAAGCGAGTGGTACCAGCTCTTTCTGAGCTGCTTCGGTCGAGATGGACACGGCGCGCGCGTAGTCCGGTTTGACTTTTCCCTCCATCACTCCAGGAATGCGGAACTGGCGACGCACTTCCGTGACCATCTGACCGGCAGCGCGGCTGACAGCACGAATGGCAAAAGAGGAGAACAGCCAGGGAATGGCACCACCGATCAGCATACCGATAAAGACCATCGGTTTGGCGACACTGATGCCTTGAGCCAAAGCTTGTGGATCAACCACGCTCACATCGGTGATAAAGGAACCGAAGAGTGATACTGCTGCAATGACCGCCGACCCGATCGCAATTCCCTTAGTGATTGCCTTGGTGGTATTGCCCACGGCGTCCAAGTCGGCCATGATCTGGCGCGCCTTTTGATCCAGCCCAGCCATCTCACCAATACCGTTGGCATTATCCGAGATGGGACCGAAAGAATCCATCGCCACGTTGTTGCCCGTCAGTGTCAACATGCCAATGCCAGAGAGCGCTACACTGTAAAGGATGAATGAGAACAATGCTGGTCCCGAGTAGCCAGGCACATTGCCATAGATCAGCACGGCTAATCCAATCGTAGCTGCAATGACCAGGATCGCCCACACGCTTGATTCATAGCCCACGGAGAGACCGGTCAGGATAGTAGTCGCCGGACCGCCATCGGTGCTCTCACGGATCTCACGTACCGGAGAACCCTCTGAGCCAGTAAAGTAATCTGTCAGGCGGTCGATCGTGATGGCTAGAACGACACCAACCACTGTGGACAAGAAAGGACGCCACCAACCTCCTGGTACGTTTTGCATGTAAGCGAATGCCACAATGCCAAACAGCACAGTAGAAATTGCTGCCGAGGTGAGGAAGCCACGAAAGATAGCATGCATCGCATCGGTAGGGCCGCCCTCTCTGCCGCCTTTCACCAAGTAAGTACCAATAATTGAGGAAAGCACGCCGATGCCACGCACCAGCAAGGGGAACACAATCCAGTTGAGGTGACCAGTGATGCGTACGAGTGCCAGGCCGAGGATTAATGCGGAGACAATGGTAACCTCATAGCTTTCGAAGATATCTGCCGCCATACCGGCACAGTCGCCCACATTGTCACCCACCAAGTCGGCGATTACCGCTGCATTCCGAGGATCGTCTTCCTCCAGGCCAGCTTCCACCTTGCCCACCAGGTCAGCGCCCACATCGGCAGCCTTGGTGTAGATGCCGCCGCCAACGCGCATAAAGAGCGCGATCAGAGTGCCTCCGAAACCAAACCCCAACAGGGCATCCGGTGCTGCCTTGCCGAAGATCAGGAAGATCACCGTGCCCCCGAACAGGCCTAATCCGTCAGTAAGCATGCCGGTGATCGTCCCAGCACGGTAAGCAATGCGCAGTGCATCCCCAAAGCTGTAACGTGCAGCACTTGCCACACGTACATTGCCTTCCACCGCCATACGCATGCCGATTTGTCCCACTGCCAAGGAAAAACCAGCACCCATCAAGAAGGCAACGGCACGGCCAAAGGCAATGATGATCCGCGCGTTCTCACCAAACTCTTGAATCGCTTCTGGCGTTGGGTTCACGACCCATACACTGAAAAATAAGAGGACAGTGAGCACGCCGATAAAGGGGAGAATCGTGCGTAATTGACGCCCGAGATAGGCATCCGCCCCTTCCTTAATGGCACTCCAGATACGTTGCATCTCCTCGGTGCCCTTATCCGCCTGGAGGGTTTGGGTGCGGAGAAAATAGGCGTAGATAAGGCCCAGAATGGCTACGCCCAACACACCAAACAAAGCGTACGTTTCAAATGGGGTCATCCCGTGCATGGAGCCCTTTAACCTCCTTTTATGATTATGTTATAATTTCCACATGATGATACACAAAAAAGCTCCTGTCTCTAAATAGCTAAGAACAGGAGCCGTCACTTCGTTCCGTTGAAGGTGCTGCGCTCCCTATGTTCGGTACGCACACCATCATGATAATCTAGTCCCATTCAGATAGAATGTCAAAATTTAATCGTGGAAATAACGGTTGACCCTCATGGGGCTATGTGCTAGACTGATATTGTGGTGAAACAAAAACATCTCCCTGTGCATCGGCCATCTGGGGACGCCCTATTATTGTTCATCTTGCTGGTGGCGCGTGTGCGCATCGATACTCTGGCTGAATGGGCAGCCATTCCCATGCCCATGCTTCACCACGATGTAGCCACCCTGCTGGACGGCATTATGCCGCCCCACAGCTTGGCACTCCTCTCCGACAAACAAACAACCGACCCGGTTACATTGCTGTTGATCAGCATCGCCTTTGGCCTGTTCCTGATATACCTGGTAGCGGATTGGCTCCATGATCGTCTATCGTCTCAGGTCATATTCCGGATCAAGCTTCCGCTAGTATGCCTGATCATAGGTATGTTGGTATTCGGACAAACAGGGCTTTTCGTCGCGCTGCGCCACATCTCTGCCCCAGCTGCGTACGCACACGATGGTGGGGTAATTCAGACAGAGGTCACCATCCATTACCTGTTGGCAGGTATCAATCCCTATGTGGCTGATTACCGGAACACCCCCATGGCGGAATGGGGCACCGAGTATCGCACCGCTCTGGATCACTATCCTTATCTCCCGTGGACATTTCTCTTCTCGGCTCCGTTTTATCTTATGAGTTCCGCTGTTATCGGCTGGTTTGACCAGCGATTTGTTTATCTTTTGCTGTTCGCTTTTACTTTGATTTTGGCATGCTGTCTGATCCGATCTGCCACTGGTCGGCTGAGTCTCTTAACAGTGTTAGGTCTCAATCCTATTCTCGCCAGCGATGTGATCTTTGGCCAGAACGATTCATTTGTGCTTTTCTGGATCGTGTTGGGCTTCTGGCTGCTACGGAAGGCAGAAGAGCATCACAGGAATGGGCGCAACCAGGGATTATGGCGCTCCCTCTCTATGGTGGCTTTCGGCCTGGCATGTGCCAGCAAGCCCACTGCTTGGTTCTTAGTGCCTTTCCTCATCGGTTATCAGTGGCGCACGCTCCTTCCGCGCCCAACGTATATCGCACCGCGAAGGATCACACGGATTCTCACCAGTATATCGGCGGTTGCTCGGCGTCTATGGCCTCTTGTGCTCACATTTATTGTGGTGACGGGGCCGTGGTTTGTATGGCATCCCGCCGCTATGATAGAAGACGTGTGGCATTGGAGCTCGGGCACGGCTGAGACTTCCTACCAAATACGTGGTTGGGGATTCAGCAACTTCGTTCTCGCGCTAGGATTAGTGCCCAGCCGTCTGGCCTACTGGCCCTTCTGGGTGGTCGAGTTAGTGGTCGCGACACCTTTGTTAGCGGCAGGGTTGTGGCGATTGTGGCGTAACCCTGAGCTTGCTGTTGTACTGGAAGGATACGCGATCTTATTGGCTGGCTTCCTCTACAGTTCACGCTTTTTTAATGAGAACTATTTGGGCTTTCTACTGGCGATTTTCACACTAGCGTTCTTTATGGCTTACTCTGGTCCTTCCGAATCTTTGTCCGATGATCCCGGCAGAGTTCACAGTTATGTATAGACCGGACATATTGTGTACGATTGTGTTCTTATTGTGCTGTGGTATAATTTTGTGGCCATAGTTCTTTAGGAGCCGGAATGCCATCACTGCCTCTTGAGGAAAATCCTTCTATGGAGGGCATGTCGTTACCTGCGCGTGTAGAGCGGCTGAGGCGCATCGCCTTTTTCAGGGACTTGCCATTTACTGTCGTGGCTGATCTGGCGATGCGTTTGCGACACGAACGCTATCACCAAGGCGATGTGGTTTTCGTCGAGGGGAGTCTGGGTGATTCTTTATACTTCATCGAGTCGGGGCAGGTCAAAATCTCGACCGGGAGTGGCAGCCAGGAGCGGGTGCTCAATTACCTGGGGCCGGGCAATTTCTTTGGCGAGATGGCCGTATTGCTAAACCAGCGCCGTACGGCCACTGTGACGGTGGTGATCGATGCTGATCTGTGGGTATTGCGTAAGGCAGATTTGGAGTCGCTGCTGGACAAATATCCTGTAGTTGCCCTCCAGATCACAGAGGAGCTGTCACGCCGCCTCACCGACACGATTAGGAAACCGGTCAAGGAGGACATCTACACCCGTGTAGCTGTCTTTGGAGGGGAACCGTGGGTTTTGGCCGAGGCGCTCATGCGCTTGACAGATGAGCGGGTCGCCCTACTGGATGTGTCGGGTACCAATCTAGCGCAGCACAGCAAGTATCTGCCAGTCGAGCTGGTGGTTGACTCGATATCTCCACACGCTACTGCTCAAGAGGTCACCGAGAAGATGAGTCAGCTGGCGGATGTGCACGATCGTGTTCTTGTCTGGTTACCACCTGAGGGGTTTGAAGCGTGCGTGAAAGCGGCCCAACTGTGCGAAGCGGTCGTTTTGATCGACACTCCGCTATATGGCTGGGTGAATCAGCTCGCCGCCAGACCGATTTGGCACATTACTCAAACCTTGGTTGAAATTGAGCGAGTCGCGCGACGTCTAGCGCGCCGCGTAGTAGGGTTAGCTCTCTCGAGTGGGGGTGCGCGTGGGCTTGCGCACGTTGGTGTGCTCAAGGTCTTAAAGCGTGAGGGTATCCCCATTGATATGATCGCCGGTACCAGTGCAGGGGCCTTGTTTGGTGGTCTGTTCGCCGCAGGCCATTCCATCGAAATGATTGTAGACCTTGCGCTGAACTTTCATAAACAGTTGAATGTATGGAATCTGTTAGATCTAGCAGTGCCGCCGCGCACCGGCTTGGTACGGGGTCAGCGTTTCTTGAAATACTTGCAGGAATTGTACCAAGATGCAGTGTTGGAACAGCTGGAAATCCCTTTCTACGCAGTGGCTGCTGATGTGTTGACTGGCGAAGAAATTGTGCTGGACAGAGGTCCTTTAGCAGACGCGGTGCGAGCCAGCACTTCAATAGTGGGCATATTAATGCCTCACCGATTCAACGATCGTTACCTCATAGACGGTGGAGCAGTAAATCCACTGCCGGCCAGTGTGTTAGCAGAGCGGGGCGCTAACATTGTTATTGCCTCACGCGTCATCCCCACAATGGAAGAAGAAAAGGAGTACCGACGTGCTTCCCGGGGTAGTGGTCAATTGGACCTCATTGCCCTGGTGAGCAACTTTCAGAGCATTATGGAACGCGAAATTATCCAGCATCGGCAAAGTTGCGTGGATGTGATGATTACGCCTCGGGTTGCAGCATATCGACCCACAGACTACCGCCACGCAGCTGAGCTGATCCGCTTAGGGGAGGAGGCAACAGAACGAGCCCTTTCTGCCATTAGGGCGCAACTGTCTCCTTGCATTTCGAGGGTGAGAGTGAAACCATGATGCCTGCCCAGAGCGGCCAAGAGGTCGACGCGCTGCGGCGTGAGGTGGAGCGTCTGCAACAACGCAATCGCAGCGTGGGTGAACGCCTTTCGGCACTGCGAGTGATTCAACGCATCGCGCATTCGCTGGTGTCCGAGGGGAGTCTGGACGAGCTGCTGGAGAAGATTCTGGGTTGCGCGGTGCAGGTGGCGCATGCATCGGCAGGCGCACTTCTGTTGTTGGACCGGGCGACCGGTGAGTTGGTGTTCGAGGTGATCGAAGGAGGAGCTGGAGCGCCGTTGAAGAAAGCGCGCATGCCGGCTGATAAGGGCATCGC
>JBMFPH010000080.1:0-13646 GCA_049969215.1 Anaerolineae bacterium | reverse complement strand
CCAACGAGCGCTGAGATTGCAGCAGGATCGCCTTGTTATATTTGGCCAGCGGCACCGGGAGCGGACCGACATATTGGCTCCGTTCCATAGAATCGCGGGCGCGTGCCTTACCCTCATCGGTGAGGCGATAAATGTAAGCACGTCGCCCAATGCGGCTGGTCGCACCGGGCACTTCCACCAGATGTTCGCTTTGCATATCGAGCAGGAGATCATCGAGCACCTTAAAGGGAACGCGCAATACTTGTTCCATACGCGCTACGGGGGTGTCGCCCTCGACGAAAATAAGCCGCAATACAAGGTCCATCAATAACCCCTGGGGCACGTCCAGTTCAGCCAGACTGCCAGGTGGAATGAGCAGCGTCATGAGGGATTGATTCACGCATGAACTCCTACTATCCGTATGCACCAACGTGGGTTTTCTGATATCGCAAAGCTACCGGCGACCTCCAAAATCTTACCCGATTTGCACAGTGCTGGCAAGCGTGAGGGAGGGGAACCGTGAAAAGCTTTCCGCTCATCAGATTTTCGTGGGAAATTGATCGCTAAAATGGGCAACCCAGCGTCTTTCAGCCCCTTTTCTTTCAAAAGGCTTTTCAACGATCAGGGTCACGCGAGCTTGACCCCAAAGGTGCGCTATGGTATGATGTATCATATTATCAGGCCTGGGATAAGCTCATACAGAGAAACTCAGCATATTGAGCTGCCGGTGACATACCTTCATTGTGATGTCAGGAGAATTGCCACTATCGGCCCATGCGCCTGGTATGAGTCAACTCACTGGATCTTTCCTTCTGTGCAAATGGACACCTGTGCCTCTATTTGTTAGAGAATCTTGGGAGAGCAACGAACGTTACACGACATTGTGGGCCATATCACTTTGTAGTTCTCCTGACCACCGGGCTCTGTGTCACCGCTTCAATGAGCAATCGGTGTCAAGGCAGACAACCACTCGATTGCGGAAAGGGGGTGATTGTGAAGCGTTGTAGCGCTCATAGAGTGAAAGGGAAGTTTTTGCAGCGGCTGGTGTCGATTTGTGGCCAAGTGGTGTATCGGGTCCTGAAATTCTAACAGCCTCGCACATCGTAAGGGAGGAGAGCAGAAATGAAGCATCGAGCATTGGCCCTGTGGATCGCTCTATTATTGGTAGGTGCACTAGCGATGCAGTTCATCATGCCTGCCCCGCTGGCTGCCGAAAAACCCCAGGTTTACAAGGTGGGCTTCATCAGTCACCTGACCGGCGATGCCGCGGTGTACGGACAGAGCTTGAAAATGGGTACCGAGCTCGCGGTGGATGTCATTAATGAGGCAGGTGGGATCAACGGCGTACCTGTAGAGGTGATCTACGAGGATGACCGCCTGTCCGCTGCGGATGCTCAGACAGCGTTCCTCAAGCTGGTGGAGACGGACAAGGTGCCCGTGATCTTAGGTTCTGCTTCCAGCACCATCAGCTTGAGCCTGTGCCCCAAGGCACAAGAGAAGAAGGTGGTCCAGGTTTCCCAGGTCTCCACAGCGCCGGCGTTGAAGGATTGCGGGCCGTATTTCTTCTCGGTGATGGCCTCCGACACCGCTCAGGGTCCCGAATGGGTCAAGGTAGCGGAATACCTGGGTGTCAAGGAAGCCGCGGTCATGTACATCAACAACGACTACGGCATCGGCGTTAAGGATACCTTCGTGCAAGCCTTCGAGGCCGCCGGCGGCAAGCTGCTCATCGTCCAGCCGTTTGAGCTGGGTGGCAAGGATTTCCGCACCGAGGTGCTCAAGGTGAAGGGCACCAATCCGCCGGTGGTCTTCATCGTGGACCATGTGGCCGAGGCGAGCATCGTCTTCAAGCAAGCGGCGGAGCTGGGATTGAAGACCCAGTGGGTCACCGACGTTTCCATCGTCTCGCCCGAAGTGCCCCAGCTGGCTGGCAAGGAAGCGGTCGAGGGGATCATGGGCTTGCGCGCCGGCTCCAGCCAGACACCGGAGTACCAGGCATTCCGCGAAGCTTTCCTCAAGAAATTTGGGAAAGAGCCCACCATCTGGGCCGACTTCGCCTATGACGCGATGATGCTCGTGGCCAAGGCGATCGAGAAGGGCGGCTACACGGCGGATGGGATCCAGAAGGCCCTGTTTGAGGTGGCCGAGACCTATGTCGGACCGTCGGGTGCCAAGAAGTTCGACGAGTATGGCATCTCGCAGGGTTCTTACGAGTGGGTCGTGGTCAAGGACGGCGAGTGGGTGCTCTACGAGAAGACGCCGTCGGCAACGGAGACCCCGCAAGCTACAGAGGCCGCGCAGTGAGTCGGACGCCGTCGCTGGATTGATCACACATGCATTGCAGAGCGCACGGAGTGTTTCTGTGCGCTCTGCAACTATCCATCTGGCTGAGGCACCTGGTCTCAAAATGAAAAAGTCGGGGTGACATAGCGACCCGCTATGCAGGAGAACGCTCGTGGAAATTTTCGTCCAGCTGCTGATCAATGGGGTGATTGCCGGGGGCACGTATGCGCTCGCGGCCGTCGGCTATAGTATGGTGTATGGAGCGCTGAAGTTCATCAATTTCGCCCATGGCTCCATCGCCATGGTGGGCGCTTATATTACGTTTGTGCTGGTCACGATGGCGAACATGCCGCTGGTGCCCGCTTTCCTGGGCAGCATGCTCCTCACCGCCGGTCTCGGGGTCATGGTGGAACGGGTGGCCTATCGGCCACTGCGCCGTGCGCCCAAGCTGGCATCGTTGACGACGGCGATCGCGGTTTCCTTTGTCCTGGATGCGGCCGTGATGATCATCATGGGCGCGGATATTCGCACTTTCAGCTTGACCGGTCTGCGCAGCTATCAGATCGGGCCGATCTATATCACCCCGGTGCAAGGAGCTATCATTCTCACCAGCTTGGTGTTTATGGTGGGATTGTATGGGTTGCTGACGCGCACCAAGCTGGGCAAAGCGATCCGCGCGGTGGCCGACGGGATCAGCTTAGCGGAAGTGTCCGGCATTGATACCAATCTGATCATCTCTGCGGTCTTTGCCATCGGATCGGCCCTCGCGGCCGCTTCGGGGGCATTGATCGGCATGGACACCAATTTACAGCCCACGATGGGGTTTATCATCACGGTCAAGGCATTTGCCGCTGTCGTGCTGGGCGGATTGGGCAACGTGTGGGGTGCCGTGGTGGGGGCTTTCCTCATCGGCATCGTCGAGAACACCGGAGTCTGGTTCATCCCGCCAGTATGGAAAGACTCGATCGCTTATGGGATTCTCATCCTGGTGCTCTTCCTGCGGCCCAGTGGTATCTTCGGCAAGAAGGAAGAAGCTCAGGTGACAGTATTGTGAGCACCGCAGAGGGGTTCGCCGTATGGAACTCGCGCTGATCGTGCACTTGCTGGTGGTGATGACGATCTATGGCATTTTAGCGATCTCGCTAAATCTGGTCGTGGGGGCCACCGGTCTGTTCAACCTGGGCCATGCCGCCTTCTACGGCATCGGGGCCTACACGTCCGCACTGCTGGTCAAAGCGGGGGTGCCGTGGTTGCTCGCCGTGCTGGCGAGCATGGCGATGGCCGGCTTCGTGGCGTTCATCATTGGCATCCCTACCCTGCGTTTGGTGGGCGACTACCTCGCCGTGGTGACGATGGGCCTGGGCGAGATCACCCGGGCCGTCTTCAAAAACTGGATCTCGCTGACGCGTGGCCCTATGGGATTGCCCGGCATCCCCCATGCCTCGATCCTGGGCATCGAGTTTGATACAGCAGAAAAGTATTTGATCCTGGGTATTATATGCCTGCTGATCACCTTCGTGGTCGCCGAGCGCATCCTGTATTCCCCGTTTGGGCGCGTCCTCAAGGGGATCCGCGAAGACGAGGCGGCGGTCCAGGCGCTGGGCAAGAACACCTATCGCTATAAAATGGCCGTGTTGGTCGTCGGTTCGGCGATGGCTGGCCTGGCAGGCAGCTTGTTCGCCCATTACATCACGTTCATCGATCCCAGCAGTTTTGTGATGTGGTTGACCTTCTTCATCTTCCTGATCATTGTGCTGGGCGGCCTGGGCAATAACCTGGGTGCCATGGTGGTCACCGTGGTGTTTGTGGCCCTGCGCGAAGGGCTGCGCTTTGTCGGATTGCCCCTCTGGTTGAACCCGGCCGCGCTGCAGCAGCTGATATTCGGCATCTTGTTGATCATCGCGACCATCTTCGTACCACGCGGTTTGATCCCCGAGCGCAAGGTGGTGTACAAATGAACGCCCCTGATGCCGCGTTGCTGAAGGTCGAGGGACTCACCAAGGATTTCGGCGGCTTGCGGGCCGTCGATCACTGTTCGTTTGAGGTGCCCCGGGGGAGCATTTTCGGCCTTATCGGGCCCAACGGCTCCGGCAAGACCACGGTCTTCAACTTGGTCACCGGCTTTCTCGAGCCGACGGAAGGGCGCGTCTTCTTCAACGGGCACGACATCACCGGCCTGCGTCCCCATCAGATCGCCCGTTATGGCATTGCGCGTACGTTTCAGCTGGTGCGCACTTTTAACCGCATGACCGTCATGGAGAATCTATTATTAGGCGTGCACGATCAACCAGGTGAGAACCTCCTGTGGGGAATCATGCAGACGCCCCACGTGCGCCGGCAGGAGCGCCAGGCAATTGAGCGCGCGCGGCAGCTGCTCGCGATCGTGGGCCTGGAACACGCAGCCAACGAGTATTGTGGCAATCTCTCCTATGCCGAGCAGAAGATGGTCGAGCTCACCCGCGCCCTGATGAGCGACCCACAGCTGGTTATGTTGGACGAACCCACCTCTGGCATCAATCCCACCCTGGTCAACCGCATCCTCGACTACATCCGTCATCTGCGCGAGGAGCAGGGCAAGACCTTTTTGGTGGTGGAGCATGATATGCGGGTGATCATGAACCTTTGCGACCGCATCGCAGTGCTGGACTATGGCCAGAAGATTGCCGAGGGGACACCTGCTGAGATTTGCGCCAATGCCGCGGTCATCGATGCCTATCTGGGGACATGTGCACCATGAGCATTACGAACCCTTCGGATCGCACCATCCTGGAAGTGCATCACCTGGTGGCCGGCTATGGCAAGAGCGAGGTGTTGCACGAGGTGAGCTTGGAAGTGTTGGCGGGCGAGATCGTCACGATGGTGGGAGCAAACGGCGCTGGCAAGTCCACCCTCTTGCGCAGCATCTTCGGGCTGACTGACATCCATAGCGGTGTCATCAAGTTTAAAGGGACAGTGATCACCGGATTGTCCCCGCACGCGATCACCGCGCACGGGCTGGCGCTGGTGCCTCAGGAGCGCAACGTCTTCCCATCTCTGACGGTGCGTGAGAACCTAGAAATGGGTGGATTCACGGTCGACCGTGCCACGCTCGAAGAACGCATTGAGCGCGTTTTTGAACGCTTCCCACGTTTGCGCGAGCGCCAGCGTCAGAAGGCGGGCACCCTCTCAGGCGGTGAGCGCCAAATGTTGGCGATCGGCCGCGGACTGATGACCTCGCCGGAGTTGCTGATGTTGGACGAACCTTCCTTGGGGCTCGCACCTAAGATTGTAGAAGCTGTCTTCGAACAGATCCGTCTGATCCGTGAGAGCGGCACCACTGTGTTCCTGGTGGAACAAAACGCGCGCCGGGCCCTCGCGATCGCCGATCGCGCGTATGTGCTCGAGCTGGGTCACATCCGCCATCAGGGCAGCGGGCAGGAGCTGCTAAATGATCCGGAGGTGCAGCGCGCTTATCTGGGCGGATAGAATCGGTCGGCGTCACCCTCTTCCACACGGCCAGTGGATAGGGGCACCGCCAACGACAGAACAGAGCAGGTTGAGGAGCAAGCGACCCTATGATTCGAAGCAACTACACCGTAAATGCCAGTCCACGCTTTCAGGTGCTTTCAGCCGACCAGGTGGAAGAATTGCACTATGGCACCCTGGAAGTATTGCGACGCACTGGCGTCAAAGTCTTGGTGCCAGAAGCGCGGGATCTACTGAAGAAAGCTGGCTGCTGGGTGGACGATGAGCGGGTGCGTTTCCCGCCGCACCTGGTGGAGTGGGCCATTCGCGCGGCGCCCCCACGCGTCGTGTTGTACAATCGGCTGGGACAACCTGCTATGACACTGGAGGGCTATAAGACCTACTTCCGTACTGGCTCCGACTGCCCGAACGTGATCGATCCTTATACCGGGGAACGACGACCAGGGCGCCTGGAAGATGTCAGGAACTTCGCCCGCCTGGTGGACGCCCTGCCCAACATCGACTTTCATATGTGCATGGCCATCGCACAAGACATTAACCAAGCGACCTCGGACATCCACCACTTCGTCACGATGTTGCGTCACACCACCAAGCCCCTATGCTTCACCGCCTGGAACCTGGAAAACCTTAAAGATATCATCGAGATATGTGAGATCGTGGCGGGCGGGGCAGAGGCATTCCAGCGCAACCCGTTCGCCATTCTTTACACAGAGCCGGTCTCACCCTTGCAACACATCGTCGAAGGCACCACCAAGTTGATGTATATGGCGCGCAAACACCTGCCGGTGGTCTACACGCCAGGGATGACCTTCGGCGCCGTGGCGCCTGTGACCAGCGCCGGTGGGTTGCTCGTCGCCAACGCCGAGCTGCTGAGCGGATTGGTCATTGCCCAGCTGGTCAATGAGGGAACGCCCTTTGTGTACGGCGGTGGGGTAGCCATCATGGACATGCGCCATATGAACGTCTCCTATGCCGCGCCGGAGTTCTGGATTAACATGGCGGCGCTGTGTGACTTGGCGCGCCACTATCAATTGCCCGTCTTCAGCTTCGGCGGCTGCTCGGATTCCAAGGTGTTCGACCAACAGGCGAGCTTGGAAGCGGCACTGTGGATCCTGGTCACGGCGCTGGCAGGCGGCAACCTCTCCCACGATGTGGGGTACATCGAATATGGATTGACCGCCTCGATGGAGCTGACCGTGATGAACGACGAGGTGATCGGGCTGGTGCGCCGCATTATGGATGGTATTGAGGTCAGCGAGGAGACGCTGGCGCTGGACGTCATCGACCGGGTGGGGCCGAGAGGACACTTCCTGAACGAGGAGCACACGTTGCGACATTTCCGGGAGAACTGGTATCCCACCCTGCTCAACCGTACCACCTATGCCACCTGGCTGGAAAAGGGAGGCCATACCTACGGAGAACTGGCCAACCAGCGTGTGCGCCAGATCTTGGAGACCCATCGCCCTCAGCCGTTGTCGGATGAGGTTGACGCTGCCATCGCCGCCGTCGTACGGCGCGCCGATCAACGCTGTGGCGTTCAGACAGGAGTGCACTGATGTACCTACGCAGCAACTATACCGTCAACGTGACCCCCCGCTTCCGTGTGCTCAGTGACGACCAGATCGTGGAGCTGCACCACGCCACCCTGGAGGTGATGCGCCGCACCGGTGTCCAGGTCGAGGAACCGCGCGCGATCGAGGTCTTCGCCAAGGCAGGATGTTGGGTGGATGGCAAGCGGGTGCGCTTTCCGGCGCACCTGGTCGAATGGGCCATCCGGGTGACGCCCAGCCGGGTGGTGCTCTGCGACCGGCTGGGGCGGCCGGCGATGGCACTGCAGGGCGAGCGTGCCTATTTCGGCACCGGTTCCGACACCCCCAACATTGTGGACATCGAGACCGGCGAGCGCCGGCCGGTGCACAAGGAAGATATCGCACGCACCAGCCGGCTGGTAGATGCATTGCCCCATCTGTCCTTCATGATGTGTTCGGGCATTGCTTCCGATGTGCCGGCGGCCATCTCCGACATCCACCACTTTGAGGCGATGGTGCGCAACACTATCAAGCCCATTGTGTTCACGGCGTGGAGTCTGGAGAACCTCAAGGACATCGTCGAGATGGCTGAGACGGTGGCCGGTGGTGCCAATGTGCTGCAACGCAATCCTTTCTGCGCGCTATACACAGAGCCCATTTCCCCACTCACCCTGGGGCCGGAAGCAACCCAGAAGCTGATGTACATGGCCGAGAAGGGCTTGCCCACCGTCTTCACCCCCGGCCTCATCACCGGCGCCAACGGGCCGGTGACGATTGCCGGCGGCCTGGTGCAGGGCAATGCCGAGATGCTGGCCGGCTTTGTGCTGGCTCAGCTGATTCGCGAGGGCACCCCCCTGGTTTATGGCGGTGGCGTCCTGCCCATCGACATGCGCACCACGCTGATGTCCTATGCAGCGCCTGAGTTCATGCTGGCCGTATGTGCCCTTAAGGATATGGCGCGCTATTATCGCCTGCCCATGTTCCATTTCGGCGGGTGCTCGGATGCCAAGACTTTTGACCAGCAAGCCAGCCTGGAAGGAGCGCTATGGGTAATGCTGGCAGCCCTGAACGGCGGCAACCTAGTGCACGACATGGGATATATCGACAACGGCCTGACCACCAGCTATCAGCAGCTGGTAACAATGGACGAGGTGGTGGGCATGGTGGCGCGTTTCATGGGGGGCATCCCGGTCACCGAGGAGACGATGGCGCTCGATGTCATCGATCGCGTGGGGCCGGGTGGGCACTTCCTCGCGGACGATCATACACTGAGCCATTTCCGCGAGAATTGGATGCCCAAGCTGCTGGATCGCAGCAACTATGACACCTGGGTGGCCAACGGCCGATTGTCGCTGGGAGATCGTGCGTTGCAGCGCGCGCGACATCTGTTGGAGACCCACACCCCCGAGCCGTTGCCGGATGCTGTCGCCGAGAAATTGGCCGCCATCGTGGCGCGCGCCGAGCAGCGTGTGCAGCGTGGCGCGGCTGGGTCATAGAGGTTGGGTTTATGCGCATTATCATCGGCAGCGATCATTTCGGCTATCACCTCAAAGAGGACCTGAAGACATACTTGCAAGAGCAGGGACACGAGGTCATCGACGCCGGATGGCACAGCCCCACCGAGCCGGTGGACTATCCGGACATCGCGGTGCAGGTTGCCGAACGCATCGCGCGGGGTGAGTTCGAGCGGGGCATCCTCATCTGTGGCACCGGCATCGGCATGGCGATCGTGGCGAACAAGGTGCCGGGTGTGCGCGCGGCCACCTGCCACGATCCCTATTCCGCCGAGCGCGCGCGCAAGAGCAACGATGCCCAAATTATGACGCTGGGCGCCCAGGTGGTGGCCCCTACCCTGGCACGTATGTTGGTGGATCACTGGCTGGCTTCGGAGTTCGCCGGCGGGCGGTCCGCGCCCAAGGTGGAGAAGATCAAGGCCATCGATGCGCACTATCGACGCATGCCGGAATAGAATCGGCGGTGGAACCGGGTGAGACCAAGTAGTAATCGGGGTGTTGCATAGTGCCACCAGGTATCACCATCGTGGGGTTGGGGCCGGGCGGCGCCCACCTTTGGACCGAAGCAGCCCGCCGCGTCTTTGCTGACAGCCAGGAGATCTGGCTGCGCACGGCCCGCCATCCCGGCGTGGAGGAGCTCGCCAGCCAACCTGGCCTCAAAGTCCATTCCTTCGATGCCTGGTACGATGAAGCAGCGGACTTCGCCTCGCTCTACGAGCGCATTGCGCGCCGCGTGGTCGAGCTCGGGCAACGGGAGCAAGGGGTGGTCTATGCCGTGCCGGGCCATCCGTCTGTGGGCGAGGCGACGGTGCCGCTCATCCGCCGCATGGCACAGAAAGCGGGATTGCCAGTGTGCATCGTGCCGGGTCTCAGCTTCCTCGAGCCGGTGCTCACCGCGCTGGGCATCGACGCACTGGATGGGCTGCAAATTGCCGATGCCGATCACCTCGCCGCTCTGCATCATCCCCCCTTGGATCCCGACCGTCCGGCGTTAGTGGCGCAACTCTACAGCCGACGCCTGGCCGCTCAGGTCAAGCTCACCCTCATGAACAGCTATCCGGAGGCCCATCCGGTCACGCTGGTGCACGCGGCGGGGACGGAGCGCGAGCGCGTGATCACCCTCCCCTTATACGAGCTCGACCGCCAGTCCGGTATCGACCACCTGACCACGCTCTACCTGCCGCCCCTTGCGGGCACGGCCAGCCTGCCTGCCTTGCAGGAGACGGTGGCGCATCTGCGCGCTCCGGATGGCTGTCCCTGGGATCGTGAGCAGACCCATCTGAGCTTGCGGCCCTATCTGCTGGAAGAGGCGTATGAGGTGCTGGCCGCGCTCGATGCGGAAGACCGCGTGGCGCTGATCGAAGAGCTGGGGGATTTGCTGCTTCAGATCGTGCTCCACGTGCAGATCGCCGCCGAGGAAAGCGACTTCCTGATGGCCGATGTCATCCGCACTATCGATGCCAAATTGCGCCGTCGCCACCCCCACGTCTTCGGTGAGGTGACGGTCAGCGGGGTCTCCGAGGTGCTCGTCAACTGGGAGGCGATCAAACAGTCCGAGCGTGCCCACGTGGGAGACACCGCGCCAAAGAAGTCCATTTTGGACGGCGTTCCGCTGGCGATGCCGGCCTTGGCGCGCGCGCAGGCCATCGCGGAACGCGTGGCGCGGGTCGGGTTCGACTGGCCGGATGTCCAGGGTGTCCTGGAGAAGATCGGCGAAGAGGCGCGCGAGCTGGCTGCCACGGCAACTCCCCAGACGCGTGCGGCCGAGCTGGGTGATCTGCTCACCGCTGTGGTCAATTTGGCGCGCTGGCTGGGCGTGGATGCCGAAAGCGCTCTGCGCACCGCCAATGATCGCTTCTGTCGGCGCTTTCGCATGCTCGAGCAGCTGGCAGCACAGCGCGGCCTGGATTTGAACGCCCTGGACATCCACGCCCTGGACGCGCTATGGGAGGAAGCGAAAACCCTGGTGGATGCCCCCGAAGTCACCGAAACGCCGGGCCGGCGTGAGGCGTGCCCCAAAGACGAAGCGCTGTGAAGCTCTGTCCCCCGTGCCTGCGCCTTGTATGGATAGGGCTGCTCACCGTGCTGGTCTTCGGAAGCAGTGCAGCGTGTCTCAGCGGTGGGCTGGGAGATGCCGAGAATCGACGTAACAATGCGCTCCGACGTGCCGCACTAACCTATGAACTGCGCACGCGCGGGACGGCCGATGAGGTGCTGGTGGACTTTGGCCAGCTGGAATGGCGGGACAACCTGGGCTTCGAGGGGCGCACTGTATGGCTCAATCCGTTCGCGCGCGAGGAATATCTGACCCTGCGCGATCCACAGCGTAGTTACATTTATCTTCATCTTCCCCAGCAGGCGGACGGGGACTTCGTGATAGAAGTTGAGCGTGGCGGTCCCTCCGGCATCCTCAGACACCGGTTACGATTGCGTCTCCAAGGCGAAAGCTGGGAAGTGATCCAGGATGAAGAGATCCACTAAAGGATTAAGCCGCTCGTAGCGGGGGCGCAAAGAGCACATTTGAGTTAACGCAGGCTCTCAGCGCCATCTCAGGCCCATCACGAGGAAAAACATTGTGAGCAAGACACGCGGCCAGCCACGATAGCATACGGCTGCCATCCAACGGCGTTGCCGCAAAGCGCGGCCCAGCGGATGGGTCAGGATGCGCTCGCGATAGCCCTCGAAACGAAAGTCCTCTCGACGGAAAGCATCAACCAGTTCCTCTGCCGCCACGGCGCCGTAACCCAACGCGAACGAGATGCCCTCTCCGGCCAGCGGATCCACCCCTGCCGCATCACCAACCAGCAGGATATGGGGTTGGCTCAGCGTGGCGCGCGGGTCGAACCAGCGCTCTGGATGTCCTTGCCAGCTCTGGGTGGCGTCGTAGGCATGGCGCGCTTCCAGTCCGGCGCGGAACAGCCTCTTGAGATCGGCACGCTCGCGCTGCGGGTAGTAGCGACTGTCATAAATGCCCCGGTTGATGTACGCGCTGCCGTTTTCGAAACACGGAAAGTCCCAGATATAGCCCTGCAGCCCTTCATCCACCCCGGCGAAGTCGAAGACGGCGGTGTGGGTGGTGAACTCATACGCGCTGGCCGGGTCAGTCGGCGTGAGCACCTCGATCAGGCGCGCCATGCGATGCGGTTCGCGCAGTCGCATCCCGGCGCGCACCACGCTGTTAGCGCCGTCGGCTCCCACCAGGACGCGTGTCCGGTAGCTCTTCCGCGCGGTGTACACCTGGACGCCATCTCCCAGCAGCTCAAAGCGGAGCAATGCTTCCTGTTGATGTAGCTGCATGCCACGTTGCAATGCTGCTGCTACCAATGCGGCATCGAATTCTTGGCGGCGCACCACGCGGAAAAAGTTTTTCTGGCGCCAATAGAACCGTTTTCCATGGTAGCGAAACTCAGCGTTGTGCACGGGCACGGAGGGCACGTGGATGCGAATGCGCAGCAAGCCTAACAAGGTATCCGCAGCGCGCATCACCCCGCCACCGCACAACTTGGGGCGCGGGTGATCTGCCTTTTCCAGCACCAGGGTGCGTGCAGCTAAATCGGGGTTGAGCTTATGCAGATGAAGCCAGGTAGACACACCTGCCGGCCCACTGCCGGCGATAATGATGTCGTAGTCGAAAGCTGCCATGCTTATCCATCTTCAAGTGGGTGTGAGAAACATGTAAATTATACGAAGAAGACCTTCACCTGAGTAAAATGAAACGATCATCGTGCGAGATAGTCACATCGCCATTTGGCGGCCAAAGTGCCCGAGCAACCAATGTTGTAGGCGCCGGGGTACCAGATATGGCAGATAACTGACAAGCCGATTGTGGGTCCCCGGCACGCAGATCACGTCACCGCGCGCCAGGCAGCGCAAGGACGCCTGCACCACCTCTTCGGCCGACATCACCTTCATCGGCCCGCGGGCACGATAGAACCGATCCGGGTCGATGCCTAGGCGAGCATGAAAGTATGTGCGGGTAAAACCCGGACACAGGGCCTGTACCTGCACTCCGCTGCCTCGTAACTCGATTGCCAGTGCCTCGCTAAAGGCACGAATGAATTCCTTGGTAGAGGTGTACATAATATGGTATGGAATAGGGAAAAAAGCTGCCACTGAGGATACATTGACGATGGCACCCCTATGTCGCGCGAGCAGCGTGGGCAGAGCGGCGTATGTCAGGCGCACGATCGCTTGCACATGGACTTTCAACATGGCCTGGTGCATGGCATAGTCTTGTTCGTGAAACGGCGCACCTCCCGTGCCGAAGCCGGCATTGTTGATCAGCATCTCGAGCTGCGCTTCTGAACGTACCCTTTCGGCCAGCTGTTCCAGCGCGGCGTCGTCGGCCAGTTCGGCGATTATCACCTTGACCCGGATGCTATGGGCATGGGTCAGCTCTTGCGCGAGCTGCTCAAGCTGCTCGCGCCGTCGTCCGGTGAGGATCAGGTCATATCCCCGGCGACTCAACTCTCTGGCGAAGGCGGCACCGATGCCGCTGCTGGCACCTGTGATGAAGACAACCCCTTTCGCATCCGCATCGGGTGGAGTGCGATCTGGGTTCATGGGATGGCCTCCAGCTGTCTTTGGAATTGGGTATTATAGAGCATAGCGTATAAACCACCGCGCGCCAGCAGCTCGCTGTGGGTGCCCTGTTCCACCAGGCGTCCCTCGTTCAGTACCAGGATAAGGTCGGCAGCGAGGATGGTGCTCAGCCGGTGTGCGATCACCAAGCTGGTGCGCCCGCGCATCACCCGTTGCAGAGCTGCCTGGATAAGCGCCTCGCTGTGCGAATCGAGGGACGAAGTGGCTTCATCAAGGATGAGGATGCGCGGATCCTTGAGCAACACACGCGCGATGGCGATGCGTTGCTTCTCCC
>JBMFPH010000079.1:0-13656 GCA_049969215.1 Anaerolineae bacterium | reverse complement strand
CAGGGTTTAGTGCACCAGCAGCGTTCGTGACAATTAATGTGTGCACCCCTAGCAGGCGCAATACGCGTACCGGCAACGTGATCTGCTGCATTGAGTATCCTTCATAGTAATGCGTGCGCCCTTGGAGAACAACGACATAATGACCACATAAACTGCCCACGGCAAGCGCACCAGCATGCCCTGAGATGGTCGAGGTGGGAAAATGGGGGATGTCCGCATATGGGATGATCTGGCGATCCGCCATAGCATCCGTTAGCGCCCCCATACCGGAACCCAGGATGATGCCCACTTGGGGCGTATGCACGCAGCACCGACCTATAACTTCAGCGGCTGTTTCCAGCTGCTCTAGTGTCGGGACATCATCCATTGTCATAGTCTATCCAGAAGCATCCTCTTCTTCTGCTCAAACTCCTGTTGAGTCAAAACACCTCGCCGGTATAGTTCCTCCAGCTGTCTGAGCAGATGCAAGCTATCGGATTCCTTGGACAGAGACGTCGCAACAACGCTCTCCGAAATGTCGATGCCTAACCCGGCCTTTTGGTTTAGCATAGCGGTCTTGAAACCGAGCGGATTCTTGATACGTTGCATGCGGTTCACACCCATCTCGCTAGCGGTCATAATCTCGATGTCGCCATAGTTCAATAGTCGTCCCCAGATGGACTGGATGAGCGCAACGTCATTGACCTTCTCCAATGAGGAATCGATCACACGTTTGGTGATGATGCCCTCTGTCTGGATCACACGACGGTTAGTAACGATATACTGTTCATTCCACCATCGCAAGAGCATTAAGATGAAGCGGCCGAGAGGCAGCAACAATATCACCAAGACAAGTAGAAGTGGTAGAAAGTTGAATAACGTAGCGAGAAACGCTACACTGGTGGCGAGAACGAATGTTGGTAGAAGATTGATGAGAGCATGATAGAATAACACAATCCAGTGCTGGCGTGTAATAAACACAATGTGCTCGCCACTGGCAAGCAGCTTTTCCTCGTATCTCATAGAAGGTTCCCCATAGGCAGGCGACGTGAAACCCAGTGTGCCAAGGCAATAGATGAGAACAACGCACACCCTCTGATGGCAGTAACGGTCACAGAGTCAGAGAGACCCTTGGTGGGTACTCTGAGGCAAAAGCACGAGCTACAATTCACTTTCTTGGCTGACCTGTTGGTACACCTGGGTAGTCGAGATGTTGGCATGCCCCAGCAGTTTCTGAATGTCCTGCAGTGACTTCCCCTGGCTCAACTTATGAGCAGCAAAAGAGTGGCGCAACGTATGCGGGGTCACATCGTGAGAAATGCCCACATGCTCTACGTAATGCTTGATGATCAACCATAACCCCTGACGCGTCAACCGCTGGCCGCGATGATTCAGAAACAGGGCTTTTTCGGCGGGGTTATGTGCCAATTGAGCACGCCCACACTGTAGGTAGGATGCAACTGCCTGGGTAGCGGTGTCGCCAATGCTGATGATACGTTCCTTGCTCAGCGTTTTCTTGCCGTGGATGGACACTGTACCGGCTTGTAGATCGATATCGTCAACATCCAAAGACACCAGCTCGGTGACACGCATCCCCGAGGCATACAGAAGCTCCAACAGCGCGTGATCACGGCGTGCTTTGGGAGTGTCACTGCCAGTAGGAGCCGCCAGCAACCGCTCAATATCGCGCCGTGAGATCGCCTTAGGCAGACGTTTCTTAACCTTGGGCGAATCGAGCGTGACGGTCGGATCATCGCGAATGACGCCTGCAGCTACGAGGTAATGGAAGAACGACTTAAGAGCTGCCACTTTTCTGGCGATGGTGGAGGAGGTGTATTCACGCTCTTTCAGCTCTATGATGTAGGAAGTGATCACATCCTTGTCGACATCGCTCCACGTAATGGGCATAGAGGAGCTCTTCTCTTCTGGAGCTTTCTGTACCCCGGATCGCCCTTGCAGATAACTCAAGAATTGGGTGAGATCATTGCGATAAGCGGCGATGGTATTTTCAGAATACTTCTTCTCGTTTGCAAGAAAGTTGAGAAAAGCTTGTATTTGTTCTTCCATAGCGTCGCTCCTTTCCGTACGCACATCACACCAGCTAATGCTCTGGCTTCAGCTTGTCGTCTTTATTGTACCACGACTTTTCATAAAATCAAGTTTGATGGCTGGAGATACATGGCACCCGGAGAGCGACATAATGCAACAGATGATCTCCCCCGCGTACACAAAAGCTTCACGGAAAAACAAAACTGCCCTCTTCCGTGCGGAAGGAAGAGGGCAGTTGAGTTGTGCCTAAGTGTGGACGAATTTACCTGTGAACAGGGGATCGGGAGACTTTCAAATCACCTCAATTCCTAGCAAGTGACATAGGTCGATCAGCGGCTGACGATGGTCACCATATGCGATAATGTAGTGCTGCCCTAATACGCGCTGAGCGAATTCTTCGACGGGCGTATCCAATATTACCTCCAGGCTCGGCAGCTGCGGGGCAGGTTGTTCCCATCCTGCTTCCTCCCACTTGCGCGGCGTCACCGCTTCACCAGTCGCGATATGCATGCGATAGCGATCCCCACGGCTGGCCAGCCGACAGAGCGTGACACGGCCGGTCTTCACTTTCGACACATTCAGAATGCCATCCTTCAGGCCGCCGAAACCGGGCCAGGGCAGCACCCGCACCGGTCCCTCGACGATCTCAGAGGGTACATAGTCGGGCACACCCATCAACAATCGATCCGGGAAAAATTCATAGAATTCCAAATAGGCCCCCACCTGACCGGTCAAATAGCGCACCATGAGCTGAGTCACGGCACCCAGACCGTCATTCTCCGGAATAGAGGCCACGCCCCCCTTATCTGCCAGCAGCATCAACACCATAGCTGGCGGGAAATTGAGCAGTTTCTTGACACCGAAGACGTCCACGAGGGAAATCGCCTGGTAGTTGCGTTCGGCCACTTTCTCCATAACGGCCAGATACATACGGATGCCCTTCTCCAGTGCGCTGTCATCCACAGGACGCTCAAAAGTCCACTCGTGGCGCAGGGACTCCAACAAGGGAGTCACCGCAGTGGCAGGCACTTGCTCCATCTTTTGCACGATCTCCAGCGTATCGAATACCTCCACTTCCGGTCCGATCACTCGTCGCAGCGAGACCCCGTCCACCAGAGTGCCATACAGGTTCATGTCACGATAGCCCATCATCCCGATGCGCGCATGGCGCAGCAGCGCAACCGCCCGGGCCACCTCGGCGAAGCGTTTCACCTTGTCCGCAGCGGCAAGTGGTGCATCGGGGGTATCGTACACATACTTGAAACGGTAGCCCAGGGCTTCCATGGGGTCACGTAGTGCGCTGGTGCCGGCCTGGTCTGCGGTCGTCACCAGTCGGTCGCCCTCCATATGGCCAGTGAGACCCCACAACACCATCGGCTTGTGGGCAAAAGGGTCGATCACGCTGATGACCGAGTGAGAGGGGATCCAACCTGCCACACAGACGACCAGGAGGTCGAAGTCACCGCTTGCCAATTCGTGACGCGCACGTGCCTCATTCTCCCCTAGAGGGTCATCACACACTGGAGCTGTGTAAACCAGCTCGATATCCCGTTCCTCAAGTGCCTTACGTGCAGCCTCGACTTTGCGTTCGATAAGTTCGCGGGGGCTGTTAACCTCGCCGAAACCCACAAAACCGGCTTTGATCTTGCGCAGAACCATGGTGGTCTCTCCTTTGTGACTGAGAACTGGCTAGGATAAGGCAAAGGTACAACCGGATCATACACAGAAATACAAAGCGAAACAAACTGATTCTGAAGTTCAAGTTTGAGGGCAGGCGGTCCCTATATGCCACCAAGCATGGACACTGCAGGCACAATATGTCACACCTGTGCCAATGTCATACCACCCAACACAAGCCCTGCTCCAGCAGCGGTGGCAATGGTCAGGGGCTCGCCAAGCACCAAAATCCCGAGCAGCGTGGACACTACAGGGGTCAGATACAGAAAAACTCCTGCCTGGGAAATGGGCAGCTGCCTCGCTGCATACCACCAAAGCAAGTAAGCGGCAGCCCCACAGCCAATGGCAAGCCCCAGCAACGCTCCCCACACTTCAGCCGACCAGTGCAGCGTTATACCCTCTGCAACGGCAAGCGGCGTCATTGCCAGCGCGCCGATCAGACCAGCGAGCGCGGTCACCGGCAGCGGGCCATATACGAGCACCAGCCGCTTGCCGGCCACGATGTAAAATGCCCCCGCCAGTGTTGCCAACAGGGCCAGCCCGTTGCCCAATATGCGTGCATAGATTTCTACTTCATTTACCCACACTCCACCCAATGTGATAAAGGTGACCCCTAGCAATCCCATCATCAACCCGCTGGTGGCGCGCAAGCTCATTCGCTCTTTCAACACCCACACCCCGAGCACGGCACTGAGAATGGGATAGGCATTCATAATAAGCCCTACGTCCACGGTGGTGGTGTACATAAGCGCCAGGTTCTGGAATACATAGGCCACCCCTTCACCGATGACCCCCAAGGCAAGAAGTAATGGCCACTCACGCCAGGCCTCACCGAAAGAGCACCGTGTGCCTCGTGAGGTACTCACAATGACCATCAGCACCACACTGGTGATCCACCAGCGCAGCGCTGCAACTGCCAGCGGCCCCATCTGGGTCATTGTCACCCGCGTAAGCAGGAAACTGGTGCCCCATAGTACCGCTGCAGCGGTGGCACATGCGTACGCAGTCCCCATGCTATTGACGCTCTATTTCTTCCAGCTGCAATGAGATCACCCGAGATACGGTGTCTTTTCCCATTGAGATGCCATAGATAGTTTTAGCAGCCTCAACGGTATGACGATTGTGGGTGATCACGATAAATTGAATCTGGTGGGAAAGTTCTTCCAACACCTGGCGAAAGCGCCCCACATTCGCTTCATCGAGCATAGCGTCCACCTCGTCCAGGGTACAGAAGGGCGTTGGTCTGACCTTGAGCAGGGCAAATATCAGCGCGACCGCTGTTAATGCCCGTTCGCCTCCGGAGAGCATAGCAAGGGTGCGTGCACGCTTGCCGGGCGGGCGGGCGATAATGTCGATCCCGGTTTGCGAGATATTCTGAGGATCGGTCAGCACAAGATCGGCATCTCCCCCGTTAAACAGGCGCCTGAAGTATGCCTTGAATTCTCTGGAGACGGCATGAAATGTGGCAAGGAAATCGCGCTCGATGAGCCGATCCAGCTCGGCAATGACCCGGCGCAGGTTGGCCGCCGCTTGTTCCAGATCGTTGATCTGGCCCTTTAGGAACTCATAACGCGTGCGCACTTCCTCATACTCTTGAGGAGCATTCAGGTTGACGGTTCCCAATTGACTGAGTTGCACGCGCAGCCCGCGAATCTCTACTTCTAAATCCTCAGGGATCTCCTCCACAACCGGAAGTGTTGAAACTAACGGATGGAGCGGAAGAGGGCGCTGTGCGTTTATGTCCTCGCTCAGAGATATATCGACCAAGCCCAGCTCACTTTCGATTTCGCGTTGCAGTGATCGTAATTCGTCCTGGCAACGGGTCAGCTCCAAAGCTGAACGCGTATGCTCATTTTCCCCATGACGCAATCGTTCACGTTGACGCCGCTCTTCCTCTTCGAGCGCAGATTGACGCTTGGCCAGCTCTTCGAGTTCCGCCTCCGCTGGCGCGATCAGGTTGTTCAATGAGTTGATTTGCTCAGTAAGATGAGCTAGGCGGCCGCGTTGTCCATCCAGCTGGGCCGTCAGGAGCGCAATCTCACGCGCCAGCTCCTCGGTACGGGCACGCCTGCTATTCAGACGACTTTCCACCTCATTCAGTGCAGCAATATTCCCTTCTAATACAGCGCGTTGTCGCTCCACCTGTCCTTGAGCAGCCGTCAGGGATGTCTGTGCCTGAGATATTTCTGCCAATAATGTCTCATGGCTCAATATGGCGGCTTCCTCAGCCAGCCTCTCGAAATGCGATTGGGCATTCAGCTGTTCTTCCTTGAGCTGCTCAATTTCTGCCGCAACCTTCTCTACGAGCTGGATCAGTTCAGCCCGCTTGGCTTGAGCACGCTCCGCAAGGTTGTGTTGCCATTCCGCCGCCTGCATAACGCGTTCCATTTCCCGCACCAGAGTGGCACTTTCGCGCTCAAGTACGCGAAGCTGCGCCTCCAGCTCTGTGCCTTCCTGTCTCATCTGCTGCAATGCAGTTTGCGCTCCTGCAAGATCGGCACGATATTCTTCCAGACGCTGCAATAGCCTCTTCTCAGCTGCTTGTTGTGCCTGAATAGCAGATGGCAGCTCAACCCATTCCCGTTGACGCGTCAGCAGACCTGTACCCCTTTCACGTCCCACACTGCCACCTGTCACACTGCCCCCCGAACGCACCAGCTCGCCAGCCCGAGTCACAATCTGAAAGTTCCCCTGGATGGATCGTAGGACGCGTCGTGCCGTCGCCAGATCTTCGACCACGATGGTGCGACCCAGCAGCAGCTGCAACACCGGCTGCAACCGCTCCTCGCACGTTACCAATGTGCTGCCGACACCCAGTACGTTACTGTCATGTCCTGGCAGGGTGATCGGCCTGGATGGATAAACCGTGTCCAGTGGAAGAAAAGTGGCACGTCCACCTTGGGTGGCCTTGAGGTACTCAATCGCCGCCTCGGCGTTGGCCCATGTCTCCACCACAATGTCCTGTAGATGACTGCCAAGCGCTGTTTCAATCGCAACCTCTAGAGGGACAGGTACATGCAACAGCTGGGCCACAGTACCTAAAATGCCTTGCAACTTGCCTTGATTGGCTGCAGAAAACACCGAGCGCACACCCTCGTAGTAACCAGCCAGATCGCGTTGCATCTTGGTGAGGAGATCGTGACGCGCGCGCAGCGCCTCCAGCCGACGGCGACAGGTGTCGAGCTCTTCTTTTGTCGTCGCAAGTCGTTGCTCCATCTGCTGAACAATTTGCGATTGTTCCTCAGCATGTCTATGCAAGCTTTCAAGCCCACGTTCTAGCTTTTGGACGGCTCTATTTTTCCCGTGGAGCTCTTGCTCAATCGTACGGCGTTCCCGTAGATGGGTATCATATGCCGCAACTGCTTGTGCGGATTCGCGTTCCAACTGCGCAATCTGTTCTTGAAGGTGCTGCAGCCGGGTGCTCCGACTGAGGATCTGATCGGCCAGCTGACGGACACGTTGTTCCCAACGTGTCTGTCGTTCAAGTAGCTCTTTTCGCTTGTTCCGTTCTTCCTCCAGACGCGCATCCAGCTCACTGACTCGCCGCTGTGCTGCCTGTAACTCCTTCTCACTTTGTGTCAGTGTTACCTTGAGCCTTTCAATCTTGTCCAGAATCTCACGTCGCGATCTCTCCAGTGCCTTAATCTCGCTCAACATCTCATCATGTTGAGCGCTGAGCAGATGCACACGTTCTTCGCCAACAGCCAGCTCACGCTGCAGAGTTTCTGCCTCGCCATGCAACGTGCTGCTCTGACGATGCCATTCGCCTATCTGCATGCGCACTGTGCTCTGCTGAGAGATCAGGCGAGAAGTCTCTGAAACGATTTCCTCCAATTTGTGTGCCTGAGTCTCCACTGCCAAACGGTTACGCTCCTCGCTTTGCCGTGCTTGGTGCAGCTTCTGTTGTACCTGATGCCACTGGTAGCCGTACCAGGTGCGTAACAGCTCTCGCAGATTTGTTGAGATCACCTGATGAGCACGGGCGCGTTCCGCCTGGCGTTCCAAGTGCTTGAGGCGTGGCTCGAGCTCGCTTACGATATCACGCAGACGCACCAAATTGGCGTGTGTCGCATCCAGGCGGCTCAGAGCTTCCGCACGTCGCGCGTGATGCAACCCGATTCCCGCCGCATCCTCTACCAGAGCACGTCGTTCCTCCGGCCGCAACGACAACGTCGCGTCTACCAACCCCTGGCCAATGTGAAGGTAAGTACGCTGGCCTAACCCGCCGGCCGCCAGCAGTTCGGCAATGTCGCGCAGTCGTACCCGATTGCCGTTCAAAAGATACTCATTCTGTCCATCTCGCGAGGCGCGTCGCGTGATGGTGACCTCAAGGAAGTCCACAGGCAACCAGCCATCGCTGTTGTCCAACACTAACGTGACAGTAGCCAAACCCAGACGAGGACGGCTGTCCGAACCGGAGAAAATCAGGTCCTCCGTCTTGCGGACACGCAGCGCGGTGTAGCTCTGCTCGCCAAGCACCCAACGTATGGCATCGGCCACATTGCTCTTACCACTGCCGTTCGGACCCACGATGGCTGTTATGCCACTGTCAAAGTGGAAGACCGTCTTGGTGGCGAAGGATTTATAACCTTGCAGTTCCAGCGTCTTGAGGCGCATCACCCAGAGGCCTTTACCACAACCACTCCAAATCCATGTTTCCGATCCGTACGGTGTCGCCTGGTTGCACGCCAGCGCGGCGCAATGCTTCTAACACGCCCATCGCCTCCATTTGGCGTTGAGCGCGCTCAGCGGCATCGGGATATTGCCACATCGTGCGTGCTACCAGCTGCTCGATGCGCTTCCCTTCCACCAGCCAGATGTTGCCCTCGCGCTTCACGGTAAATTCGGGTGCTTCATCCAGACGAAAGATGGGCACCTCACCGGACATAGGTGGCGGCGGTGGCAAAGTTTGCAACATCTGGCCAGCACACCGCATTAGCTGCTGCACCCCTTGACCGGTTGCAGCCGAGATGGGAAATACCTTGCCCTTCTTGGATAAGAATCTCTCCGCCTCCGGCCAGCGCGCCTGCGCCTCCGGCAAGTCCATCTTATTGAAGGCGATCACCTGGGGGCGCTCTACCAAGATAGGGTTGTACAGACGCAATTCTTCATTGATTCTTGCATAGTGATCCAGGACATCGGGCTGGCTCCCATCCAGCACATGGATCAACAAGCGCGTCCGCTCGACATGGCGCAGGAACTGGTGGCCCAGTCCCGCACCAGTGTGGGCGCCCTCGATCAGACCAGGGAGATCGGCCAAGACGAATTCATATTCGCCATTTACCGAAACGACCCCCAGATTGGGTTGCAGTGTGGTGAAAGGATAATCTGCAATCTTGGGTTTTGCAGCGCTGACTGCGGAGAGCAATGTGCTCTTACCGGCGTTAGGCATGCCGATCAATCCGACATCGGCCAATAGCTTAAGCTCCAAGCGTAGCCAACGTCTCTCGCCCGGCTCACCCTTTTCGGCGATCCGTGGTGCCTGGTGAGTAGAGGTAGCAAAACGAGCATTCCCCCTTCCTCCCCTTCCTCCACGAGCCACCACAACGCGCTGACCAGGAGTAGCCAGATCGGCCAACACTGCTCCGCTCTCGGCATCATAAACCACCGTGCCCACCGGCACGCGGATCACCACGTCATGGCCACGCGCGCCCGTCTGGTTCTTGCCCCGTCCATGAGCGCCGTGACCGGCGGTGAAGTGCGTCTGCTGGTGGAGCGAGAACAGCGTGTTCATTTGGGCATCCGCCTCAAGGATCACATCCCCACCGTCGCCGCCGTCGCCACCCGCTGGACCGCCACGTGGCACATATTTCTCTCTGCGGAAGGCGACAACACCGTTACCTCCATCGCCACCCCGCACGTGAATTCTTGCCTCGTCGATAAAACCAGAGGTTTCCATACTCCGACCGCTATCAACACCTGCAAAAGGTGCGCAGGGATTAACCCCAAACAATCTTCAAATTATATCGCAATATCCTAGTAAAGTTCAAAAACGCAAACACCGAGAGTGTTGAAAAACATGTGAGTTACCCATTTTATCAGCCTATTTTCCTACGAAAATCTGAGTGGCCAGAGGGTAGCCACAGGACTCTTTCAACACCCTCCAAACACCGGAGACGGCAACCAGGATAGAACTTATCAGAAAAGGGAAGATCTGAAGAGGCAGGCCAGGTTTCTTATGCACCCATCGCAGACCCCTTGGAGCGGGGGCGAGATAAAAACCATTACTTAACGGCGCAATCGGTATATTTCGCTGAACAGACGCGCAACCAGCAGCATGTAAATGATCCCCAGCAGAACATAAAAGCGTATATCTCCCCACAGAGATGGCTTGCCTGCAGTGATCTTATGCGCAAGCGCTGTAAGTTTGTCACTCCACGTTACCCCAACATAGTAAGTCTTGAACGCAGCATCAGCACGAATAGGCTGACCATTCACTGTACCCGTGCCATGAGGATATAGGTCTCCTTCAACACCTCCCAGCGTGATGGCATCTTCTGGTGTGGAAGTGGGTGATTCGAAAAAGAAATGATAGGTTTGTCCCTCTGAGTCGGACAACGGGTCAAAGACAAAGGACTTCCAATGCCATCCCCACACCTCGCTGGCGCTGAAGGAGATGTGCATCAGATCTTCCTGCGAGTTTATCTTGCGCAAATGAAAGGTCACCGGCTGCGTGTTGCGCCGGAAGTAGCCATAGAGCAGGACATCGATGCGGTATAATCCTGGTCGCGGTGCCAAGAAGGTCTGGCCGATCTGCGTCCCATTCGCCAGGTTGATGGCGGGTGATAATCGAATGAGGTTAACCGGCTGCCCTTCGAAACCCATCAACTCCAAAGTTTGGAATACAATCAACACCAATCCCGCCAAGGCAAATGTTGGAAGAAAGATCCAAAACCAACGTTTAGATGTCTTCATCGAACATGAACCCGGAACCCTTCGCAAGCCAGAAGTCTAACGCCACAATGGATAGAAGAAGGGCAGAGCATGTGCCAGTAACACTGCTGTGTCAAACAAGAACAAGAAAACCGTGAAAGCCGCTAGAGCTTCTAAGCGCCACCGGTGAGGTATCATCTCACGCCATCCGATAACAAGCAGTCCCACGGTGGGCAAGATAGCCACGAAGAAATAGCGACCCAAGAATAGGTCCTTATTCGCCAGTGTCCCTTTCAATACCACCAATAGTCCCAACACCGCGATCATCAGGATGAACATCCAAAATACCCGCCAAACCAGCTGATCCTCTCGAACACAGGCCCTGTTTTTCATGTAACGCCAAGCGAAAATGATCCAGCCAATCGCTGCTACCCCTGTCAGCGCCAGCAAGCTCCACACCCACCCATCACTGACAGGAAGCGACTCCCACCCTAGAAAGGCCCACCAGCTACGGAAGGCCCACAAAAACCCTCGACCGAAGGACTGAGTGACAATCGAGGTGAAGAGATTCTCCAACCCTACTCGATTAAGGTACATGGCTAGAGCTCGAATCTCGCTAGATATCCGAGGCACAGCCAGCGCGATGCCGACCATGACAGCCAGTCCAAGCACAAGGCCTATCCACCTCCAGCGAATACGCAGCCTTCGCCAAACATATAGCACTATCACCACTGCCAGCACAGGGACCAGAAAAGCTCCGGGCAGCTTGGCGGCAGCCGCTAGAGCTGTGCAGACCACGGCTAAACCAAGCCAAGTCCAGCGCCATCCCTGGAGCACCAGAGCGATCATGGCCAGAACAGCAGCGCTCGCAAACAGTTCTGCGATACCCCCGTCGTTCACACCTGCCAGGATGAAGGTGTGTTGAGGAAGAAATGCAACCAAGAGCGGCAACACCCAACTGCTGAAAGGGTCATTACGAAATAGCATCCTTCCGGCACATGTGGCCAGGGATACGATGCCTATGTTGACAAGAACAGACCAAAGGCGGGCCCAGTAGAGCTGCAGTACCACGTCCTGATGCTGTGCAGGGTACAATGCCGCAGAAAGAAGATAATAGGTGAAAGCACGCGGTTCCGCTGGACGTCGGGTCTTGATAGCAGCTTCCAAGCGAGCATGCTCCTCCTGTGCATTTTCGGGCGATTGTTCGAAAACGGTGTAGTCCCAGAAACGAAATCGTATCATCGAGGAGGCGATCTCGGCTTGAAGATCGCGCCACGCTGCGTCTTTATGCGGGGCAGGTGGTAGAAGTGGCAACCAGGCAGAATAGAAATGATATGGTTCATCGGGCCCCTGCCACGGTGGTATGATCGCGGCGTAGATTGTCCCTCGCACCAGTGTCAGCGCCAGCAACAGCGCCAGCAATCCCATATCACGCTGAGAGACCCACCCCCCAAGAGACCTCAGAGGATTCGCCAGCATGGCCCGGATGTGGAATCTGGGTCGAGTGCGTAGATCAACGTTCATGACGGATTACAACCACGAGAATGAGGTCCGATGAACCACCTGACAAGCTGCGCGCTATGATAGAACCAGGCAGAACGCTTGGCAACTCGAAACTGAGAATACCACATTTAGGGCACAACTTGCACCCCACTCAGCACCACCTGGGGACTGCCGTCGACCAAGGGCACCTGCTCGCCGGCGGAATCGCGCAGCCCAACTACCAGGGTGTAATCACCCGGCGGAGTCAGCGGATTGAGATTCACGTCAAAATCGGCGCGCACCGCCTCGTCAGCTCGCCAATGTGTTGCAGGGTATAGATGAAACACGCTCTGGTCCCTCTCCAGTGAAGCACCCCACACTTGTCCCATTGTGTCCACCATGTGCACAAAAGGTATATAGTTCTGCTCGCAAAGCCCTTCTCTGCGCCAATACGTTATCACGTGAATCCATCCGCTGGGCGGATGAAACAGATCATCGGTGGCACGCACCTGCACGTCTGGCACAAAGTACCCGATCAAACGGACACAGCTTTGGAATGCCACCGAAATGGGCTGCGCGAAATCCGGCAGGCGGGATGTCCGATAACCCGGCACATAAGCGCGCACGGCCAAACCAGGCGGGTATAGCTCGGTGGCCAGCGGATACCGCTCCGCCAGCCATGCGTTTACCCGCCGCTGTGGGTCGGCCATTTCCACATGGGATTCAACCAGCCACACCACCGGATGGCGCGCGCTGATGACCGAAAGCGGCCCGTCCAGGTTATGGTGCGCCTCCACCGAGCTGAACACAGCATAGGTCTGTCCCCCTCCGCGCAAATAATACTGCAACGGGTAACGCACCCAGTCAGGATGGATGAGGATCGCTTCTTCCGGGCGGCTGTGCGTTGCCAGGTAGGCAGCGGTCTCACGCCAGCCCTCCTTGCGCGCCGGCGGGCTCCACTGTCCCGGCAACGGCACCACGGACAAGACCAGAGGCAGCGCTATGAAACCTCTCCCCACCCAGCGCCACAGCGAAGTAGGTCGCAGCCGCGTCAGGTTGCTCAGCTGCATTGCCCCCAGAGCAACCGCCACCAAGAACCATGGCACGATCACAATAAAATAACGTTCTCCGAAGAAAGCGAGACGGTTGCGCAGCAACAATAATGATGCAACAACCAAAGGGACCAACAGAAGGAGGGCGATGAAGAGACGCATCGCAGGGAACTTCATCTCCGGGTCTCCTCCCTTCCCAAGCAGGACTGTCCGAAACGGGATCAGCCCGACGAAAGCGAAAAGCCCCATCATCACGACAACGAAATCAGCCCATAGAGATGCCAGCGGCGCCTTCCAGACAGCGAATCCCCTCAGCAACGTCCAAAGTCGTTCGGCCAGCCCCTCTAATGGATCACCCGGCCCCGCCTCTCCACTGACCCGCACCGCCGCTGACAGCAGAGGACTCACCAGTAGAACCGCCACGACCAAGCTGCCCAGGAAATACAGCCATATCCGTGAAAACCGTGGTCGAGTCAGCAGCAGATAGAGACCGTGCGCGGGTACAACCAAAGCGGTATACAGATGGGTGTATAGCCCGATTACC
>JBMFPH010000078.1:870-13689 GCA_049969215.1 Anaerolineae bacterium | reverse complement strand
GCCAGCGACATGTCTCGCTGTCGCACACGACCAGCGGGCCCCCCACCTGCTCGACGAAATCGAATAGCGAACGCCCTACCTCCATAGCGATGGCGTACTTCTCCAGCTTATACCCATAGGTACCACCGATGCCGCAGCACGCGGCCTGGCTTTCCACGATCTCCAGTTCCGGTATCAGGCGCATCATTTCTGCCGCCGGTCGCCCCAACCGGTGGGCACGATATTGACACGGCGGATGGTAAGCCAGGCGCCAGGGCAAGGGCTTGAAGTCGGTACGCAGGGCACCCTCTTCCCATAAGAGAAGCAGGAACTCGTGCAGATCGAAGGTGTTGGTAGCGACCAGCTGCGTATCGTCGTCCCACATGTCCAGCAGCTCGGGAGCTTCCTCTTTCAGGGTGAGGATACAGCTGGTGGATGTGCCTACAATTGGCAGCCCTTGACGGGCATAGGCGACCAGATGGCGCACATTGTTCTGGTGATATCTGCGCGCCGCGCCAAACTCCCCATTGGAGAGCAGGGGCAGACCACAACAGTTCTGCGGAGGGACGATGACCTCAAATCCATTGTGTTCGAGCACATAGACCGCTGCACGTCCAACATGGGGTTCATAGTACTCCGTCGAACAGCCGTGGAAGTATACCACGCGCCGCGATGCGCCGCTCGGGCGGGGATGACGGCGGAACCAGGTGGTGAAACGTTCCCGCGCAAAGTGGGGCAGCGGCGCCTCACGCGCGATGCCGAGCGTGCGCTCGGCCAGCCAGCGCGATAGCGGGTTGTGCAACAGCATGTTTGCCAACGGCGCTATCGGCTGTCCCAGTTGCCCCAGCAGCTCGGAACGGGCCAGCAGATTATTGCGGAGACGCAAGCGAAGTGGCACGCGCCCCTGTTGCACCATCACCGCGCGCGCCCGCGCGTTCATCTCCGCAATCTTGACCCCGCTGGGACACACCATATTGCAGACGCGACACCCGCTGCAATAGTCCACGGAATGGTCGGGGCTCGGCTGGCCGGGCGCGCGGAAACGCGCCGCCTGCGGTCCGACATACTTCGGCCCGGGGAACAGATCGCTGACCGCCGCCACCGGGCACGCCGATGTGCAAATGTTGCACTTGATACAGCAATCCAGACTCAATTCAGCCGGGTGGAAATGCTCTGTACTCATCAGCTGTTCGTCGTTTCGCATTGTTGTGCCGCAACAAATCCTGTGCTGAGGGCCACGCCCTCAAATGAACGCTCCAACAAGGCGTCGCAATGTGCCAGTGTCGTGCCCACCACGTATAGGTTGGCATATAGCACATGGTTCGCCGCATCCAACGGTTGCAGGCGCTCGTTCACCGCAATACCGGCGCGGTAGATGGGATGGCCGCGCAGCGAGAGGAACTCCTGATCGAACCATTGGTCGCGCTCCGGCACCGCCGCTAATGGCAGATTGAAGATCACCTCACGGAGCGTATCCGTATCCTCGGCGACAATGCCGGAGCCAAGGATCCCACCGGTTGCCAACACGAAGTGGCGCGCACGATGGAGTTTGCGCCGTGCTGCCGCCTGCGTCCAAACAGCTTCCACCACCTTCTCGTGAACATCCGCCGCGACGACCTCCATGCCTTCAAAAACGCGCCCACCAGCCCGTTCGATGGCACCTGTCAGGATGCGGTGCAGTCGCATCCCCGGCACGGAAGGCGGCAGCACCGGGATCTCGAAAACAGGTCGCCCTAAACGCTCCTGAAGGTCGCGCTGTACGCCCAGTGCATTGTGCAAGCCCAGCACCGCCGGAAAGCCTACCCGTGCCGCGTCGCCCAGATGGGGTTTGAGGGCATCGGCCACTTCGGCGCGGAAATCGGCACGCTCAAACAGTTGGGCCAGGTTGGTGGCGTTGACGAGGCGGCGTTGCTCGGGCCGGGGCAAGTCTAACGTCACGTCGCGCGCGGGGAATCCTTGGACACTCAGATTGTCGGCAGCAAGGGCTGGATAGAAATCCAGGTAAGGGCGAAAGCCCACCAGCAACATGGGATCACGCCGCCTGAGGTCACCAGCGATCATCGTTTCCGGCGCCAGGCAGGTGGGTCGCACACCGCCCAGCGCCGTGGGCAACAGCCAGTTGCGTTCCAGGGAGCCGTGCATGGGATAACCCGCTGCGGCACATAGTTGCTGGAACGCATCCAGCGCCAGCACTAATGCCTCCATACCCACTCGCGCATAGGGGTGCTGTGGCGTCGTACGCATCAGATCCGCCAAAGCTTCTGCCGGCGCTTCAACAGGTGTCCGACTGTCGGCTGGATAGTAGCCTAACACGTCGATGCAACCGGCATGCCAGTGTGTTGTGCCCCAACCCTTCGCGACCACGCGCACGCGGCACCCTTTCACCGCAGATTGCCAGCCGGCCATCAACCCGGCTAATCCAGCTCCGATGACCACGACATCCAAGGTGGCGGCTTCCATACGAAATTTATGCCTTCCTGAACAACTTTGCCGTCATAGCGTTCTAACGTGTCCCGCGATCGAGGCTGAAGAGCACGCGATACAGCATCTCGTTGAGACGCGTTTGACGTAACTGATCTCCATACACCACAGGCAGCAAGCCCTTCCAGCGCTCCTGTATGAAGTCGCGCCACAGATGTGTGCTCTGAGCGCCATTTTGGGAATGTGCCCGGTGCATGATACCGGTGGCGCGGTAGCTGCAGAAGCCCCCCTGGCATGGCCCCATCCCCAGGCGCACATCGCGCCGCAAGTCGTCCAGGCTGGTTACCTCCCCCGTGGCAATGGCACGTTCCACGACGTGACGCGTTGCCAGCTCACATTCACACACCAGCTCGCCCGATGCGTTTCTCCCCTCAACGTGTGCAAGCGGTACCCCCAGGCGGTGATGGCCAGCGGCATGGTCCTCTTCCACTGCCGGCAGTGCTTCCAGATGGGTGCGACATTCGCGTTGCGTGCCCAACAAACGGCACACCAGATCCACCGTGTCCTGCGCCATGAGGCGGTAGGTGGTCCATTTCCCCCCAACGATGGTGACCAGGCCGGCAACACCGTCCCGTTCTGCATGATCCAACAACACATGCCCGCGGCTGATGCCGCGATCGTTTTGCGTCGGCTCAGCGGGATACAGCGGGCGCACGCCTGCCCATGCGCGTAGAATGCGCATCTTGGGCAAGCCGGGCAACAGCTTGGCACCCTCTGCCAACATCCGCTCCACTTCCCACGGCTCGATGCTGTAATGATCGGCATCGTCGACCGGAACATCGGTGGTGCCGATCACCGCGACGGTATGCGTCGGCACGATGATATCACCATCCGAAGGTGGACGACAACGATTGACCACGGTATTGAGGACACGATGGTTGATAGCCACCATGGTGCCCTTACCGCATAACACTGGCACATTCAGGCCTGCCAGCGCAGCGACCCGTCCCGCCCAAGCTCCCGCGGCATTCACCACCACATCGGCGTGGATGGTTACTTCCTCATCTCGTATGAGGTCACGGCACACTGCACCGCTCACCTTACCGGCTGAGACGAGCAGTTGCTCCACACGATGGTAGGTGAACGCTTGAGCGCCATAAGCCCGTGCGGATGCCACATTCGCCTCTGCCGCGCGGAACGAGTCGGCTGCCCCATCCGGCACGCGGAAACAACGCGTGATGCGCGGGTTCAGCAAGGGTTCCGCACGCAGCATCTGCGCAATGGAAACCTCTTCCACCGGAATGCCCACTTTGCGACAGCCTTCCAGGAACTGAGGCACGAACGCGGCATCATCCCAGGGGGTGACCACGAAGAACCCGCCGATGTCCTCGATACAGTGGGGCATGATGCGCCGCAGGATGCGATTCTCCTGAATGCACTCGGCAGCCGTTTGGGGGTCGCGCACGGCATAGCGCGCGCCGCTGTGCAATAGCCCGTGATAGCGGCCGGTAGTGCCACAAGCGAGATCGTTCCGCTCCACCAGGATGGCGCGGAACCCGCGCATCGCCAGATCGCGCAAGACGCCGGTGCCGGTGGCACCGCCCCCGATCACCAGCACTTCGGTCTCAAGCTGCCGCATAGAGCTTCTCACGCACCTCGTCAAGCTTCCCGGCACAGCCCAGCTGTTCGCTGCGCGTGATGATCAGCTGCTCGAATTCTTGCATAAAGATGCTGCCGGGATGGCGAAAGTCGAAGTTTTCGGGGTGATCACGGAAGTGCTCGCGGTGAACGCGATACCACACGAGGTGGGCATCGGTGTGGATGTTGATCTTTGCCACCCCTAGCGGCCATGCCCGCGCAAAATCGGCAGGGTCTACTCCCCGCGCATTCGGATTGAGCTTCCCACCGGCAGCATTAATCCGGGCTACCTCGTCAGAAGGCACCGATGATGCGCCATGGAGCACCAGGGGAAAGTTCTGCGGAAGGCGCGCCTGAATCTCTGCCAGCCGATCGAAGTGCAAACATTGTTCCCCCTGAAACTTATAGGCACCGTGGCTGGTGCCGATGGCAACCGCCAAGCTGTCGCAGCCGGTACGTGCGACAAACTCCGCTGCCTGATCGGGATCGGTCAGTGCAAGGCGTGCACTGGCGCTGTGGCTCGCCTCCTGCCCGGCCACGACGCCCAGTTCTGCCTCTACTGCCAGGTCGGCAGCATGGGCTCGCTCCACAATGCGCCGGGTGACGCGGATGTTTTCCTCGAACGGCAGGTGGGAAGCGTCAATCATCACCGAGTGGTAGAAACCAGATTGGATGGCATCCAGGCAATGTGCTTCATCGCCGTGGTCGAGATGCATGGCCGCGATCGCTTCGGGATACATCTCATCGGCAGCGCGCACCATCGCTTGGAGCATCCGGGCACCCGCGTAGTCGCGCGCAAACGGCACCGTGGCGACGATGACCGGTGCCCGCGCTGCCAGGCTGCCCCGAAAGACAGCCAGCACCTGCTCCATGTTTTGCACGTTGTACGCCCCGACGATGAAACGGCCGTAGGCGGCCTTCAGCAGAGCAAGGGTGGATACGAGCATATGATAGGCACCTCAGCGCTTAGGGTTGGGCCACAGCGTAACCGGACGCCGTACACAGGTCAACCGGGTGTCACGCAGGCAGGTCAGTCGAGTCCACGACGTTCTTAGAACCATATGCCAGGGAGTGCGCTCAGCGCGGTGTCTCGAGCAAGAAGTAGATCTCCAGTTCGACGTTGCCTCGGTTAGCACGGTTCGGATCAATCGTGTGATAGTCGCGCAAGATAGCGGTTTGGAAAATCTCCGGGAACTCCTCGAGCAACACACGGTTCACCTCACGCGCGATGCGGTTGCCCTCAAGTGGGTCCGGTGAAACACCAAATGTCAGCACAATACCGGCCTTGCGCGCTCGGATAAGCGCGATCCTCTCGCGTATTTGACGGCGCAGCTCCTCGATAGCGCGCGCCTTCTCCGGCCCACCTGGCGCGAGCAGTGCATCGGCATCGGCCACCAGGGTGATGGTCGAAGAACGGGGATCGAGTCCGGTGCGTGGCAACGGTGTGTACGTCGGCAGTGGGCGCGGGGTCGGCCACGGCGTATAAGTCGGGTAAGGTGTCGGCGACGGACCTGGCGTGTACGTGGGATACGGCGTGGGCGATGGACCCGGTGTGTACGTCGGAAACGGTGTATAGGTTGGACCGGGCGTATAGGTCGGCCCCGGTGTGTACGTCGGGTAAGGTGTTGGTGACGGACCTGGCGTGTAAGTCGGGTAAGGTGTGGGCGTTGGGCCCGGCGTGTAGGTTGGATACGGCGTATAGGTGGGGCCAGGTGTATAGGTCGGCCCTGGCGTGTACGTCGGATAGGGTGTCGGCGTTGGACCCGGCGTGTAGGTCGGATAAGGTGTGGGCGTTGGGCCCGGCGTATAAGTCGGATAAGGCGTTGGCGTTGGGCCCGGCGTGGGAGTCGGGCGCACCCCCACCGTATTGAACACGAAGAACAACATCGCCAGCCCAAGCAATAGGTCGGCAAACAACCACCCGGCCAGGGCAATGGTGTCGCGATAGCGGGAACGACGTGGCACCCGGATGGTCATCGCAGCACCGGAAGCAAACCGATCATCAACAGGATATAAGCACCTGCCCCAACACCCAGGCCAAAGCCCAAACCGATGCCCAAGAAGAGCAAGCGTGAGCGCGGTGCCGGCGTCGCATAGGCCGGCCGGCCGCGATAGAGCAACAAGCGTGCCCCCATCTGATCCGGGCTGCTGATCAGCTCACTCAGGCGGCGTGTTTGTTCTGAGAGCATATCGATTGCTTCGCGCAGATCGCTTGTGGTGGGTTGCAGTTCACGGAACGTCGTGCCGGCCGTCTCCGTCGCTGTGCTCAAGCTATCGGAGACACGAACGATTTGCCCGGCTGATTGTGCCAGCTGCTGTGCCAAGCTGGCATGGGCCTGGATAGCGCGTGTCAGTTCGTCCGCCACGTTGGCAAGCGCCGAAATCGTCTGCTGGTTCACCGTGGCTGTGCTCTTGAGCTGGCTGATCGCTTGATAGGTCGTGGCGCTCAGGTCTTCCGCGGCGCGCGACATCTGTTCGGCGGACTGGGTGAGCTGATGGGACATCTCGGCATTGGATTGGATGAGACGTGTCAGTTCGCCAACGGCCTGACGTAATGTTGAAGCAGCAATCTGATTGATGCTGGTGGTATCACGGAATTCGCTGGTGGCGGTCTGCAGGTTGCGTGTGATCTCGCGATGCGCTTCGCGCGTCTCCAACAGGGCGCGTCGTAACGCCGTATCCTCTTCCATTAAGCGCGATGCCAGGTCACGCATTTCGTCTATCGCGGTAGCTAAGCTGGCAATATTGTCACTGCTGCGCGATGCCGCTACCCCCAACTCGCTGACCGCTGTGGCCAAGCTTTGGCGCAGCACGCGCACCGCTTCCGCCATCTCGTGTGAGCCAATGTCAGCCGAGTCCAAAGCTCGCAGCAATAGCTCCTGCTGTTGGCCCACACGCTGGATCTCATCGGAAAACCGGTCGATCGCGCTTTGTAGCCGTCCATACACCTGCTCCACCGATTGTCCGTATTGGGAGAGCTTGGTTGCCGCTTCGCTCACCAGCTGCAGATGATCGAGCTCTTGTTCGCGCGAAGCGGCGATGCTCTCAAGGCGTTGGCGCTCGGCCAACATCAGGTCGAGCAGCTCATTGGCATGGATGCGGAAACGATCCACCGCTTCGCCCATCGTGTTGGCGTCTTGGTTGACATCCTGTCTGCTGCGCTGTGCTGCAACATAACGGTCTAGATCCCAGATGATTTCCTCAACCTGGCTGCGCAGCTCAGCTGCTTCTCGCTCCGCCCTGGTCTCCTGCACATCGCGCCAGCGATGCACCATCACCGTCAACAAGATCACGACGGACAGGACGAGGAAGTCGACCAATGCCACCTCGCTGAAAGTCGGCCCATGGCGTCCTCCCAGCTCCTGGAAGCCGCGCTCCCAGAGGAGCAGGAAAGGTTGATCGATCAGATTGGGGTAGAGGGTGATCACGCGCTCATAATTCGCCGATGCCTGGGATAATCCGATCCAGGTAAACGCGATGGGGAAGAGCACGAGCACGTTGCGCAGCCATTCTATCCAGCTCAAGTAGCCGGGCCGGCGCCGTACCACGGCCCGCTCCTCAATCCCCTGCGGATCCAAGATGGCACGTGCATCAAGATAAGCGAGATCACGCCGCGTGGGGACTTCTTCCAGCGCGGTCTTGATGTCACGCAGACGCCGCGCTGCGTCGCTATCGACTTCCTCCAACTGTGTGGCAAGCGCTTGGATTTTGGCGGTTAGCTCGGCATTGCTCATGCTCACCTTACCTTTCGACCGGTATAGAACCCATAGGATATCCTACTCTCCAGCGTGCCGTCCGCATGTGCAACTCGATGACACGTCAGAGGGTTCATTCTCGTCCATGGCGCGAAGCGACCAGGGAAGACAGATGCTGACGTACCAGCGTGATTCGCATGTCATCTCCCGACGTCGTTGCCCACAACAGGCGCGAACGGGCACCCAACCGTATTTTGGCGTCTGTGACGCGTTTGCGCTCCTCTGGTGTCAACAAATCGGGAAATCGCTCCAGCAAGCGTTCTCCCAGACGCACGATTTCCTCATCGTTCGCTATTGGATAGCGCAACGCGGCGCGAAATTGCTCCAATAATTCTGAGAGCTGTTCCGCCTCCATAAGCGCTTCTCGATCCACGCCTGCAGGCAGATTCACATGTGCTTGTCGCAACGCCTGATATGCATCCACAATGCGCTCGATATCGCCGCTTTTCCACGCTTTGAGCATCAGCACCTGGTAGCGGGCCTCCTCAACGCGCCGTCGCTGCTGTGCGGTCAGAAGTGGGGACAAATCCAGCAGCTCGGGGTCGTATGCGTCCACAATGTGCTGGGGATCACCCGTCTGGAATGCTTGTTGCAACCGCTCATATGCTCGGATGCGCTGCACAGCGAGCTCGCAACGTGCGCGTTGCTCGGCGCTCATCGGTTTGAACTGCCCAAACAGGACGGGATCGTACAGGGAGGCGATGCGACGGTCATCCTCCCGCGCCAATGCCAGCCGGAGGAGTTGCCAGCGACGCAACCGATCCTGTGCCTGGCGCACCCGTTTCATCTCTTGAGCGGTGACCTGACGGCAGTCATCCAGGAGTTCGGGATTGTACGCTTGCACAATGGCAACATCATCATCTTCCTGGATCGCTTGCTGCAGCTGACGCAACGCTGTGATGGTCTGGCGTGCACGCTCTATGGCGAGATACTGCTCTTGTGAGAGCTGGCAACCACCTTCAGCGGCACTACGCCCGGCCCGCTCGATCCAAAAGATGTCACCCACGCGCATCGCCAGCTCCAGATCACGCAACAAGAGGGCACGCTTGGCCTGCACCACACGTTGTCGTTCCTCCCGGCCAAAGTTGCGACAACCTTCCAGTATGTCGGCATGCTTCGAGTAGACGCGCACAATCTCGTCGGGTGATTGGCGGGCAAACACAGCGCGCAGCTCAGCCAGCACCTGCACGCGCTCGAACGCTAGAGCAATGCGTTTCCTCTCCTCATCCGAAAAGGCGTGCAGATATCGCTCGTTGCCACGACACGCTTGCGCGATCTGCTCATCGTCTCCAGAAAAGATGGCAGCGCGGATACGCTCCTCTGGTTCCATCTCTGGGGATGTCTTTTGCGCTTCGTCAGTCACGATGCGTACCTATATCCAATCCACCGAACCACCCAACGGCGAGTTGTCATCTCCAGCGGGACATGGTAGACTACTGCCCAACGATCTCCCAAGACCATCAGCGACGAAAAACGGCGGAAAGGGACTTGCTGATTAGCAGAGCACCCAGGCGGGTATATAATCCGGACTTCGCCTTGAACACTTTCACTATATTTTACGTGATAACTATTATAGCATATGCACATCGGGCGTCAAGCCAGATTTGCGTGAGCACGTTAGAAAAGTTTTAAATAGCTGCTTTTCTTATGACATGGCGTAACGCTTTTTCGGTCTCCCAGAGGTTGCAGGCACCTTTACCTGGTCGCATAGAGGGGTCATCTGGCCCACACTGTAAATCGTCGCAAAGAGGGTAAAATACCTTTTGGGCATTCATCGCTTGGTGAGATTCTGGGCTGTCGCTCTGGTTATTGTCTGCATCGGGCTGACCCTGTCTCCCGCTCCTGCTGAGGTGCGCCTGGGAGGTACTGTTCTGCTGGCTTGCTTCCTGCCTGGCTGGGCGCTCGTCAGCGCGCTCCCTCGCCAGATCGAGGATATCTTCGAGCGGCTGACTCTGGCAGTCGGGCTGAGCTTCGCCATCACGATCTTACTTGCGCTGCTTGTGGCTTATATACAGGGCAGCGTAACAGCTCCGGCTCTTGCGCTCTCATTGGGCTTCACTTCTCTGGTACTTTCGGCCATACACTTACGCGGCGCTGTCCTACCCAAGCAAAGCTCCCGCCCGCACGCGTATGACCTGATTGCCATCGGCGTGTGCGTCATCATCGCTGCCTTCCTCACCCTGACCAACCTGGGTTACGCCGATTACTGGGGCGATGAGATGAACGGCTTGTTGCGTGCCCTGGCGGTGGTCGGGGGTCAGAGGGATGCCCTTTTCGAGCACACCAAGGGGCCCGCTGAGGTCTTGGTGCCGACCGCTTTCGGGCTGCTGGCAGGACGTTGGGATGCGTTCACATTGCGTCTGCCGTTCGCCCTGGCGCACATTGCCGGCGTGGTGGCTGTGTACTTGTTGGCGCGCGCTATGTTCAACCGCAATGTGGCATTGCTGGCAGCAATCCTGCTTGCTCTGAACGGTCTATATATCGCATTCGGACGCATCGTCCAATATCAATCTATCATGTTCTTCGCCACAACGCTTGCCGTCTTGCTCACATTTCGCTTCTACCGCCACGGCGGCACCTGGCGTATCACTGCTGCGGCTTTCCTGGGCAGCACGGGTCTGCTGGCACACTACGACACGCTGGTGATTGTGCCGGTGTTGCTCTTCTTAATGTGGCGGCGCTACGCGGAACATCCCACAGAATGGCGCATGCAGCTCCGTCAACTCATCTACGCCGCATTGCTGGCAGCCGGGCTGACCGCGTTGTTCTACTATCCCTACCTGCACCACCCGCGCATCTCCGAGACGGCAACGTACCTCCTGGGGCGCGTCATTGGTGTTACCAATTGGCCAGCTAACAATTTCGATGAGTTATACGTGTTCAATGTGCTGTATAACTCGGTTTACTATGTCGCCGCTCTGAGCGCAGCGATTCTGCTCAAGATCGGGTACGATCTGGTCGCAGCGGCACATGGACGTTTCAGGCACGTGCGCGCCTCTGCGTTGGTCGCCGGGATTATCCTGGCAAGTGTCATTACGTATGCAACCGGCACACAGCACTATCTGCCCCTGATCGTGTTCTGCCTGTGGCTGGTTTACGTGATAACCGCTGCGGCCATTTCGACGGAGCTCAAGGCAATCTACATATGGATGGGAGTCGCCTTTCTCGGTTATGTGTTCTTCGTGGATCATCCGCGCACCCACCTGCGAATGATCCTGCCAGGTGCAGGGATCCTGGCGGCATTGGGGATCGCTCAAGCGTTCGACGCCTTGCGCGTTCGTCTGCCCCCCCACATAGCGCATTGGCTTTGGCTCGTGCCGGTCGCGCTCGGCGCATTGCTGCTGGCCCTGTTCGCCAACTATCAGTACATGCTCTTTGCGGATGCGCGCACGGAATACATTTTCACTTATCCCCAACATAAAAGCACGCTTTATTGGGAAGACCCATCTTTCCCCTTCGGCTCACGGCGGCCATATGGCATGCCTCACCGCCTGGGCTGGCAGATGATCCAACAACTCTTTCTCGAGGGCACACTGCAAGGCGATTGGGATAGCAACGACCGTGGTACGAACCTCTTTTGGTACACGCTGGGCTGGCCGCGCAATCCGTGCTACCCGCGTTACTACTTTGCCGCTCAATTTCAGCAGAAGGGAAAGGAAGACACACCAACATCACCCGCTTTTGATTTGAAGCGTTATGTGCGTATCGGTCAAATATGGAACCGCGAACGGTTACAGATAGATGTCTATACGTTCGATCCGCTGCGGGGTCCAGCTGGACAACCGACTCTCTGGAGGGAGCCAGAGATATACACCACTTTTGTCACGCCGGGGGGCTTTCGTGCGTTACCCTACCCGGGACCTGGCCCAACCGTCCCCACTCCATTGTCAAGCCCCGCGGTCTTTCGTCCTGCTCCGGAGGCGCTGCAGCAGATCGCCGCACACTACAACGATGCACGCATCACCCAGGTGCGCGACAGGGTGGCGCTGTTGGGTTACGACCTGGATACACAATGGCTTAAGCCAGGCGGGGTATTGGTTCTCACGTTATACTGGCAGGCGATGGAGGTGGTGAATCTACCTTATAAGGTGTTTGTGCACCTGGTGGATGCCGCTGCCGCGCGCACGGTGGCCCAGGCGGACAACTTGCCGGCGTGCGGCACGCGCCCTACGTCGCGTTGGCGCATCGGTGAGATCGTCCCAGACCGTCACATTGTGCCGCTGCCGGATAACTTGCTCGCTGGCACGTATGTCCTGCGCGTGGGACTGTATGAGCCGCAGACGCTGCAACGAATGGACTTGCTGGATGTCGCGGGGCATTCGCAGGGGACATCTCTGGATGTGACCAGCATTGAAGTGACAGGGGATCCCCCTGCTGATAGTGGGAAGCCTGAATTTTAAGATTTTCTCTCTTGACATGTTGCTCAAATTATGCTATAGTAAAAGTGGAGAGGGTTCCAAGGAATCGGACAGGTCGCGGAAACACCAATTCCGGAGCGAGCCCAAAAGAATCAATCTTATTACGGTGGTGTCTGGCGACAGATGCCGATCGTAAGTCGGCAGAAACACGGGGATACCGTGGTAAGCCGCCTCTTGAAGCGTAGTGATACGACTTCAGGAGTAGATTGAGGGGTCGTACAATCCAGGAGGGTGTAAAGGATCTGAAAGGTTAATTGGAGCTCTCTCCCTTTTTGTTGCCACTTATTTCACTTCGGACGCTCGAATTGCACCAGGTAGGGCAGGTTGCGGTAGCGTTCCCGATAATCCAGCCCATAACCCACCAGGTAAATGTCCGGCACCTCGAAGCCCACATACGCCAGCTCAATATCCACAATACGCCGTGCCGGCCGATTCAGCAGCACGCACACGCGCAAGCTTGCCGGGTCCTGGTGGCGCAGAATGCCCAATATGTATCGACAGGTCAGGCCGGTGTCAATGATATCCTCTACGAACAGAACGTGCCGGCCACTGAGCGGCTCGGTGAGGTCCTTAGTGAGGCGCACCACCCCACGCGTCTGCTCGGTGCG
>JBMFPH010000078.1:0-860 GCA_049969215.1 Anaerolineae bacterium | reverse complement strand
CCCGTAACGCGCGATGTCGAGAAAATCGATGGTGATCGGTATTTGGATGGCGCGCACCAAGTCGGTCATGAAGAAGATCACCCCTTTTAACACTCCCACCGCAACCAGATCCTTGCCAGCATAATCACGTGTGATCTGCGCACCCAGCTCTGTAACGCGGCGTTGAATCTGCTCCTGACTCAGAAAAATGGGGCCAATGTCACCGGACCAATCTACAGGTGCTTCGCTCATTTCTGACCTTCTGTCTCGTGTGTTTCAAAAGCCATCCATTCAATTTGCTTCGCGCCGGTCATGCCTGTGATCGTCCGGCGTCTCTCTCAACCATCTGGTGAAGCGCACAGCGCGGCCACCAGTGTATCCAGAGCTAACACGTCCTCGATTTTGCCGGTCTTGATGGCAAGATCCGTATGGAGCAGCCGTGCATAAATCGCCTCGAGCTGCGCGAATGAAAAGTTCATCGCCTGCTGGCGTGCTTTCTCCGCCGCGAATTCCTTGATGCCGGCCTGCCTGGCAATCGTTGAGGGGGCCAAGCCCTGGGCAGTCATTTCCTTGACCTGGATCAGGATGCGAAACTGGCGGACAATTATTCCGAACAGTTTGAGCGGATGATTCTCGATGGGATCTTCCTCGATCAGACGATGCAGGTGCTGGAGCGCCAATCGGGCATTACGCTGTCCGATGGCGTCCACCATGGTCCAGATCTTCGCCTCGCCAGTATAAGGTACGAGCAGCGCAACATGCTCGTGCGTGATGTGGGGTTGAGCCCCTGCCACATAGGTGATGAGCTTCTCGATCTCCGTATCGAGCAGGCGCATATCGTGACCCACCGCTGTGGCCAGGGCCATGGCAGCCGAAGGTTC
>JBMFPH010000077.1:0-13798 GCA_049969215.1 Anaerolineae bacterium | reverse complement strand
ACCAGATGCATCGAACCACCACGTCCTTTGCAGTAACCCGTCTCCCGACCCAGCAGTTCTGCGATGATACGTCGCAAATCCCCACCGCGTGCGATGATGTGGCCATGCCCGCGATGGGTGCTGGTGAGGTAGTCCTGAGGCTGCATTGCCGAGCAGACGCCAGTGGCAACTGCCTCCTGACCGATGCTGACATGACACATACTGCTGGCCAGCTTTCCCTGGAGCAACAACTCGAGAATCTTTTCTTCCGTGCGACGGATCAGCAACATCGTGTAATACAAGTTGATCAATGTGTCCCGATCTTCCATATGCTATGCCCTCTTCTCTCGTACATTATCGATGAGTTTGTCGCGCGATGTGTCGGGCCATCTCATGCATCAGATCGCGCATCTGAGGATAGGTGTTAATGTATTTGTCCACGAAAAACTGATACGCTTCATGAGTCGCGGGGTCCGGTACAATGCGATCGGTCACGCGCACCATAGCCTTGGAAGCAGCCGCCAGGCTGGGATAAGCGCCACAGCCCACAGCGGCACAGATGGCGGATCCCAAGACCGCTGCAGATGCACCTGCCTCGGTTAACGATATCGGTACATTGCTCACATCGGCGTGAATTTGCATCCACAACTTGCTCTTAGTGGGCCCGCCCGATGCCACCAGCTCCTGAGCGACGTAGCCATATTGGCGCATCGTGCGCAAGATGTGCTCTGTGCCGTAGGCGATGCCCTCGATGATCGCTCGGAACACATGGGCGACCGTGTGCGACAAGCTCAATCCCCAGATCATCCCGCGCGCTTCTGGGTCGACGTAGGGAGTGCGATTGCCCTGCCAGTAGTCCAGCACGATCAACCCATCTGAACCTGGCGGGAGTTTGGCCGCCTCTTCTGTCAATAAGTCGTACGCGCTCACGCCCAGGGCTTGAGCTCTTTGCACATAGCTGCTAGCGAAGTTGTCACGGAACCAGCGTACCACCGAACCGGTCGAAATCTGGCCTCCCTCCACCGTATATTGACCAGGAATGAGGCAATCCGTGTAAGCACCAAAGATACCTTTGCCATGGAACTGATGTGCTGATTGCCCCAACAGCAGGTGGGATGAACCCACGATAAAGGCCATTTTACCCGGTTCGACCACATCTAACCCGAGCATCGCGATGTACGCGTCCGCGCCTCCCTGGGCAACCGGGATGCCCGCTCGCAGTCCCAATTCGTGAGCCACATCGGCGCGCAATGTACCGACCACTTCTCCTAGGTTGAGAACCGTTGGGGGGAACTTCCCCAGCAGGTCACCCAGTCCGATACCCTCGTAGAAGTCGGTAGGAAAGCCACCAGTGTTGCGGTCATAATACCAGCGGATGCTGGTGTTGTTGATGCTACCCACCCATTCTCCAGTCAAGCGGTGCATGAACCAGTCCACGTACTCACCCACGTAGCGCGCCTTCGCCCATATCTCCGGTTCATTTTCCTTGACCCAGAGCGCTTTGCAGGGCATCCACTCAGCCGACACATTGCCATATCCGTTATATTTGAGGGCATCATACCCGCTAGCAGCAATGCGTCGTGCCTGGTCGGCGGCGCGCACGTCCATCCAGATGATGGCCGGACGCAGCGGTCGAAACTGTTCATCCATAAAGACCACCGTGCAGCTGGTAAAATCGCCGCTGATGCCCGCGATCGAATGCGGATGCAATCCTGATTTTTCAACTGTTTTTCTCACAGCGGCGACGATGGCTGCCCACCATTCCTCTGGGTTCTGTTCCGCCCATCCCGGATGTGGGTGATATACCGGATAAGGGATCGCTTCCGAGGCGATCATCTTCCCCTGTGGATCAAAGATGGCGGCACGCACGCTCTCCGTGCCGCAGTCGATGCCGAGAAAGTGCTGATCTGCCACGTGATCCTCCTTGGCTCGCAAGATGTGAAACCTTTCGGAAGCACACTCGCTCTAGAAGAAACGGATTTCCTCGCGTCGCACGGCGAGCAAGACCGCGAAGATCAAAATGCCTCCACGCACCATATTTTGTAGGTAGAACGGAGCGCCTACCATATTGAGACCATTGTTGATGATACCCAGCGTTAGCACGCCGACAAGGGTACCGAGAATATTAGCTTGACCACGCTTAATGGTGGTCATGCCCAAGAATACTGCTGCCAGCGCGTCCATTGTGTACGGATCCGCACCCTGGGGCTGGGCGGATCCCAGATAAGAGGTTAGCATTACACCAGCTAGAGCAGCAAAGAATCCGCTGCATACCAAGCCCAAAAAACGGTATCGCTCCGTGTTAATCCCACTGAGCTTGGCAGCTTTAGGATTGGCACCCGTGGCAATCACGTAACGCCCAGCGCGCGTTTTATTCAGGAAAAGGTACTGGACCAGCAATACCGCTAGAGCAAGAATAACAGCGAAGGGCACGACTCCCACGAATCCCTGGCCGATGAATTTGAAGGTGGCAGGCATTTGTCCATAGATGGAGTCACCGCCAGCGTATGCGAAGTTCACCCCTAATGCAATGGACGAACCGCCGATTGTAGCAATCAGCGAGGGCACGCGAAACACGGTGACGATAAAGCCGAATAATGTCCCAAAGGCAGCTCCGGACAACAGCGCAACGACGAGCGCCACCTCGAAGGTGCGCTCCTGGCGCACCATCAATCCGGCCACCAGAATACCTGCCAAGCTAGCAACTGTTCCAACGGAGAGGTCAAATTCACCTGCTGCCACACAGATGGTTAGGCCGCCCGCCACGACGGCCAATGTGGAAACCTGGCGCAGGATGTTGAGCAGGTTGCGACCACTTACAAAGCGACCTTCCAGAATCCAGAAAGCCACGAAGACCGCTACCAGGGCTAATACAGTTCCATAGCGAGCAATAAAATCCTCCCAATCGATCGCAGGTGATTTTAGCTTACCTGCCGTTGGAGCATGCTCCACCTTCATAACAGCTTCCTCCTAGCACATTCAGAAATCCAAGGTCTAGTATGGTTCTAAGCGACAACAGCCTCTGTTGCGCCCAGCATATGTTGTAAGACGGTCTCCTGGGTAAAGTCAGGTCGTCTGCCTGAACAGACCATCCTACCGGCGCGCATAATGTAAATGCGATCCGCCAGAACCATCAACTCTTCCAAGTCAGATGTTGCCACTACAACACCGGCGCCTTGCGCGGCAAGACGACGAATAATGTTCCACATTTCAGCACGAGCTCCCACGTCTATCCCTTCCGTCGGCTCATCGAGCAAGAAAATTTTCCCTTGGACATTTTCACTGGCAGCCAGCCACTTGCCAAACACCACTTTCTGCTTGTTGCCCCCACTCAGATTGCCTATATTTGTGCGCAAGCTCGGGGTAACGATGCCTAACCGCTTGACAACGCTATTGGCTGCTTGCCGGAGGCCATATTCTGAGACAACCCCGCCTGGAGAATAACGGGGCAAGCATGCCACTGTGAGGTTTTCCAAAACGTCCAGACGCATCAAGAGCCCCTTTTCCATGCGTTTCTCAGGCACCAAGATGAGCCCGTGGCGGATGGCCTGTTGGGGGTTTCGGATACGCTTGGGTTCTCCTCTGATCAGAATTGTGCCGCTCTGCACATTCCGGTAGCCCACCAAGCTTTCCAGTAATTCGGTGCGACCGGCACCGACAACACCAGCTAAGCCCACCACTTCCCCCGCATGGACTTTCAGGGACACGTCATAGAACCCCTCACCTGATAGATGTTGCACTTCTAGTAAAATCGGTTTTCCTGTGGCGTCCACATAACCCGAGGTGGTCTCGGCAATCTCATGCCCTACGATCAATCGAGGCACATCCTCTGGCTTATAGGCAGTGATGGATCCTGCACTGACCACCTTGCCGTCGCGCAGAATGGTGATGTGGTCCGCTATCTCGAAAACCTCATCCAGGTGGTGCGAGACAAAGATGATCCCTACGTTCCGTTCCTTAAAGCGGCGCAGCGTGTCGAACAAGTGCTCTGTCTCACCTGCTGAAAGGGACGCTGTAGGTTCGTCTAAAACGATCACCTTGGGGGAAGTGCGCAGAGCGCGGGCAATGTCGACCAGTTGCTGTTTGCCCGCGCCAAGCTTCTCAACATCAGCATCGATGTCCAGATCGCTGATGCCCAAATTCTCCAGCAACTCGCGGGCACGCTGGCGCAGCAATTGATTATCGATAATGCCCAGCTGCGATGGTTCGATACCCAGTAAAATGTTTTCGGCAACCGACAAGTGGCGAATGAGAGTGCGTTCCTGATGGACGACTACAATGCCATGCTGAGCGGCATCACGTGCATGGCTCAAATGAAGCAGCTGACCGTCCAGGAAGATAGAACCGTGATCGGGTTTTTCCACACCGGCGATGATCTTGACCAAAGTGGACTTCCCGGCACCATTCATACCCACCAGAGCATGGATTTGGGCACGTTCCAGGATGAAGTCTACATGATCAAGTGCTCGCACACCCGGATAGGTCTTGACAATGTCCCGTGCTTCTAGAAGTGCCATTTCTGGGCCAGCCTCCCAAACGTAAGAAACGGCCGCCGCCAACAGGTGCGTTGGCAGGCGACCGTTTGCTGATCAGTGACTGAACATGTCCACCTGTGGGGTAAGTTGCCCAGGCTGAACTATTCTTTGACCTTGGCTTGCTCGAAGAAGAGCTGGTAGAAGTCGACCGTCTCCCACGGCATCTTGCCCTCGGGCGGCATGTTAACACCTTTTACGATGAAGGGTGCCGGGAAGTCCACCTGAGGCACAGGCACTACCTCCTTAGCAGGTCGCCCCTTGCCCACGATCTCATCAACGAAGGAGCCGGCGAGAGCACCCCACAGCTCAAAGGCCTGCGCTGGTGTGGCCACCATTGGATAATCCGGGTTGCGCATTTCTTCAACTGCAGGTGGGTGACCATCCGCACCGACCACAAATGCATCCTTGACGGTCATGCCTTGGCTGACCAGCGCCTGCGCTGCAGCTTGAGCTGGCTCATCCCACGGACACCAGATGGCATCGATGTCTTTACCGTAACGGTTGATCCAGTCATTCACCGTATTAAGCGTGGTCTCAAAGAAGCCTTCATATTGGATCACCTGGTCGGCCAATACCTTGATGTTCTCGTTCTCCGAGAGAACCGCATCCCGCACCTTGCCACGCTTGCGCGTTCCGTGATGGAAGTTGGCCGTGATGGTGCAGATATTCGCTTCGGTCTTGCCCTCGCCCAGCAGGCGTTGCACTAGGTAGGAGGTCATATGGGAGCCCATAACGTAGTTATTGGAAGCAATGTCGCAGATGGCAGGCGGGTAATAGCCCGAGTCCACTGACAACATGGGAATGCCCGCTTTAGCAACCGCCTGCAGAGCACCTTGGGCAGCGGTCAGCGTGCCGAAAGTGACAATGATAGCGTCAACACCACGCGAGACGGCGTCCTCGATCGTGGCCGAGAGCTGCCCCGGATCCCCCTTTGCATCGGTCACAGTAACGTCCCAGGGAAGACCGGATGCCTTCAACCAGTTCTCAAAACCTGCTTTGACACGCTGGTTGCTCTGGGCGGAGAGCTGCTGACATAGATAGGCGATTTTCAGCTCTTGCTTCTGGCGTGGTACATCGAGCCGCACATGAGCGAAGAAGTTCTTGGCGAATGCCGTTGTCACGGAGTTAGCGAACGCCAGGCCGGCAGCACCCAATGCGCTTGCTACCAGAAATTCACGACGTGTTACCTTTGACATTAGACAAGTCCCCCTTTCTGCTTGTCATGGAAAACTAGAAAGTTTGCCACCCTAGCTCCACTGCACTTGTCAAGACACAGATACTACTATCGCTCTGCACAAACCGCTGAAGTGATCCTATCATTTTGTGTGGCACATCACCTCCCTTCTCATCTTTCCGGAAGCGTGTCATGCAAAAGTCATTCGCAGTGCAACTATCTCACTGCCAGATAAATGGAGACTTAAACTAAGATGCATCCCAAAATAGTATAACACTGGCTTGCACATATGTCAATAGGATGCACAATTGTGCAAATATTGGATGAATGGGTTATTGATCACGAAAAGTATCGGATGAGAAGATGTAAGAGGTGGTTCTTGCGATAGAGGAGGATGGGCGGCGCTGTTGTGCAAGAATGAATGAAAGAAAGCGTTCCAACGACTATGGCGTGGCAGGAGCGGTTGGCGTAGGGGTGAGAAGCAAGGGTGAACCTTCGTCAACTTTTTCCCATATTTGGTCCACCACTTGTCCGCGCTGCCCCATGCGCCCCTTCGATTCTCCGTTGACGATGGCTTCTACACCACCGGCATTGCCCACGCGCACGGCCACCTGCTTCTCACCGTTCCAGTGCTTCTCATCACCCGGTCGCAGGATGCCTTCGAACTCCTTAACCCCATCCACAAACACTTGTACCCAGGACTCCTCGGTGATGCGCAGCTCCACTGTGACACCAGTGTAGTAGATAGGGGTAGGGGTATTAGTAGGGGTCGGTGTGTAAGTGGGCAGGGGAGTGGGAGTTGGCAGGATGAATACAGCATCCTCGGTTGGAAGCACCGATTCCCTGGCCCCTTCCAGGAAGGGTAGCAGCCGCCCCTGAAAAATGTAGAAGGCTCCCACTAGGCCACCGATCACAACTAGAACCACCAAAATGCCCACCAGCAAGTCACTGGGTGTGCGAACAGAATTACCCATGGGGATGTCTTTATAGAAGATGCCCCTCTCTGACAACATAGCGCCATCGTCTGGTACTTCCGTAGGACGTGTGAGACCCTCAAATATGCCCACTAGAACTTCCGGATCCAATTTGAGCACAGAAGCGTAGCTGCGCAGGAAACCACGCCCCACCACGTGATCAGGCAGCTCCTCGAAATGTTCCTGTTCCAGAGCTTCCAGATAGCGACGTTGAATGCACGTGATGGCCTGGACATCCTCCAAGGTCAGGCCCAGTTCCTCACGTGAACGGCGCAACAGGTCACCCAGCTCTTTCACTCACTACCCCTATCTCGTAATGCGAATAAAGTTTTAGCATAAAATAGCCGGAAACAAAAGTTGGGCAGCGTGATGAGAGCATCAAAGAGAGTTCCTCAGCCACGCGGATCTTCGCAGGAAGATAAGGCAACAAGGCGAGTAACTCTGCCGTGTTGCAAAACCTTCTGCTGATGAAGAATATCCAGGTTGCCTTTCTTGAATCAGAGCATTTCTTGCAGGAATTACCGGTGCTAGCTGCAATGGGAAGCTTTTTCAACAGCTCCGATCACCGTTGACACCATTACGTGGTGGTAGTAGAATGTTTGCATATCTACCTACAGGAGCCGCATGATTTCTCACTGTACCATTCCCCTACTGGAGGTACAATCGTGAGAGGACGTATGATTCGTCTCGGTCTACCTACTAAAGGCCGAATGGAAGAGGAAACACTCACGTTTTTGGAGCGCTGTGGATTGCGTGTGGTCAAACCCAATCCGCGCCAGTACGTCGCAGCCATTCCCGCCATCCCTGAGCTGGAGGTTTGGCTTCAACGTTCGGCAGACATCGTACGCAAGGTGCATTACGGTGATATCGACCTGGGCATAACTGGTTATGATAGTGTCGCTGAGCATGGGGGAAATGGGCGTGATATCCTTGTCTTGCACGATCAGCTAGGGTTTGGCATGTGCCGATTAGTATTGGCAGTGCCGGATGAATGGAGCGAGATTAACAGCGTAGAAGATCTGGCTCAGCTGGCACGGCGCCGTGCCGAGGAAGGACGCCCTCTGCGTATTGGCACTAAGTATGAGCGCTTGGTGAGTGCCTTTCTTACCGAGCGCGCGATCGTGCCCTACCAGCTGATCTGGGCCGAGGGAGCACTGGAAGCTGGACCGCACATGGGTTATGTCGACATAATCGCTGATCTGACAGCTAGCGGTGTTACCTTGCGCGAAAATCATCTGAAAGAAGTGCAAGGCGGTACTTTGTTGAGCTCACAAGCGTGTTTGATCGGCAACCGACGGGCGCTGAAGCAGCACCCGGAAGTGTTGGCAGTAGCTAAACAATTGCTCGAGTTCTTCGAGGCTCATCTGCGTGCCACCGGTTATCACGCAATTATCGCGAACATCAGGGGTGAATCGCCCGAGGCGGTCGCTCAGAAGGTGTTCTCTCAACCCGATCTGGGTGGATTGAAGGGACCCACCATTTCCCCAGTTTACCTGCGTGATGTGCATGACCGCAGCTGGTACGCCATCAGCATCATTGTGCGTCAGGAGCGGTTGGTACAGGCAGTGCAGCAGCTGCGCGCCATCGGCGGCAGTGGGGTGGTGGTCACACCCGCTACGTATATCTTTGAAGATGAACCGGCCACCTTTCGACGTCTGATGGCCGCTTTGGAGGAAGACCCCGTATGAGTCATGGTCAAGCGCGTGAGCTAACACCTGAAGAGTTGACCTACGTGTGCGACGCCAGCCAGTACGCTTTCGAAACCACTGATGAGATACCTGATCTGCCCACTATTATTGGGCAGGAACGCGCCCTCCGCGCGCTGGAATTTGGCATTCATATCCCCAGCTACGGGTTCAATGTCTATGTGACCGGACCAGCCGGTTCTGGTCGTAGCACCACGGTGATGGGCTTCCTGCGGCGTAAGGCAGAGCAGGAGGTAGTGCCAGATGACTGGTGTTATGTGAATAACTTTCGCGATGCACGCCGGCCGCGTGCTATCCGTTTGCCAGCCGGCCATGGGGTGCAGCTGCGTGACGATATGGCGGCTTTCATTCGCGATCTCCAGAGTGCTATACCGGTCGCTTTTGATAGTGAGGACTATCAGCAGCGCGTTCAGTCCATTACGCAGGAGCGAGATCAAGCGCGTGAGCAGATTCTGACTAAGTTGAGCAAGACCGCGGAGGCCCAAGGTTTCGGCTTGATACAGACGGCTACCGGTCTGGCCCTCGTGCCTATGCTGGACGGTGAGATGGTGACTCCTGAAAAGTATGCCGCGGCAAGCGAGGAACAACGTAAGCAGTGGGAGTCCGCTCATGTCGGATTGCAACAGGAGCTGGAACGCGCCCTGCGCGAGATACGCGTGCTGAACAAAACGGCACGTGAGCGTCTGCGCGCCCTGACACGCGAGGTCGCCGATTTCGTGGTGCGCGATCACATCGAGGAATTGCTGGAACGTTATCATCCTTTCAAGGAAGTGGTCACCTACTTGGAGGAAGTGCGCCAAGACATCGTGGAACACATCGCGGATTTCTATCCCGAGCTGGTGGTCTCTCCTGAGCCCCTGGAGGAGGAAGAGGAGGCGACATCCTCCAACCCAGGTGACCCGCCGCCTGAAGAAACGCTCCCCGATCTGAGCCGTTATCATGTCAATGTGGTCGTGGACAACAGCCAAACCTCGGGAGCGCCGGTTGTGTATGAAACCAGCCCTTCGTATACGAATCTGGTGGGCCGTATCGAGCAAGAAGTGCGCTATGGCGTGTTGACCACCGATTTCACCCTGATCCGTGCGGGCAGTCTCCATCGTGCCAACGGAGGTTATCTGGTGCTTAATGCGCGTGACCTGCTCGAGTACCCGCTGGCCTGGGAAGCTCTCAAGCGTACCATCCGCAATCAGGAGATTCGCACCGAGATGCCAAGCGATCTCGTGTCAGCGCCGATGACCACTTCATTGGAGCCGGAGTGCATCCCGTTCAAGGCAAAGGTCATCCTCATCGGTGACTGGTCGACGTACGAGATGCTGTACGAGTTGGACGATGATTTTCGCAAAATCTTCAAAGTGCGTGCTGATTTCGCCATCTCGATGGAGCGTACACCTGAGGCGATGCAGCAATATGCTCAGTTCATCGCGCGTCGTGTGCGCGCGGACGGTCTGTTGCCATTCCATCGCTCAGCTGTGGCGCGCATCGTAGAGATAGGCGCGCGCCTGGTGGAAGACAAGCACAAGCTCTCAACCCGTTTTTCTGGGATCCTAGAAGTAATCCACGAAGCCAGTTACTGGGCCGGTGTCAATGGCCATCATGTGGTCACCGCTGAAGATGTGGATCAAGCTATGCGTGAGGGACGTTACCGTGCCAGCCACCTGCCGGAGCAAATACGGCGTCAAATCCTGGAGGATACCCTCCATATTGAGACGGAAGGATGGGCAGTCGGCCAGGTTAACGGAATGACCGTGATGGAAGTGGCCGATTACGAGTTTGCCGTCCCCTCGCGCATTTCCGCACAGACCTATATGGGACGTGGTAATGTGGTGGCGATCGATCGTGAGGCAAACTTGGCTGGTAACATCCATAATAAAGGCGTATTGATCCTGCAGGGTTTTCTGGGGGCCCGTTATGCGCAACGTAAGCCGCTCAACCTTTCTGCCAGCTTAACCTTTGAACAGAACTACGACCGTATTGAGGGCGACAGCGCCAGTTCGGCGGAGCTGTATGCCATTCTATCCAGCCTTTCTGGTCTGCCTGTGCGTCAGGATCTGGCTGTTACTGGCGCTGTAGATCAACAAGGGCGCATCCTGGCAGTCGGCTCAGTAACCGCCAAGATCGAGGGCTTCTTCGATCTGTGTCAGGCGCGCGGGTTGACCGGTACGCAGGGGGTGGTAGTGCCCGAAGCGAACGTGCGCCACCTGGTGCTCCGTCCCGACGTGGTGCAGGCAGTGCGTGAGGGCAAGTTCCATGTGTATGCCGTCTCCACGGTGGACGAGGGTATTGCCTTGTTAACCGGCGTGTCGGCGGGCGAACCAGATGCAGAGGGGAACTATCCGGAAGGCACGGTAAATTATCGGGTGCACAGGCGCCTTCTTGAGATGGCAGAGGAGAAGAGCGAGCGTGATGAAGAAGAGGAAGACTGCGGGATGGGCGGGGATGCCTCGGACGGGTTAGACGGAGGGGAATATGCATCCATCGCACGGCGGCGCAGGTCCAGACGTACATCCATGCACCGGAGGCGCCGCAAAGCGCACAGAGTGTGACAGGAAGACTTGCTAGGTACATGAGGAAGGACGGCAGGCGCTTGACCACCCAATCCGGGCTACGCATAGCAGCAGATGGTGGGAGTCCTCGCCATAGGGAGTGCAGTGAGCACAAAGAGGAAAATGATGAGGGACTTTGCGATGAGATCCCTCAGGAATCCAAGGAAACGGTAGGGGCAGGCGCAAAGCTTGCCCCTTCTTTGCCATTACTTCCAGTCGAGAGTTGCTGCTAGTTCAGACAACTATTAGGAGCAGCCACAAGGGTTGCTCCTTAATTTCGATTTCACGTTTCTGGACCAGCATTTATACCTGTCGGCCCGGCCGTTAGGTTCCAATTGCAGCACGCGCGGTGGCAGCTAAGCTGGAAAATGCCTGTGCATCGCGCACCGCCAGGTCGGCCAATATCTTGCGATCCAGAACGATACCGGCGCGTTTAAGCCCGTTCATTAGCTGACTGTAATTCAGCCCATGTTGCCGCGCTGCTGCATTAATGCGCGTGATCCACAGGCGTCGGAAATCGCGCTTACGGTTGCGTCGATCACGATAAGCATACCACAGGGACTTCATCAGCGCCTCGTTAGCACGCCGGAAGAGGCGATGCTTGGTACCGCGCTGCCCTTCGGTTTGCTTCAGAATATCCTTATGTCGTCTGCGAGTACGGGGACCTCCCTTTACGCGTGTCACGCTCCATCACCTTTCCTAAATCTATAAGCACAAGATGGTCACTCAAGTAAGCGTGCAGATGGTTAACACATCCACTATGCGCCTATCTTCTACCACAGGATTTATTTTCCCCACTCAGGCGTTTCACAAATATGGCGCCAGCCGTTTGACGCGCCGCTTTGTGCCCGGGTTCTCTACCTCAAGCATTGAGTCGAACATAGCGCGTACGCGACGCGGCTTTTTACGCCTCAGGTGGCTCTTTCCCACCTTAGTGCGCATCAACTTGCCGCTTGCGGTATAGCGAAAACGTTTGGAAGTTGCTTTGTGTGTCTTCAGCTTAGGCATCTTGTCCTCACCATCCTTGTTATGGGGGATTCAACGCGCGGGAGCTAATACCATTAACATTGTGGGACCTTCCAGATGTCCCTCTTGCTCAACTACAGCGACGTCCCCCAGTCTTTCGGCCACGAGGTCCAACATCTCTTTAGCTAGCTCCGGATGGGTTACCTCACGGCCGCGAAAGCGTACTCTGACCTTTACCTTAAAACCCTTCGCCAGGAAGCGGCGCGCATCACGCAGCTTATACTCTATATCGTGCTCCCCTGTGCGGGGGCGCAGCCGGATCTCCTTGACCTCGATCTGTTTCTGAGCCTTGCGCGCTTCCCGTTCCTTTTTCGCCCGTTCGTAAAGAAATTTGCCGTAGTTCAATAGGCGACACACGGGTGGTTCTGCCTGTGGAGCCACTTCCACCAAGTCAGTCTGTCGCTCACGGGCAATGCGCAGTGCTTCCTCAATTGGCACAACACCGATCTGGGCGCCTTTCTCATCGATCAGACGGACCTGTGGCGCCAGAATCTCCTCGTTGACGCGATGCTGATCCTTACTGCCGATCGCAATCCCTCCTGGACCTAGATATGTTTACGAATATCAAGATCACTTGCTCGAAAAAAAATTATAAGGAGATGCTTGACTGATCCCTAACTCACCTGTGGGAAATTGATTCGCCTCCAGGTTATGGAGGAGGCACAGATTGATACTATACCATGCTTACAGTATTTCGTCAAAATTGACGTCGAGGGTGTCGGAAAATGGTCGAAAGGGGCTTGCCCGCTAAGCTGAGCGCGTGCGGTGAAGGTCATCCTCGATGGGAGATATTACTTTCAAGCCGATCCTTCAATACCCTTCCCTCTGACGGTTGCTTCAACTCCAAACGTTGGATATAATCGGTGCCGATATGTCTGAGCGGTACGACCCGACTATGCAACCACCTAAGGTTCTCCAGATCTATCTGGAGATCAGCCGCTATCCGATCTTGGCCAAAACCATCCGTGCCAAGATGCGGGAGAAGCTTTTTGCGCATCACGTCATCGAGCCGGAAATGTTTGAAAAGGAGGTGATGGAAAAGGCGATCCAGTCACAGGAGTTGGAAGGTATACAATATCCCTATGAGCAGGAGCCACCGGAGGTGTGGCAAGAGCGACTGCAAATCATTCGGGATCATCTGACCGATTTCTATTTTGCTTACCACTTCCCGCACTCTGACTTTGTCGAGCTGGTGCAGCCGTTGCTGCGCCAACGTGCGCCACAGCGGGATGTGGTGCTCACCTTCAATCCAGAGCTGGCGCCTTGGGATTTGCTTTTCGCGAAAGGGGAGGAGTATGAAAGCTATCCCCCGGAAGAGAAAGCCAAAGTGCAGCACCATTTGGAGGAGATCATCGTTGTCCTGATTAAGGGGATGATCAGTGATCAGCTGCACTTTGTGGGTATCGCGAAACGCTTCTTCACCATTGGAGATCTTAAGGAGATTCGTCGGCGGCGTATTGGGCGTGGGCGCATCGGTGGCAAGGCGGCAGGCCTGCTGCTCGCTCACAAGATACTCCAGCATGCCCAGGCGATAGGTGAGCTAGAGCTGGCGGCGCCGCTGGTTATTCCCGATTCGTACTTCATCGGCGCCGATGTTTTCTATGAAGTCCACGAATTGAACCAGCTGCACGACTTTCACAACCAGAAGTACAAGAGCAGCGAGCAGATTATCGCCGAATACCCCAAGGTGGTAGAGGCAATGACCAGCGCGCGCTTTCCCGAGCATGTGACGGTGCGCTTGCGCGAGATGCTTCAGGAGATCGGACCCTACCCCATCATTGTGCGTTCGTCGAGCTTGCTTGAGGACAACCTGGGCAGCGCTTTTGCCGGCAAGTATGACAGCTACTTCTGTCCCAATCAG
>JBMFPH010000076.1:0-13828 GCA_049969215.1 Anaerolineae bacterium | reverse complement strand
AATGGACTCCAGGCCGTTGCGCTGCACATTTTCACGGGCGACACGCACCGCTTCAGGGTCAATATCAAGCGCAAGGACATGCGCGGCACCCAGGCGGGCTGCGGCGATGGCCAGGATGCCGGAGCCGCTGCCTAAGTCGAGCACACTATCCCCAGGGTGCAGATACTCTTCGAGTAAAACTAGACATAAACGCGTTGTGGCATGTGATCCGCTGCCAAAGGCCATCCCGGGGTCCATTTCGATAACGCACTCATGCGGGAGAGGATCATAGGACTCCCAGCTGGGCTTGATAACCAGACAGCGGCCTACGTGGAAGGTGTGATAACTTGCTTTCCAAGCTTCGGCCCAGTCCGTTTCGGCCAGGGTACGCAGCGTGGGCACTGCGATGGGAGGTTGTTGATGTATGACCCGCACGCGATTGAGCAGTTCCAGCGCAATTTCGATATGGCGCAAGCGCTCGACCTCTTCAACACCCACGTATGTTTTGACGCACGTGCGCATCCCACCCCGCTCGTCGAGAAGCTGTTCTGTTACCGCACCTCCCCGGCCATAGCGATCGAATACCTCGGCAACTGCCTGCATTGCCTCCGCGTCCAGGTCACGTAGCGTCACTTCGATCAAGGATTGATCGCTCATGAAACCCTATCTGATTCAGACACCCAAAGCTTCGCGCACTCGGTCGAAGAAACTGCGTTCGCGTTGCGGCACCACCTCTTTGTCCAAGGTCTTGCCCAATTCGATCAGGAGGGCGCGCTGTTCCGGAGTGAGATTGGTGGGAGTCAGCACCTGAATAGTGACAATCATATCTCCCCGCCCATCGCGTCGCAGGTAGGGAACGCCCAGTCCGCGCAGACGGATCGTATCGCCCGTCTGGGTGCCAGCCGGTATGATCAATTTGTGCATGGTGCCATCCACGGTGGGCACTTCCACCTCATCGCCCAAGGCTGCTTGGGCGATGTTGATGGCCAATTCCAGGTAGATGTCGTGATCCACGCGTCGGAAGAAGCGGTGGGGCTTCACGTGCAGCACGACGTACAAGTTGCCGGGTGGCCCACCGTTCAGGCCCGGCTCGCCCTCTTTGGCAAGTCGAATCTGGGTGCCATCATCCACACCAGCGGGGATTTTCACCGCCAGCCGGCGCTGTTCCAGCACTCTCCTGCGCCCTCGACAACGACTGCATGGCGTGGTGACCACTTCACCCTCACCCTGACAACGCGGACATGTGGAGATATTCAGGAAGAACCCCATCTGGTGACGCACTTCACCCAGACCGTTGCACTCCGGACAGCGGATCGGCGAGGTGCCCGGTTCAGCGCCCGTGCCACCGCAGTGAGGGCAAACCTGGTGACGGGCAATCTCGATCTCCTTTTCTACGCCGAACACCGCTTCGGTGAATTCAATCTCCAAATCATAGCGCAGGTCGGCGCCACGTTGGGGGCCACGTCGCGTCCGCGTGCGGCTTCCGAACCCCATACCAAAGCTGCTGCCGAAAAACTCTTCGAATATCTCGAATGGATCGCGGAAGCCACCGAATCCCTCGAAACCTCCCCAACCGCCTGGGACGCCCCCATGCCCAAAGCGATCATAAATGGCGCGCTTCTCAGGGTCGCTCAGAACCTGATATGCCTCGTTGATCTCCTTGAAGCGGAGCTCGGCATCCGGCTGCTTGCACACGTCCGGATGGTACTCACGTGCCAAGCGGCGATATGCTTTCTTGATGTCCTCGGTGCTGGCATTACGATCCACACCCAAGACTTCGTAGTAGTCTCGCTTGCTGCTCAACGTTCACTCTCCCGACACGACCTGAAGTATCAGAGATACCACCTGCCATGGTGTATACATAATAATTACACCCGATCCTTTGCGCAATGTTTTCCTAACCTTCCTGGAATTCCCCGTCCACCACCTCGCCTTCCGGCGGCTGCCGCGTCTCATCGTGCGATTCGGCGTCATCACGGTCTGCATCGGAGGCATTTCCAGGCTGCTCATAGGCATAGCTGCCGATCTTCTGTGCCGTTTTCACCAGCTCCTCGGTAGCTTGTTTGATACGTGCTACATTGCTGTCGTTGAGCGCCTCGCGCACCGAGGTGACCTTTTGCTCCACCTCTGACTTTATATCACCGGGAATACGGTCGCCCAGCTCGCGCAGTGCTTTCTCAGCCGCGTAAATCGCGCTATCGGCACGGTTACGCGTCTCCGCTTCCTCCCGGCGACGCGCGTCCTCCTGGCGGTGCCGTTCCGCTTCCTCCACCATACGCCTGATTTCTGCCTCGCTCAACCCACTGGAAGCAGTGATGGTGATTTTCTGCTCGCGTCCGGTCGCTTTGTCGCGTGCGCTGACGTGTAGAATGCCGTCGGCGTCGATGTCAAAGCACACCTCAATTTGGGGCACACCTCGGGGTGCAGGGGGAATGCCGTCCAGGATGAACTTGCCCAGCAGCTTATTGTCCGCCGCCATAGGGCGTTCGCCTTGCACCACCTTGATTTCCACGCTGGTTTGGCCATCCGACGCGGTGGAGAAAATTTGGCTCTTGCGCGTGGGGATGGTGGTGTTGCGTGGGATCAGTGGGGTCGCGACGCCACCTAATGTCTCAATGCCCAGGGTGAGTGGCGTCACGTCCAGCAGCAAAACATCCTTCACCTCGCCACCCAGCACGCCGGCCTGGATGGCGGCACCGATCGCAACCACCTCATCCGGATTGACCCCCTTATGTGCCTCTCGTCCGAAAATCCTCTTTACGGCAGCTTGCACTGCTGGACTGCGCGTCTGTCCACCCACCAAGACTACCTCGTTGATTTGATGGGGCTCCAGCTTCGCGTCACGCAGTGCCTGGCGACAAGGTTCGAGGGTACGCTCTACCAGGTCTTCGGTCAACTGCTCCAACTTGGCTCGCGTCAGGGTTATGATGAGGTGTTTGGGCCCTGTGGCGTCAGCGGTGATGAAGGGCAGATTGATTTCTGTCTGCAGAGTGGAGGATAGCTCGATCTTAGCGCGCTCACACGCTTCACGCAGGCGCTGCAGCGCCTGGCGGTCCTGGCGCAGGTCGATGCCATGCTCTTTGTAGAACTCATCTGCGACATAGTCCACAAGGCGCTGGTCGAAGTCATCACCGCCTAAAAAGGTGTCGCCATTCGTCGCTTTGACCTCGAAGACACCCTCGCCAACATCCAGAATGGAGATGTCAAACGTGCCTCCTCCCAGGTCATAGACGGCGATGATCTCATCCTTGCGCTTGTCCAGTCCATACGCCAGGCTGGCGGCAGTGGGTTCGTTGATGATGCGCAGCACTTCCAGGCCGGCGATACGGCCGGCATCCTTAGTTGCCTGGCGCTGACTGTCATTGAAGTAGGCCGGCACGGTGATAACTGCCTGGGTCACCGGCTCGCCCAGGTATGCCTCGGCATCGGCCTTCAGCTTCTGAAGGATCATCGCGCTGATCTCTTGGGGGGAATAGGTCTTGCCACCCATTTCCACCAGAATATCACCGTTGGGTGCTTCATGCACCCGGTAGGACACATGCTGAATGGCGCGCTGCACCTCTGGATCGTGGTACTTGCGTCCCATAAAACGCTTGATGGAAAAGACAGTGTTTTCCGGATTGATGATCGCCTGGCGACGAGCAATCTGGCCGACCATCCTTTCGCCGGTCTTGGGATTAACGGCCACAACGGAAGGGCACAGGCGTGACCCTTCCGCGGTGGGAATCACGACCGGCTCCCCACCCTCCATCACGGCCACCACCGAATTAGTGGTGCCAAGGTCAATTCCGATGATTTTTCCCATGCGATATCTGCTCCTCTATACAGGGCTGCCCACTTCAAGAGGAGGTCGTACTCTCCTCTTCGCCATTTGTCCCGCTCGATGTCTGTGCTGCGGAGTTGCACGCCACTTTGACCAGTGCCGGGCGTAGGACGCGGTCGCCCAGGCGATACCCCTTGCGCAGCTCTTCAATGATGGTGCCATCCGGATGTTCGGTCGTCTCCTCTTGCATCATCGCTTCGTGCCACTGGGGGTCGAATATTTGCCCCACAGTGGACACAGCTGTGACGTTCTCGCTTTCCAATAGCGCGTGAATCTTGTTCAGGATCATGCGTACGCCATCAACCCAGGGATGATCGGCCAGTTCTCCGGGCAATACTTGCAGGGCTCGTTCGAAATCGTCCACGATGGGCAGCAATTTTAGCAGGAGTGCCTCGTTACTGCGGCAACGGATATCCTCGCGCTCTGCCTCGACACGCCGGCGATAGTTGGCAAACTCGGCACGTGCGCGCTGCCAACCTTCCAGATACTCCGCTGCCTGAGCTTGGGCCTTTTCCAATTCAGCTTGTAAGGCAGCTACATCCACCGCCACCGGAGTTTCAGTGGTAGCGGCAGCGGGTCCGGCTTCTTCTGCTATCTCCCCTGACCCTGGCTGGGACAGCGGGGGTTCTTCGGTTACCGGGTTCTTTTCATCCTGTGACATAGCTCCTCCTATCTCCTACACAAGGCCGACAAAATCAATAGATAATAGCACTATCCCACAAAAGTGATGAGGCGCTTAGCTCAGCGAACATACAAGTTGCTCATCAGGTCGCTCATCAACTGGGCGACAAAGCGTACCACAGATACGGCGCGATCATAACGCATGCGCAGGGGGCCCAAGACCCCCAATGCGCCGGCAACCTGATCCTCCACACCGTAACGAGCCAGCACGAAGCTCACCTCTGCCAGGTCTTGCCAGCGGCCTTCGCCGCCGATAATGATTTGCAGGCCACCCCGTTGCAGCACTTCGCTGACCAGCGCGTCGATAATTTGCCGTTCCTCCAGCAGGCGCACGATTTGTTGAGCGCTTGTGCTGTGGACGAACTCCGGCTGGCTCAGCAGATTGAGCAGGCCATCTCGGTAGACCTCGGTGACATTGCGTGCATCGAGACGGCGCATCATATCGCACACCACATCGCCTACGCGATGCTCAAGCTCCGAAAGACCCGGTAAGGTGGCAGCAATGGCGGCCTCGTTGAGCCCCTCCCAACGGTGATTCAGCATTGCTGCGACGCGCGACAGTTCATCCTGGCTCATCGGTGCGCTCAGCGTCAGCACCTGCTGTTTCACCACGCCGGCATACAACACCAGGATCAATAACGCCAGCGTGTCCCGAATGGAGATCAACTCCACATGCTTGAGACGGCTTGGCGCCGACCTGGGAGAGGTCACCAAAGCAGCGCCACGTGCCCGATGTGCCAAAACAGCTGCTGCCAGACGCATCCACTGCTCCATGTCCAGCTGCGCCTGATGGAACTGATGGCTGATGGTGCGCCGCTCAGCGGTCGGCAGGTCACTTTCTCCCATCAGTTTTTCTACGAAGTAGCGGTAGCCCTTCTCGGTGGGCACCCGTCCTGCCGACGTATGTGGATGGGTGAGATAACCTCGTTCCTCCAGCCAGGCCATCTCATTGCGGATGGTGGCCGGGCTGATGTCCAGGTGGTATAGCTCTCGGATCGCTTTTGACCCGACGGGTGTTGCCGTGCGGATATATTCGCTGATCACCAGACGCAGGATGGTCTGGCAACGCGGCGTCATTTCATCCGAATCAGCCATCTCGACCGGGATCATCCAATCGCTCCAGAGCTAGATCAATTATATGATTAGCACTCTCGATGAGAGAGTGCTAATAACCTCACGCGCGTATCATACCACGAAGCGCGGGACGTGTCAAAGAAAAGCCCCAAGAACTCTTGGGCAGCAGGGGACAATTAGAAGCGTTTGGAACACGAAGGGCGCAAAGGAGAAGAAAACACACGAGCTGCAGCGCCGCAGCTGGACCGCGACCGTCAGGGAGCGGATACCCTTCCGCCGCAGAGAGCGCCGAGTACGCAGCGTTATGACCTCCCGCAGGTTTGGCACCCGCGGGAGGTTTTCTTTGTATGCTCTGCGGCGCACAGCTGCTTGATCACGCGCAATGTGCCCTGTCCTGCCCTGGAACCTCAACGCACGATGATAGGCAGGTGCAGTCGCGCATCGGTGACCAGGAACTGGTAGAATGTCACGAAGCCGGGAATGGGGCTGCTCTGCAAGCCCGTATTGACCGACGTGGCCTCCTGTCCGTCCACCGCGAAGGCGTACACAAAGTGCAATCCGCGGGTAAGCGATGACGTGCTACCGCTGCCACTGGCGCCGTCAGGGCTGGCGCGCAGCCGCCGACCCGTCAATGTGTCGCTCTGGAAGTAGATCTGACGCACCGGCGGCGCGATGGGAGTATAGCCACTGTTGGCAGTAAAGTTGAAGCGCACCGTCGCACCGCGCGCCGTGTGCCCCGGCAGTGGAGTGATGGTGGTCATAAGCGGAATCAAATTGGTATTCTGTTGACAAGGTATCGAAGTCAGCGAGTTGCCCGCCATATTCACCGTTACTGCGCCGTCAAGGAATGGGACGACTACCAGAGTACCGACACCGACCGTCAATCCCGCATACGCGATGCGATCGCGCGCCCCGTCAATGACCGTCAAGTTGTTTGTGTCGGTGTTGACCACATATACCTTGTTGGTGGCCACATTGACAGTCAGAGGACGAGGGTTGTTACCCATACTTGGCAGGTTGGACACGAGGTTGCTGGCGCCGTCGATGACGCTGACCTGGTTGCTGCCCCAATTGGTCACATAAATCTTATTGGTGATCGGATTGACCGCCACCCTCACGGGATTGGATGCCCCACCAAGCGAGAAGGTGGACAACATGGTATCGCTGGCACCATTAATTACTGTGACAGTGTGGAGGTCGTAATTGGTGACATAGATGCGATTGGTGACGGGGTTGACGGCGACATCAGTCGGGTGGGCGCCACTCCAGAGATTGATGGTTCTCGTCGCATCGGTGGCACCGTCAATGCGCGTCACGCTGTTGCCGCCGTGGTTGACCACATACACCTTGTTGGTGTGGGTGTTGATGTCCATTGCCACTGGTCCGTCGCCTACAGCGATGGTGTTGACCGCCCACGTGTCGCCATCCATGATGCTGACGCTGTCGCTGTTGACGTTGGCGACGTAGACCCTGTGGGTGACCGGGTTGACGCGCACCACCCTGGGCATATCTCCGACGGGACGCCGCGTCAGGAGGGTGTCGGTAGTGGTGTCAATGACGGTCAACCGGTCAAGAGCTTCCTCGGCGACATAGAGGCGGTTCGCGGTCGGGTCGAGCGCTATGCTGCTCGGATGCGCCCCAGCTCCCAGGTCAATGGTCACGCCGTGGATCAACTCCCGCACATCATTGGAGCCTTGGTGTGCTACATATATCTTCTTGTTCACGAAGTCAAGGGCAATGTCCACTGGTTACTGTGCCGCCCGAGGCATAGGTAAAGGGTGCATGTGTGGTGCCGTCAAGGACGCCCACTCGCCCTGCACCGGGGTTGGCACACGCCACAAAAACCTTGTGCGTCAGCGGGTTAACCGCCAACGCAGAGGCTTTAGGGTAGCCACTTATGGTGGTGATAACAGTGTTGGTGACGCCGTTGATGACGGTGACGTTACTGTCACCGGAATTGGCAGTATAGACCTTGTTGGCAGCGGCGTTGACCGCCACCGAAACAGGTTGCGCGCCAGCTGGCAGGTTTATTGTGGCCGCTATGACATTCGTGTCCGTGCGAATCACCGTTACAGTGTCGTTGCCCGCATTGGCTACATAGAGATGGTCAGTGGCCGGGTTGATCGCCAGCGAAGCCGGCGCCGCGCCGGCCGGCAGCGCGATGGTTATCGGGGTGCCGGTTGTGCCGTCAATCGAAACAACGCGTGGCGACCCTATGGCCGCGACGACGTAGATGCGATTGCGCGCCACGTGGATGGCGACTGCCATGGCCCCCGTGCCGATAGTGATGGGCGAAGGAGCGTTGGTCGCCCCATCGATCACCGTCAGTCGCGTGCTGGGATTGTTGGCAACGTAGATACGGTTGGTGACGGGGTTGACTGCCAGCGCAAGGGGACCATCATCGGTGGGGACGGTTGCCATCACGCTGTCTGTGGCGCCGTTGATGACGCTCACCGTGTCGCTGGCAGCATTCGCGACATAGATGCGGTTGGTGACCGGATTGACCGCCACAGCGACAGGGTTGCCACCGACAGCGATGTCTGTCAGTACCGCATCGCTGGCACCGCTGATCACGTAGACGCGCCCGGCGCCACCACAGGCGACGTAGACCTTGTTAGTGACCGTGTTGACCGCCATGCCGAGAGGTGTGGTGCCGACCGGCAATGTGGCCAACACCTGCTCGGTAGCCCCATCGATGATGGTCACGTTGCCACTTGTAAGGTTCGCTGCGTAGACCTTGTTGGTTACCGGATTGACGACCACATTGTAAGAATCGGCGCCGGTCGAGATGGGTGGCAGCCCAGCATCTGCGTGAGCTGGCGATGAAATCGCGAAGTGACTGGCCAGCAGGATCAAGAGGAGCAACACATGTCCAATGGATACGATACAATGGTTTGTACCCTTCATCGGAAACCCCCTCCTCTCTTGGCGTGCCCTAACGCGAATTTGTGAAAATCAGAGAAACCTATTGAGCGGCCATAGCGGAGCTTAGGCCTGGCATATACAGCCGACAGGTTATGGAGGGACTCAACGGCAATAATGTGGAGAGGAGTGCTGCGGCTTATGCTTAACTCAATTATAGCACAATTTCTGCAAAATGAATCTGCCGAGTTTCTACCCGGCCATGGTGTTCAACATCCGGCCAGACACGGTCCGGGGGTATCGAACCGGGCCACGCGTGGGCAAGCGGCTTTCCTCGCCCCCTGGTGGGAGAGGGCTGAGTGAGGGGGATAAACCGCCCCTCACGGTCGCGGCTCGGATCAACACTTGTGGCGCGAATGATGTGAACCGATGTGAACCGAGCCGCGCGCGTCAGCAAGCCGCCGTGTTACAGCTCGGATACGGTCACGGCAAAGTGCATCACCTGGCGGTTGTTTTGAGCGCAGTTCCCGCGTTGAAGGGGTGTATATGGGCAAATGGGGTGCAGCTAGCCATCACACCGGATTGTGCAAGTCTAAGAAATGCACCGCTACATCTAGCTCGCGGCGCACTACGTCCGAAAGAGCCATAATGCCCAGCCGCTCGGTTGGGTAATGGCCGGCAGCCACCAGATTGATGCCGGCCTCGCGGAACAGCTCGCGGCACCATTCGCGCGGCTCACCAGTGATAAAGAGGTCCACACGTTGGGCAATCAGCCACTCCATATCGCCTGCCCGTGGCGCGCCGCTGCCACTTAACGCTACGATGCGCCTAACCTGTGTCGGCCCAAATGGGTATTGGACTCCCGGCTGCAGGAAGAGCTCACCACAGCGCGCGAACAGTTGATCCCGTTCCATCGGCTTGGCAAACTCACCAACCCATCCCCAGCCATCCGCGGTATAGGGCGCAATTGGCTGCGCCCCCAGTTGTTTGAGGATCTGAGCGTTGTTGCCCAGCTCGGGATGGCTATCCAGAAGATAATGATAACCGATCAGTGAGAGCGAATGATCGAGCAAGAACTGCAGCCGACGTGTGAAGATGCGATCGAAGTGAATGCTGGCCGGCATATTAAGGGAGTGGTGCACGATCAAGGCATCTGCCCCCATCTGAACCGCCTTCTCGAAGAAAAGCAAGCTGGCGCTGACCCCTGCCACCACCACCTTCACCTCGGGGCGCCCACGTACCTGCAACCCGTTCGCCATATGCGGGTCCACACGTTCCACCTGGGGAGAGTTCCCCAGCAGAGTATCCAGAAAGCTGACAAGACGATCCAGAGTAACCATCGGAACCTCCTCACACTATGGCAGCAAAAGTTTGGGCATATCTTTCATCGACACTATAATTGAACTGGGGAGAGGAATTTGCGAAAGGAGCACTCCTATTTTGATACGGGTTACGTGTTTCAAGTGCCGTCGCCGATTCGAGCTCGATCCGGTGTGGGTTGGGGTAGAGTTACAGAGACAGAAGTCAAGGGACAAGTCGCCCCGTCACTTTCAGGCGCACTGCCCTGCCTGCCGTGCGATCAATAAAATATCGGTGGACGAGATGCGCAAGGACCTGGAAGCTGCATCCGAGGCGATCGCGGCAGCTCTCGCCCAGCAGGCAGAGGCAGAACCACCCCCTGACTCCCCTCAGCCTTCCACGACGAGCTAGATCACGGCGACAATGCCGCAGCAAAGATGGAGGCAGCATGTTCTCCCTCCCTTTGTGATGAAAAAACGGGAGAGTTCATGTCAAACCTCCCGTTCCATTTCGGCTGAATGTCTGGAAGAATGGATCACCTACGCCTGACGCGCCTGCTTCATCTGGCGACGCAGCATCTTGCGCCGAGCTTTGCGAATTGCGCGCTGCTTCTCCAGACGCCGCTGCTCGCCCTTTGAGACATACCATCGCTTCTTGCGATAAGTGCTCAAAATGCGGTTTTTCACCACCTCCTTGCGAAATCGCTTTAGGAGACTCTCCTGCGATTCGCCTGGACGGAGGACAACCGTCATCCGCGCCGTCTGCATGCAGCTCTCACCTCCTTTCTCCTCCGAATGAATGCCCCGTCCTCACCGGTCGTCCTTTTAGTACTCATCATCTTCGAGAGCGGTTTCCTCCTCGATGTCTTCCATATCGGTGTTCGCATCCCCGATTTCAGCTGGCACTCCAACTTGCTCTTGCTGACTGAAGCTGAAGCCGACGGCTGCCAGCTTTGGCTCCGCGGCGCGAGCTGCTGCTCTTTGCTTGCGCACCAAATAACCGGTGCCGGCCGGGATCAGCTTGCCGATAATCACATTTTCCTTCAGTCCATACAGGTCGTCTCGCTTGCCCTCGATCGCCGCTTGCGCTAACACGTTGATGGTATGCTGGAATGAGGCTGCGGCCAGGAAGCTCTCGGTATTCAGAGCGGCTTTTGTAATACCCAGCAGCGTGGGACGACCGGTGGCGGGGCGCTTACCTGCCGCAATGAGCTGGTCGTTTACCCTCTGGAACTTGAGACGATCTACCAGCTCACCTGGCAGATAGTCGCTGTCGCCAGTCGAGGTGACGCGCACCCGATTGGTCATCTGACGGATGATCAGCTCGATATGCTTGTCGTGGATTGAGACACCTTGGGAACGATACACTTTTTGGATCTCTTCCAGGAGGTACGCTTGAGCTGCTTCACGCCCCAGGATGCGCAGAATACGGTTGGGATCCAGCGAACCGTCCGTCAGCTGCTGGCCCGTTTTCACCATTTCGCCGGGCGCCACGCGCAACCGTGCTGCCGAGGCGACCTCGTATTCACGCTCGTCGCGATAGGTCCAGTGGATGGTAATCTTATGCCCATCCCGCTCCACGATGCCGCCGTGCTCCGCCAAGATCTCCCGGTCACCGCGCTTGGCAAGCTGGGTATGCGCGGGCACCTCCTCACCATCCTCCACCCGGATAGCCCAGTTGCCCGGCACTTCATAGACGTCATGGCGGATCTCTTCCTGCACGACGCGCAACACCCTTCCGCCATCCTCTGAAACGACAAGTTCCACACGCCCGTCAATGTCCGAGATGATCGCTTCGCCTTTGGGTACCCGTGCCTCGAACAGCTCCTGCACACGTGGCAACCCGTGGGTGATGTCCTCCACGTTGGCGACACCGCCGGTGTGGAACGTACGCAACGTCAGCTGCGTACCAGGCTCGCCGATGGACTGTGCCGCGATGATGCCGACCGCCTCGCCCAGTTTCACCAGGCCACCGCGTGCCAGGTCGCGGCCATAACACATGGCGCAGATGCCGTGCTCCAGCTCACACGTCATCGGAGATCGCACATAGACTCGCTCGACGCCCGCATCTATGATCGCCTGTACCTGCTCCTCTTCGATCATCTCACCGCGGTTCACCAGGATCTCGCCGGTCTCAGGATGCACAATGCGTTCCGCCGCAATACGCCCGATGATGCGCTCCGCAAACGGCTCGCCAACCGCCTTGGATCGGTCCGCATAAATCCAGAACCCGGCTTGCGTTCCGCAGTCGATGTCGTTGATGATCAGTTCTTGCGCCACATCCACCAAACGTCGCGTAAGATAACCGGCATCTGCCGTGCGCAACGCTGTGTCGGCCAGACCTTTGCGCGCACCGTGGGTAGAGATGAAATACTCCAACGCCGTCAGGCCCTCGCGGAAGTTCGAGCGGATAGGCAGCGGGAAGATACGTCCGGCCGGGTCAGCCATCAGACCACGCATGCCGGCCAGCTGACGGATAGGCTGGAACCCACCCTTTGTGGCGCCCGAATCCGCCATCAGGCGCAATGGACTCTGCGCGTCAATGGACTGGCGCACTGCCTCTGTAACGCGGTCGGTCGCTTGGGTCCATAGCTCAACGGTCTTGACATATTGCTCTTCTTCGGTGATCAGCCCACGCCGGAATTGTTGTTCCACTTGGGTCACTTGCTGTTCGACTTGCTCCAGGATTTGCTGTTTCACCCTGGGCACCGTGATATCCGAGACCGCGATGCTCGTTCCGGACTTGGTGGCGTAGCGGAATCCAACCGCCTTGATCTTGTCCACCAACCGGGCCGTCTCTTCAGGCCCTAAAAGCTGGTAGCAACGCCCTACTAATTCCTGCAATTCACCCTTGTCAAGCACTTTGTTCACGTAGCGGAGGCGCTCAGGCAGGATGCTGTTGAAAATGGCACGCCCTACCGTCGTCTCAATGCGCTCGGGCCGCCCGCCGTCATCTGTGGATATCATCAGATGGATCTTCGCGTGCAAATCCACCTTGCCTAGCGAATAGGCAAGGGCAACTTCATCCAAGCTCGCAAAGACCTTCCCTTCACCCAGCTTGCCGTCTTCAGCCATCGTCATGTAATAGACGCCCAACACCATATCCTTGGTGGGGCCAACGACCGGTTTGCCATTGGCAGGCAGGAGAAGGTTCTTGGTGGAGAGCATCAGCTCGCGGGCTTCCTCCACCGCTTTTTGTGACAGAGGAATGTGCACTGCCATCTGGTCGCCATCGAAGTCCGCATTGAAAGCAGCGCAGACCAGCGGGTGGATCTGGATAGCGTTTCCTTCCACCAACACAGGCTCAAATGCCTGGATGCCCAGACGGTGTAGCGTGGGCGCTCGGTTCAGGAGGATAGGGCGTGTCTTGATAACCTCTTCCAGAACTTCCCACACCTCGGGACGCTGTTGCTCGATGACACGCTTCGCCCCTTTCACGTTGTTGGCGTAGTTGTATTCAACCAGCTTCTGGATTACAAACGGTCGGAAGAGCTCCAGCGCCATGCTCTTGGGCAGCCCACATTGGTGCAGCTCAAGCTCAGGGCCGATCACGATAACAGAGCGACCGGAATAGTCCACGCGCTTGCCCAGTAGATTGCGGCGGAAGCGGCCTTGTTTACCCTTGAGCATATCCGATAGGGACTTCAGTTGCCGCCTGCCACGTGCGGAGATCGCCTTGCCGCGTCGGCTGTTGTCGATCAGCGAGTCCACTGCTTCCTGGAGCATGCGCTTCTCATTGCGCACGATCACGTCCGGCGCGCCTAATTCCAGCAATCGCTTGAGACGATTGTTGCGATTGATCACCCGGCGATATAAGTCGTTGAGGTCGCTTGTTGCCAGGCGTCCTCCATCCAGCTGCACCATCGGCCGCAGGTCCGGCGGGATGACCGGCAACACGGTCAGAATCATCCACTCCGGCCGATTACCACTTCGGCGCAATGATTCAACGACGCGCAGCCGCTTGACCGCCTTCTTCCGGATCTGCTTGGAGCGGCTACTTCGAATTTGAGAGCGCAGTTCACGCGCCAGCTTGTCCAGATCCAGGTTCATGCAGATTTCGCGCAGCGCCTCAGCCCCCATGCCCGCTTGGAAGATGTGCCCCCACCGATCA
>JBMFPH010000075.1:0-13935 GCA_049969215.1 Anaerolineae bacterium | reverse complement strand
CGGCATGCTGCACCTCAAGATGGTGCGCAGCCCGATCCATCATGGCATCATCCGCAACGTCGATTTCTCCGCGGCGGAGAAGGTGCCCGGCTTCGTGCGGGTGCTCACCCACCGCGATGTGCCCAAGAACATCTACACCATCCTGTGCCTGATCGGGGTGGGGCCGGATGAAGAGCCGGTGCTGGCGGTGGACCGGGTGCTCTACAAAGGCGAGCCCATCGCTGCGATTGTGGCGGAGACGGAAGAAGCGGCGATGGAGGCGGTATCGCGCGTGCGCCTGGACCTGGAGGAGCTGCCGGCCGTCTTCGACGTCGAGGAGGCGCTCAAGCCGGGTGCGCCCATCCTCAAGCCGTGGGGCACCAATTACTTCGTCTATGAAGGCCATCATTGCCGGCGCGTCCGCTTCGGCGATGTGGAGAAGGGATTTGCCCAGGCGGACTACATCATCGAGGAGGTGTACAACACCAGCCCGATCGAGCACGCGCCCACCGAGACGACCGCCTGTGTCGCCAAGCCGGAGCCGGACGGGCGCTACACGGTTTACACTAACACCCAGGCGCTTTTCTTCACCATGGACAACACCGCGCTCATCCTGCAGGTGCCCTTCAGCAAGCTCCACTTCGTCGGCGGGACGGTGGGTGGTGGCTTTGGTGGCAAGGTGGATGTCATTGTCGAACCGATTGCCACGCTGGCGGCGATGAAGACCGGGCGCCCGGTCAAGTTTAAGTACACGCGCGAGGAGGAAATGCGCGTCTCGTCCACGCGCAGTGCCTGGCGTATGTACTTCAAGGACGGGGTGATGAAGGATGGGCGCATCATCGCGCGCAAGGTGATCAGCTATGCCGACTCGGGCGCCTACAACCGCCACACGCCCTATGCGGTCACCAAGCATGCCGCGAACGTCGCTGGGCCCTACACCATACCCAATGTGTACATCGACGCGTACTGTGTCTACACCAATCGGCAGCCGGCCAGCGCGATGCGCGGATTCGGGGTAACGCCGGCCTCGTTTGCGGTCGAGTGCCAGATGGACAAGATCGCCGAGACGATCGGCATGGATCCGTGGGAAATTCGCTTCATCAACGCCTACCGCAACGGCGACATGCGCCCCCATCAAAAGGTGGTGGAGGACGCCACGTTGATCGAGGTGATGAAGGCAGCTGCCGAGCTCGCCGGCCACCCATTGCCGGAACATCTGTTGAAGATGCATTCGTGGGACAGGGAGAAGGCATAAGATGGCAAAGCTTCGCGGAACCGGTATTGCAGCAGTGAACTATCCGACCGGGATGAACCTGGGGGGTGATCCCAGCCAGGCACTCATCCACGCGACGACGACAGGCACCTTTGTGATCTCGCTCTCCAGCACCGATCTGGGGCAGGGGCTCAAGACAGTCATCGCCCAGATTGGCGCGGAGACGTTGGGGGTGCCGTTCGAGAACGTGTTGATCGACACCGCCGACACCGACACAGGCCCCCACTGCATGGGCACCTTCGCCAGCCGCGCCACGCACCGCGTGGGCAATGCGGTGATCATGGCGGCCAAGGAGGCGCGCAAGGTGATGCTCGAGGTGGCCGCTGAGGAGCTGGAAGCCAGCCCGGACGACCTGGACACCGACGGCCAGGGCAATATCTACGTCAAGGGTTCGCCGGAGCGCAAGATTGATATCACCAGTGTCGCGCTGGCTGCCCACTTCAAATATGGCCGTAGCATCTCCGGCCGTGGCATGTACATCAAGCCCAAGAGCCCGGTGGATCCGGAGACGGGCAAGATGGATCCGGATTCGACAGAAGCGCACGCCTGTGTGGTGGCCGAGGTAGAAGTGGATACCGAGACCGGCGAGGTGACGGTGCTCAGCTTGAAGAGCGCCTATGAGGTGGGGTGCCAGGTGAACCCCGCTTTGGTGCGCGAGCAGATCATCGGTGGGGCATTTATGGGCATGTCGCACGCGCTATATGAGACGACAGCGCCCTATTACCCTTCGCCGGATCACGCGCCGGGCAGCTTCAGCGAGTACGTGATCCCCGGCCCGCATGAGCTGCCGCCCATCGAAAGCGTGGTGTTGGAGTATCCCTCGGTCAACGGGCCCTATGGCGTCAAGGGCGTGGGCGAGATGACGGCCAACGCGCCCATCCCTGCCATCATCAATGCCATCTCGAACGCCATCGGCGTGCGGCTGACCGAGTACCCGGTCACACCGGAGAAGATCCTGCGTGCGCTGGAACGATCCCCCAAGCTGAAACAGCTGGCGCAGACCGGTGCATGAGCATGCGTGCCCCCTCTTGTGCGCAAGATGTAGAAGAGGGGGCACTCCCTACACGATTATGCAATTCTCACGACAGAGGGCAAGGACGATGTTGAAAGTCATTTCACTCCTGAAGCGCAAAGAGGGCATGAGCTTAGAGGAATTCCGCCGCTGGGCGCTGGAAGAACATCCCAAATTGGGCAAGCAGTTGCCTGGCATCCGCCACTATCGCATGAGTGTGGTCTTGCAGGATGACCCCAATTTGCCGGCCGATGCCGTCTCCGAGTTCTGGTTTGACGACGACGAGGCGCGCAAAGCCGCTTTTGCCACCCCACAGGGCAAGGCGGCGGCGGAAGACGCCATTGCGCACTGTTCCTCGCGCATCCACCTGCTCACCGAGGAGAAGGTGATCATCGAGTAGGTGGCGGTGCTCAACCATCTCTTTCTGAAGTGCTATGGGAGGGACTGAGAGATAGGGTGGGAAGCTCTATCGGCACGGCACACCGGATATCCCGCAGCAATCGGGCCACTCCCAGATAGAGCGCCTGCTTTTCTTGATATGTGGTCGGCATCACTTCGCTGTCAAGTACCACAATCAGGTCAATGTCACTGCTCGCATCTGCCTCACCAGTAGCTTGGCCGCCGAAGAGGATAATCTGAGCTGGTTGGAGCGGTTGTAGGTGTGCCACAATCGCAGTGATATAATGGGCTAACCGTTCCCGATCGGTCTCGCCGACAACCGTTTGCATATCACCCCCTCTCGTCGGGTTATATGATACCACAGTCTATGACGTCGAGGAAACCGATGGTGGTAACTTGGCACAACTGCATACCCCCTATATAATATAATGGACCTCACCGGCAGGACGCCGGGAAGATCGCCATCAAGCCCGACATTATCCACATAACACACCACTCCCTACGGGAAGCGTCTTCATGCGCGACACACGCCTGTTTCGGGTCAATCAGCCACTCTATCGTTCGCTGGGCTGGGCTGACGTCCTGGTCTTAGTTGGCATCGCTGTCTTGCTGTACGTTGGTGTACGGCTGGCGGTGGATTCCCCTATGGTGCTCTCTGCACCGACGATTGACCTCGGATTACATTGGCTGCCACTTTATGCTGGGCTGTCGCTGGCACGTATGTTTGCGGCATATACCCTGTCGTTGATCTTCTCCCTGGTTTATGGTCGCCTGGCGGCTTACAATCGGCAGGCGGAAATGGTGCTGCTGCCGCTGCTCGACGTGTTGCAAAGCGTGCCGATCCTCTCGTTTTTGCCAGCTGTGGTGTTGAGCTTGTCCGCACTGCTGCCCCAACGCCTGGCGGTGGAACTGAGCTCCATTGTGCTCATCTTCACCAGCCAGGTGTGGAATATGACCTTTGCCTGGTATCAGTCTCTGGTCACCATCCCGAAGGAATTACGCGAAGTGAGCACCTGCTTCGGCATCAACGGCTGGCTGCAGTTCAGCCGCTTGGAGCTCCCCTTCGGCGCTATCAGCCTGATTTGGAATAGCATGATGAGCTGGGCCGGGGGCTGGTTCTTCCTGATGGCAGCGGAGATGTTCACTGTGGGGCAACGCAATTTTCGCCTGCCCGGCCTGGGTGCCTACCTGCAGGAAGCTGCCAGCCAGGGGAACTTATGGGCGCTGGGTTGGGGCATTGCGACGTTGCTGCTCCTGATCGTTGCGTTAGACCAATTGGTGTGGCGTCCCCTGCTGGCCTGGTCGGATCGGTTCAATCTCCAGATGGTGTCACGGGATGACCCGCCGAGCTCCTGGTTCTACGACGTGCTGCGCAACGCCCGGCTGGTTGCCTGGTTTCACGAGCGCATGCTCCGTCCCGTCGGTGCGACCGTGGACGATTACCTGTCGCGCAGGTTTCAGGCGCGTGGTCTCAGCGCGACACCACCCACCCCCGGCTATGTAGGACGCATTCTGAGGGGATTGGTGATCGCAATATTAGCGTATGGGGCGCTGCGAGCGGGCCAGATGCTATCAGAAGTTCCCCTGACGCAATGGGGCAATATCGCGCTTGGAGTCGGGGCCACGCTGTTGCGTGTGTTGGGCGCATTGGCCATTGCGCTCGCCTGGACCCTGCCGCTGGGTGTGGCCATGGGTACCAACCCGCGGCTGGCGAGATGGCTACAGCCTTTCGTCCAGGTGGCTGCCTCTGTGCCGGCAACGGCACTCTTCCCTGCCGTGTTGCTGGTGCTGTTACGACTGCCCGGCGGGTTGAATCTGGCTGCTGTGGTGCTTATGCTCATGGGGACGCAGTGGTATTTGCTTTTCAACGTGATCGCCGGTGCCAGCGCGATCCCTCAGGATTTAAAGTATACTGCTACTCTGTTGCAGATGGACTTTTGGCGCCGCTGGCGTGTCCTGATTCTGCCGGCTATTTTCCCCTACGTTATCACTGGTGCCATAACCGCAAGTGGTGGGGCGTGGAATGCCAGCATTGTAGCGGAGCATGTGGAATTTGCCGGTGAAATGCACAGTGTGCCCGGGATCGGCGCCATGATTGCCAGGGCAACCGCGGTGGGAGATTACCCGCTGTTGCTCGCCGCCACCCTTGCGATGATCGTGACCGTCGTGCTCATCAACCGTCTGGTGTGGCGACGACTGTTTCGCATAGCGGAGCAACGTTGCCGAATGGAGTAGAGAAAAATGCAGCGCAATGGCATACTCCTGGAGATTCGCCACGTGAGTCAGGTGTTCTATAGTGGCACCAAGCAATTCGTCGCCATACAGGATGTCAACCTGGCCCTTCACGAGGGCCAGTTCACTGCCTTATTGGGGCCTTCCGGCTGTGGCAAGAGTACCTTGTTGCGCATCATCACCGGCTTGCAGTCACCGACTGAGGGATATGTGCTCTACCGGGGTGTTCCGCAGCGAGGCGTCAACCCGCGCGCGACCATTGTATTTCAGACATTCGCGCTCTTTCCGTGGCTTACCGTGCTCGAGAATGTAGAGGTCGCGTTGGAAGCGCGCATGGTGCCCCGAGAATTGCGCACGGCACGCGCGCTTGATCTGTTGGACCGCGTCGGTTTGGACGGTTTTGAGAATGCGTACCCACGCGAGCTTTCGGGTGGGATGCGTCAGAAAGTCGGCTTCGCGCGTGCCATGGCAGTCGAGCCGGAACTGCTGTGCCTTGACGAGCCGTTCTCCGCCCTGGATGTATTGAGTGCCGAGGCGTTGCGGCGTGAGCTCCTGGAGCTGTGGACAGGCAACAAGATCCCCACCCGGGCTATTCTGATGGTCACCCATAATATCGAAGAAGCTGTCCTGATGGCTGACCGCATTGTGGTCATGGACCGCAATCCTGGCCGGGTGGTCTCGGACATCAGGGTCAATCTGCCTCATCCGCGCTCGCCGAAGGATGCACCGTTCACAGAGTTGGTGGACCGGGTGTATGCCATTCTGACCGGTCAGACGGAACCGGAGAATGTGGAATTGGGCAGTGCACCTGGAGAGCCCGGACGCACACGCGCTCTTCCCTCCATCTCCATCACCGACCTGGCTGGTTTGCTGGAGAAGCTGGACGAGGCACCCCGCAACCGCACCGATATCTATCGTCTGTCCCAAGAGCTGGGGGTCGATTCGAACCATCTCCTGCAGCTCATCGAAGCGGGTGAAATATTGGGGTTCGTGACGGTCGCTCAGGGTGACATCAGCCTGACCCCACTGGGTGAGACCTTCGCTGAGGCGAGCATTCTCGCGCGCAAGGAGATCTTTGCCACCCGGTTGCGCCGCCTGCCGCTGTTCAAGTGGTTGCTCACCATGTTGCGCGCTGCCGACCGTCAGCGCCTGGAGCTGGATGTCATCCAGACCGCCCTGGAGCTGGAATTCCCGCCCGATGAGGCGAAGCGTCAGGCGGAGACCGCAGTGAGTTGGGGGCGCTATGCCGAGCTATTAGCTTATGACGATGACTCGGGGATGATCTACCTGGAACCCGGTCAGGTGGATATAACCTAGTGCTCGCTCGGTTCCGCCGGGTGCGTTGCAACAAATTGCCATTCATGGCATCATGTTGCTATGAAATTTGCCGATCTGCTCGCCATCATCGGCGATGAACCCCTCTTTGAGACCGGGTTGCTCCTGGCAGGCGAAGTGGACGCAGCGGACGTGCGCCGGCAGTTGTCGCGCTGGGTCAAGGCGGGGCGTCTCTATCAGTTGCGGCGCGGGCTTTACGCTCCAGCTCCACCTTTCCAGAAGGTCAAGCCACACCCTTTCGTCGTTGCCAACCATCTGGTGCGCGGTTCGTATGTCAGTTGCCAGTCCGCTCTCGCACACTATGGGCTCATTCCGGAATACACGCCCGTGGTTATCAGTGTCACGGCGGCACGACCGGGGCGCCGGGAGACGCCGTTTGGCATCTTTGAGTTCCGCCACATCCAGCCCAAGCTTCTGCGCGGTTATCGACAGATGGACCTTGGCAGCGGACAGAAGGCGTTCGTCGCCACGCCGGAAAAGGCTTTGCTCGACCTAATCTACCTGCACCCCGGCGCGGACTCGCCGGACTATTTGCGCGAACTGCGCTTGCAGAATCTGGAACAACTAAACCTGGACGAGCTGAAACGCCTGGCCGATCTCACCTCCAGCCCTAAGCTGAAACGGTCGGTCGAACTCGTGACGGGGCTGGCACAGGCTGAAGCTGTGGAGTACGAAACGCTGTGAAGGAGTATCTCGCCGAACTGGTTCGTCGTGCACCTGCGCCCGTACAGGCACGCAACAGCGCACGCGAGTATTTGCAGGCGCGGATTCTCGGTGCGCTCCAGCGCGTCGGGGCCATGATCCCACTCGCCTTTCACGGCGGAACCGCCCTGCGTTTCTTGTACGCCAGCTCAAAGGATGGCAAATCGCCCTCAGGTAGGACATCAAAGAAAACCCTCTGTCTCTGGTCTTGTCACGGAGAGTGTTGAAAAAGTCCCCTGATTGCCCAGATTTTCATAGGAAAATGGGACAATAAAGTGGGTAACTAAAGAGTTTTTCAACACCCTCCGTTCTGTCAATTGCCCACCACCTCTTTCAAAGCAGCCAGGGCGGCATCGTAGTTGGGATGCTGAGCTATCTCCGGTACATATTCGACATAGCGGACGATCCCTTCACGGTCAACGATGAACACAGCGCGTTGCTCCAAGCGCAGCTCCTTGATGTGGGTGCCATAGGCATCCCCAAAGTTCATGTCGCGATGGTCGGAGAGCGTCTGGACGCGTTCCACCCCTGCAGCACCGCACCAACGTTTTTGGGCGAAGGGTAAGTCCACACTAACGGTCAGTACCACCACGTCGGGGCCGAAGTTAGCAGCTTCTTCGTTGAAGCGACGCGTCTGCAGATCGCAGATACCCGTGTCCAGCGAAGGCACTACACTGATCAAACGCACCTTGCCGGCGCTATCTGCCAGGGTCACTTCGTTGAGGTCGTTGTCCAACAGGCGAAAGTTCGGCGCGCGGTCGCCCGGCTTGAGCTGCGGGCCCATGACGGTCAAAGGTTGTCCCTTAAATGTCACTCCACCGATGCGCTCTGTGGCCATAGTGTATTCTCCTTTTATCCTGTGTTGAGAGCTTGGTTGTCCAATAACAAACAAATTATACCATATATCTCATTAATGCGCAAGGTCCTCTGGCTCATATTTTCCGTCGCAGAAATGGCTGCTCAAGCCTTCTCATTTTGCCAAGAATCGGGGATTTGCGATATACTTTCGTTGCTTTGCCACTTGCTTTGGTTCTGAGGAACAGCATGAGTATGCCCACAATTCTTAATTTCCTAGGAGGAGTGGAAAACGATGCATAGCATGACAGCGGAAAATCTGCGCAGTGCCTTTGGGGGCGAGTCGATGGCCCATATGCGCTATCTCATATGGGCAGACAAGGCGGATCAGGACGGTTTTCCCAACATTGCCCGCCTCTTTCGCGCGATCTCCTTCGCCGAGCAGGTGCACGCCACTGGCCACTTTAATGTTTTAAAGGAGGTGGTTGGCGGGTTCAACGTCACCGCAGGGGGCGGTTTTGGCCTCGGCAGCACGGCGCAGAACCTGCAGGGCGCCATTGACGGAGAGCGGTTTGAAGTGGAAGAGATGTACCCTGCTTATATGGCAGTGGCTGAGTCGCAGGGCGAAAAGGCCGCTCACCGTTCGATGAGTTGGGCGTGGGAATCGGAAAAGCAGCACGTCGCGCTATACACCCAAGCCAAGCAGGCAGCGGATTCTGGCAAGGATGTCGATTTCGGCACCGTATATGTGTGTGAAGTGTGCGGCCACACGGTGGTCGGTGCGGCGCCGGACAAGTGCCCGGTGTGCAACATGGCCAGGGATCGCTTCCGCGCCTTTGCCTAAAGGCGCTGTGCCTTATCCGGGCCGCCACCGTCCGGGAACGGTGTTCTAGCTAGATGGTGAATTTCGGATTGCGAATTGCGCATCCGATTCACCGCGGAGAGTGTTGAAGACGCGCTTGAATCTCCCACAGATTCAAGAAAGTTTTCTCCGCGAACCCCGCGATCTCTGCGGTGAGACAAGCTCTACATCGCGCTCTACTCGCTACGCGAGGCCGGCACGAAATATTGGACGTGCCGATAGGGTTTCACCTGCTCGGCGACGTTGTCCTTCATCAGGTTGCCCGAGATGTGCATCAGCGTATCGCCGAAATCGGGGTCTTTCCCCATCGAGGCCAGGCAGGGATAATGATGGTGCAGCATCCCCGCCTGGTATTCTGCCTCGTCCACCGAGACTCCGACCAGCCGCTCGGCGACATAGCGCGCACAGCCACACACCGTGTCACGCACCACTTCCGCCGCGGCGATGGTGCGCGTTTCGGGATCAACCTCAATGCGCAGCTGCGGCTGCCCGAAGTGACGGGCGAACTCCGCGATCAACGGGTGCGCGTAGGCGATGCGCTCGCGCCGCCGCGTCCCATAGTCGTGCTCGGTGAGGGCACACAGGGGTTTGGGTGTGACGCACACCACCCCCATGTCCGCCAGCCATCCGCGCAGTTGACGCGCCAATCCACGCGGCAGCCAAGCTTCATTGTCAACCGCGGCGATCACCGCCTGCGCACCCGTCATACGGGCAATCTCAGGGATCAGCTCGGCGATGCCCGGATGCTCGCCAAAGGCCAGGATCAAGTCGGCGGCGGGCAGTTGCGCCGGCAGGTAATCCTCCGGATAATCGATGACGGGCGGCAATACCGCCGGTGCCTGCCACATCTCAATGCTCCAATCCGCCGGCGCATGGGCACGGATGTTGGCCACATGGCGACGGCCATACTCACCGGAAACGATTGCCAGAATACGCATTTAACCCCTCCTGTGTGCCACAATAACCAGGTCACCACTATTGGCAACATCGAATGGACTGCCCGTCATATCCCCCCAAAAGGTGCACTGGGTGAAACCATCCTCCTCTAATGCACGGCGCAATTCGCTGCTGAGCCAAGGCCGTAATCGTGTCGCTTCCGCACGTTGCGACCACCCTTCATCATTCTTGCGCTCCAACACAAGCACGTTGAAGGTGAGCGTGCCATCGGGATTGAAATCGTAGAAGCGGATAAACAGCTGTTCCTGACCCTCCTGACGATACCATTGCGGGGTCATCCAGCGGTTGCGTACGCGCATGACCGCATCAAAATTGCGGTTTTGGATGAGAAGCAATCCGCCTGGCCGCAATACAGCGGCAAAATCGGCCAGGGTGGCATGGAGCTGCGCTTCAGTCAGGACGTGGGGTATGCTATTGCCCAGACACAGCACGGCATCGTAGTAACCGTCCACCACTTGACGCAATTGCCCAAAGCCAGCCACGACGAAGTGCACCTGGTTCACCGCCATTTCCGTGGCATTGTGACGTGCCCGCTCGATCATGCTGGCGCTCAGATCGGTGCCCGTCACCGCGTAGCCCGCCTGTGCCAGCGCAATGGCGTGGCGGCCCGTGCCACAAGCGGCATCCAGCACACGGTGCGCGCCGACTCTGGCGAGCTGGTGCTCGATGAAAGCCATCTCATAAGCAAGCCGCTGCGTCCAATTCACGAAATGATCGTATGTATCGCTGAACGAATCATAGAGGGGCACGCGCTCGTGCATGGGGATCACCTCGCCGGGCAACGGGAAGATCGCCTTCTGGCCAGACTCGCATAGTTTATATGCTTTCTTTATCTGATACCTTAACTATTATAACACGCTCTTTATTTTGGCGCAACTATTCAATTTGGGTGCATTGCATTCTTGGGGAGAGACGGAGTCAACCCGAGCTGCGCGCATGCTCAAGCGGACTCCCTCCCCATCCACGGCGGAGATTTTACCGCCGAGAGCGCCGAGAACGCAGAGAATTAACGGGAAAAAACCTCGGCGGTCTCTGCGTGCTCTGCGGTGAAAGAGGGTATCGCTCCCTCATGCTCGCGGCGCGGATGACTGTCGTGGTGCGGGCGGCACACCCGCCAGGCGCGACCTCAGCCGCTTTGCATTTTATGTGAAAATAGGGTACACTAGCGATTAAAGAGATATTACACCGAATGTGTACATAGACATACGGCAAGAGAACCCGAAAGGGTGATGTGCCCTTTGGCTATCCGTGTGGCCACAGTGGAAAGACAACGATAAGCCTGCTGCGCCGACGGGATGAAAGATTGCAAGCGGCAAGAGGCGCAGCGGGTTTGTTGAGGGCAGCGATGCTGCCGGTAGTACGTTCAGAAGAGCGATGATACCTTTGGGCCGATCGGTTGAGATGATCCGAGAATGGCGGACAGATTTCGCAAGTAGCCCATGAATCAACCAGGTGGGTTGATGGCGATGACGGGGTGGTCGGCCTGAATGGGTTGCCCTTTCCGGGCGAAGCAGTACAAGCGCATAGGCTCGCTTTTCTGTCCTGTAGGGTGAACAAGCTGTGGCGCGGATGCCACAGCTTGTCTGTTTTTATTCAGGTGAGTGAAGAAACCGGTGGGTTCAGATATGGCGGGTACCGTTACAGCACTCGAGTTTCAAAAGGGCAATAAGGAGCGCGTCAACGTCTATCTGGACGGAGCGTATGCCTTCGGGCTGTCTGCGGTGATTGCCGCGACGCATTTGCGCCGCGGGCAGGTGCTCTCCGACGCGGAAATCGCGACACTGCAGGCGCTGGATGAACAGGAACGCGCTTATGAGCAGGTGTTGCGCTTCTTACGCTATCGGCCACGCAGCCGGGCGGAAGTAGAACGCTATCTGCAACGCAAACGCTTTGCCGAAGAGATCATCACGCGCGTCATGACGCGCCTGCAAGATGCGGGTTACCTGGACGATGAAGCTTTTGCGCGTTTCTGGGTGGAAAATCGCCAGCATTTCCGTCCGCGCAGCCGACGTGCGTTGAGCGTAGAGCTGCGTCGGAAGGGAGTGGAACACGACATCGTCCACGAGGTCGTCAGCGAACAGGATGATGAAGAGGCCGCCTGGCAGGCTGTGGAGGCGCGGTTGTCACGCTGGAGTGCGCTCAGCCGGGAACAACTGCTACGCAAGCTGGGCGATTTTCTGGCACGCCGTGGCTTTCATTATGAGACAATCCGCGCGGTTTATCGCCAGGCATGCCAGGCTTTGCGCACAGACGATATCATGAACGACTCATAAGGTCATGGAGATAACACAGATGTTTGGTAGCAACTTTGCGATGATGGTGATTTTGGGTATCGGTTTCGGCGCGCTGGGTTTGGGGATTCTGATCGGCTACCTGATCCGACGCTACCTCATCGAGTCGCGCATCAAATCCGCAGAGGCGGAAGCTGCTCGCCTTCTGGCCGAAGCGGAAGCGCAGAGAAAGGATATGCTCCTTCAGGCGCAAAAGGAGGTGATGCGACTCCATGACGAACTCGAGGAAGAGGCACGCCAGAGACGCGCTGAATTGCGCCGTCAGGAGGAGCGTTTGCAGAAACGCCAGGAAACATTGGATCGACGATTGGAGAACATTGAGAACCGTGAGCGTGCGCTCAACAAGCGCCAGAGCGCCCTGGATCGACGTGCCAATGAGATCGAACAGCTCCACGCGGAGCAGCTGGCCGAATTGCAGCGCATCGCCGGCCTGACTCAGGAACAGGCGATACAACTCCTCTTGCAGCGGGTCGAGCAAGACGCGCGCCAGGATATGGCGCGCATTATCCGCGAGGTCGAAGCGGAAGCGCGTGCGGAGGGTGAACGGCGCGCCCGCAAGATCATCGCGCTGGCGATGCAACGCATTGCCAGCGATCAGGTCGCCGAGACCACTGTCTCGGCAGTGCCGCTGCCCAATGATGAGATCAAAGGGCGCATCATCGGACGGCAGGGTCGCAATATTCGCACCTTCGAGAATGCGACCGGCATCGACGTGATCGTGGACGATTCTCCGGAGACGATCATCCTTTCTGGCTTTGACCCGGTGCGGCGTGAGGTGGCGCGTGTCGCCATGAACAAGTTGATCATGGACGGGCGCATCCACCCCGGACGCATCGAAAAGGTGGTCGAGATGGCCCAAGAGGAGGTTGAGAAGGAGATCGTCGAGGCGGGCGAGCAGGCCGTGCTGGAGGCAGGTGTGCCGGGATTGCATCCCGAACTGGTCAAGCTCATCGGTCGGCTGAAATATCGCACCAGCTATGGCCAAAACCAGTATCAACACGCTCTGGAATGCGCCCACATCGCCGGCATCCTGGCCGCCGAGTTGGGTGCGGATGTGCGGCTTGCCAAGACCGGTGCCTTGCTCCACGATATCGGGAAGGCGGTGGATCATCAGATGGAGGGCCCCCATGCCGCTATCGGCGCCGAACTCGCCAAGCGCTATGGGGTCAGCCAGCAGGTGGTGGATATCATCGCCGCGCACCACCAGGAGGTCGAAACGGACTCCCTGGAAGCTATCATCGTCTCCATCGCGGATGCCATCTCCGGCTCACGGCCAGGCGCACGCCGCGAAAGCCTGGAGAGTTATGTCAAGCGCATCACGGCGCTGGAAGAGGTCGCCAATTCCTTCAAGGGCGTGGCGGAGAGCTTCGCCATCCAGGCCGGTCGTGAAATCCGCATCCTGGTCAAACCGGAGGAGGTGGACGACTACACCGCCATCATGCTCGCCAAGGATATTGCGCGCAAGGTGGAAGAAACGCTGGAGTACCCCGGGCAGATCAAGGTGACCGTGATCCGCGAAACGCGCGCCGTGGACTACGCGAAATAGCGCAGCAGGCGCGAATGGAATGAACTGAGCCGCGCGCGTGAGCAAGCGGCAGAGATTTTACCGCCGAGATCGCAGAGAACGCAGGGAATTAACAGAGAAAAAAGCCTCTGCGGTCCCTGCGTTCTCTGCGGTGAAAGATTTTCCGCTCCCTCACGGTCGCGGCGTGGGTGGCGCGCCCGCCAGGCGACTTCAGTCGCTCGCCCCCAAATTGAAATGCACCGGTGGTGCCTCGCCCGCTTTCCTTAGCGGTCAGCTCGTGTTATCATGCCGGCGCTTGCCGGCACCATGATGGCGTGCCGGCAATGTCGGTCTTACAGACGCATATCCTTCTCTCAAGGAAAGGGTTTTAGGACGTTATGCCACACGCTAACCCAGTCTATCCTCAGAAACGCTGGAGCCTTGTAGACCTGTTCCCGGCACCGGACAGCCCAGAAATGCACTCTGCGATTGAAGAGCTCGAAACGCGCACCGCGGCGTTCGAGGGAGCGCGTGCGCGTTTGCGTCCTGACATCTCGCCGGAAGAATTGCTGGAACTCATTCACCAGCTGGAGG
>JBMFPH010000074.1:0-14035 GCA_049969215.1 Anaerolineae bacterium | reverse complement strand
AAGAGCTGTAGGATGATTGAGGCAGTGATATAGGGATACACCCCCATCGCCATCACAGAAAAGTTGGCAAGAGCACCTCCCGATAACAAGTCGAGAAAGCCCACCAGCTGGCTGCCCGCCCCACCACGTGCCAGAAAGTTGCGCAGCGCCTCCTGATCCACGCCTGCCACCGGTATATGAGATGCAGCCCGGTAAATGAAAAGTATTAAGAATGTGTAAAGGATCTTACGGCGAAGATCGGGTAAGCTAAACGCATTCCTGATCGCCTTGAACATGGCCTATCTCCTGCAACGCACTGTCGAACTTCACTATTCCACCAAAGGCAAAATCTCGACGGTACCGCCAGCTGCCTCAATCTCTGCCCGCGCGCCAGACGAGACGCGGTGGGCCTTCACAGTTAGAGGATGTTCAACCTTCCCCCTACCCAGGATCACCACTGGCTGTCGAGCGGACTTGACAATACCCGCTGCTGCCAAGGTCTCTGGCGACACCTCGGAACCCGGCGCGAAGCCTGCCAATCGTTCCAGATTCACCTCAGCGTACTCTACGCGCCAGATGTTGGTGAATCCACGCTTGAAAGGCAAACGACGCACAAGCGGGAGCTGACCGCCCTCGAAATATGGCCCTTTGACTCCGCCGGTACGTGCGCCTTGCCCCTTAGTGCCACGTCCAGCGGTCTTGCCCTGGCCAGCGGCAATACCGCGGCCAACTCGTTTCCTCTCTTTTTTGCTTCCAGGAGCAGGACGCAAATCATGCAGCTTCATAGCTTATACCTCTTGCACTCGCACCAAATGACGCACTTTATCAAGCATCCCCCTGATCACCGGTGTATCTTCATGCTCCACCGTATGACCCAGCTGGCGCAGCCCTAAGGCGCGAATAGTTCTTTTTTGGCGCTCCGAGTAGCCAATCGCGCTCTTCGTCCAGGTGATGCGCAATCGCTTGACTGTGCTGTTATTGTCCATTCTTCCTACTCCAAAACGGTTGTACTCGGTTTACCGGTACCCCACGCAGCTCAGCAGCGCGAACCGGATCCTGCAATTCATACAGGGCTCTCACGGTTGCCTTGACCACATTGAGGATATTGGAGCTCCCTTGACTTTTGGTCAGGATATCTCGGATGCCAGCCGCTTCCACCACCGCGCGTACACCGCCTCCGGCGATCACCCCTGTACCGGGTGAGGCCGGTTTCAAGAACACCTTAGCGGCGCTGTAGCGTGAGGTGATTTCGTGTGGAATCGTAGTGCCCACCATGGCAATAGGCCGCATGTTACGCCGTGCTCGCTCCGCGCCTTTCCGAATGGCGTCCGGCACTTCACGTGCTTTGCCAATTCCAACGCCTACACTCCCTTTGTTGTCGCCCACAACCACAACAGCGCGAAAGCTGAAATGACGGCCACCTTTGACCACCTTAGCGGTGCGCGCGATGTGTACCACACGCTCATCCAACGCTTCGACTTCTTCGAATTCGCGCTCCTGTTCTATCTCCACTCTTGTTCCCTCCCATCGGGCAGACTATGCACGGCAGAACTCGCCATAGCTCTAGAACTCCAGGCCACCTTCACGGGAAGCTTCGGCCAGAGCTTTCACCCGTCCATGATACTTGTAACCGCCTCGGTCGAATACCACCCGCTGAATACCAGCACGCAAAGCGCGCTCGGCCACCAACCGGCCCACCTTTGCAGCTTGTTGGGTCTTGGTCAAGCCTTTCAGCTGATCGCGCAGCTCCGGATCAATGCTGGATGCTGCCACCAAGGTATGTCCCCGACTGTCATCTATGACCTGAGCATAGATGTGATTCAGACTGCGAAAAACGTTAAGTCGCGGACGCTCCGGGGTGCCCAACACTTTCTTGCGCACCCTGCGATGGCGTCTGATGCGTGCAACAAAAGCCTCGTTCGCCTTACCCATTGAGCTTCTCCGTATATTCCATCTCGGACTTTACTTCCTACTTACCGCCTTTGCCCCCCTTGCCAGCTTTTCCAGCTTTGCGCCTTACCTGCTCATTCAGATACCGAATCCCCTTACCCTTGTAAGGTTCAGGCGGACGCACACGACGGATACGAGCTGCTATCTCACCAACCAGCTCCTTATCCGCTCCTGAGACCACAATCGTGCGGCCACCCTTGTCCACAGTAAACGAAATTCCTGCTGGCGGATCAAAGGTCACCGGATGCGAGTATCCCACATACAACACCAACTTATTACCCTGCATCTCGGCACGATATCCGACGCCTTCAATCTCCAACGTGCGGCTGAACCCTTGACTGACACCCAACACCATATTGTTCAGCAGCGCCCGTGTCAGGCCATGTAGTGCGCGGTGGCGACGTTGATCGCTAGGCCGCCGCACGATCAGCTGAGAATCCTCTACAGAGATTTGCATATCGGGATCGAAGCTGCGCACAAGCTGACCCTTCGCCCCTTTCACGAGCACCTGGCTGCCCTGGATATCAACGCTGACACCAGATGGAATTGCTATCGGCATACGACCCACACGAGACATAGCATCAACCTCACCGCAGAACAGAACGACTCAAAATGATCACCACACGTAACACAAGACCTCGCCGCCTACTCCCAGGCGACGCGCTTGCCGATCGGATATAACGCCCTTCGGAGTGGATATAATGGCAATACCCAGCCCGGCACGCACCCAGGGCAGATTGTGACGATCAACATAGACTCTCCGCCCCGGTTTGCTCACCCGTCTCAACCCTTTTATCACCGAAACAGGCGGTTTACCCGGCGCATACCTCAGATTCAGGCGCAGCACAGGTGTGGGATGTGAAGGGATTACTTCGTAACCCTCGATGAAGCCCTCTTCCTTCAGGATTCGTGCAATTGCCTCACGCATCCGCGAAGTTGGCATAGTCACCTGCGCATGCTGCACCATCGTCGCATTACGGATTCGAGTTAGCATATCCGCGATTGGATCAGAGACGCTCATTCGTGTGCTCTCCTGCTCACATTTACCAGCTGGACTTGATGACACCGGGGATGACCCCTTCATTAGCCAATTCACGGAAACAAATGCGGCACAACCCAAAGCGTCGCATATATCCACGCGGCCGCCCGCAGCGTGAACAGCGATTGCGCACCCGCACTGCATACTTGCGCCTGGTCTCTCGGATCATCATGCACTTCTTGGCCACGGCTATCTCCTCTTGAAAGGCATCCCCAGAAGCGCCAGCAAACGGTGCGCTTCCTCATCCGTCTGGGCAGTTGTGACGATCGTGATGGACATACCACGAATCTTGTCGATCTTGTCATAAACGATCTCGGGCCAGACCAGCTGCTCCGTCAACCCGATGGAATAATTGCCCCGTCCGTCGAACTTGTCCGGTGATACTCCCTGGAAGTCACGCTGGCGTGCCAGGGCAATGTTCATCAGACGATCGAGGAAATCATACATACGCCTGCCACGCAGCGTCACTTTGACCCCAATCGGGTTGCCCGTCCGCAATTTGAAAGCGGCGATGGATTTCTTCGCCCGCGTGATGATCGGCTTCTGCCCGGTGATGACCATAAGGTCTTGAGAGATGGCATCCAGCGCTTTAACATTTTGCAATGCTTCACCGGCGCCCACGTTGATAACCACCTTCTCAATCCGCGGCACTTGCATGACATTCCGATAGCCAAACTCTTTCATCAGAGCTGGCACCACCTCTTTTTGGTAACGTTCCTTCAATCTAGGTACAGGTATTCCCGGCATAGCACGCCCTCGCCACCATCAATTAAACGTTTCACCGCACTTCTTACATTTCCGCATCTTGCGGCCATCAACGAAGGCAAAACCGACACGCGTGCGCTCATTGCATTGCGGGCAAATCAACGCCACCTTGGAAATCGCCAGCGGAGCTTCGCGCTCGATGATACCCGTCTGAGTCCGCGTCTGACTCACACGACGTTGGTGTTTCTTGATGATATTATGACCCCCGATAATCACACGGTCCTTATTGGGATCTCGGGCGACACGGCGCCGGAACCGGTCTATCTTCCACCCTGGTAGCACCTGGCGCACCGTACCGCGTTGGCCACGCTCGTCTCCCGAAATAATTTCAACCGTGTCTCCTGCTTTAATCTTCTTCATATTTGCACAACTCCTCTTGCCCCCAGCTCTCCTCGTTGGGACACCAACGGCTCACAGCACCTCAGGAGCCAGCGACACGATCTTCATAAAGCCTCTTTCGCGCAGCTCGCGTGCCACCGGCCCGAAGATGCGAGTGCCCCTAGGATTGTGGGTGGTGGGATCCAGTATCACGGCCGCGTTATCATCGAATCGAATATAAGAACCATCACTGCGCCCATACTCCTTAGCTGTGCGCACCACCACTGCCCGCACGATCTCGCCCTTCTTGACCGATCCCTGGGGGGTAGCTTGCTTAACCGCAGCGATGATAATATCCCCCACGGTAGCATATCGCCTCTTGGAACCACCCATAACCCGGATGCACAGGATCTCCTTAGCTCCGGTATTGTCTGCCACCTTAAGCCGACTCTCTTGCTGGATCATAGACAGACTCCTCAACCGATGTGTATCGCAACGTGGCCTCTCCCAACTGAACAGCCGCCCTTGTGCGCACCAGGTGCGCTTACAGGGGCTTGCTGTCGGTATCAGAGACCAGCCCGCTCCAGGATTTCGGTGACCACCCAGCGCTTTTCCTTACTCAGCGGTCGCGATTCAATCATGCGCACCAGATCACCGATCTGACAGGCATTGTTCTCGTCGTGTGCCTTGTAGCGCTTGCGCTGTCGTACAACTTTCCCATACAATGGATGGCGCTTCAGACTTTCCACGCTGACAACCACAGTCTTGTCCATCTTGTTGCTGACGACGCGCCCTACCAGGATCTTTCGTTTTTCTCTCACCATAGATGTCCTAACCTCGTACTAACCGTATGGCCCACCGGAACATAGGCTCAAGCAGATTGTCCACGCAGCTCGCGCATCCGCATCTCGGTCTTCAGCCGGGCGATATCCCGTTTCAGCTGGGTCAGGCGATTGTAGTTCTGCAACTGACCGATCGCCATTTGAAAACGCAAATTGAATAGCTCTTCCTGAACACTGCGCAGACGTGCCTGAAGCTCCACATCGGACAGCGAGCGTATCTCCTGAGGACGCATCGTTATGCCTCCTCCAGGCCGTGGCGTGCCACAAACTGGGTCTTGATCGGCAGCTTGTGCGCAGCGAGACGCATCGCCTCACGTGCCGCTTCTTCGGAAACGCCGCTTATTTCGAAAAGGACATGGCCCGGTTTCACCACTGCCACCCAATGATCTACGTTACCCTTACCACTGCCCATACGCGTCTCGGCTGGCTTGGCCGTCACCGGCTTATCGGGAAAGATTCGAATCCACACCTTGCCACCGCGACGCACATAACGCACAATCGCGCGCCGCGCTGCCTCGATCTGACGGCTTGTCATCCAGCAAGGCTCAAGCGCTTGCAATCCGAACTCTCCGAAGGATACTTCGGCGCCTCGGGTGGCTTTTCCTTTCAGCCGACCCCGCATTTGTTTACGATATTTGACACGCTTCGGCATTAACATAGCGGCCCTCTCCCTCAGACCTAGTATTCCAGCGCCATTTCCTCACTGGGCTTGGGGATTACGTCACCCTTGTAGATCCACACTTTCACCCCAATACGCCCAAAAGTTGTCAGTGCTTCAGCACGAGCATAATCGATGTCCGCTCGCAACGTGTGACGCGGCACCCGGCCTTCGCGTTGCGTCTCAAGGCGCGCCATCTCGGCATTGGCGAGACGACCTGCGCACGTGATCATAATGCCCAGTGCCCCGGCACGCATTGCGCGTCGTATTGCCTGTTTCATCGCCCGTTTGTGCGAGATGCGACGCTCGATTTGCTGCGCGATTGAGTCGGCAACCAGATATGCATCGAGATCGGGTTCCTCGATCTCCTGCACGTCTATATGCACCTTCTTGCCGGTCAAATCCTCCAGCTCCTTGCGGATCTGGTTCACATTGGCACCCTTGCGACCAATTATGATGCCCGGCTTCGCCGTCCAAATGCGCACCGAGACCTGCTTTGCCGCGGGAAGTCGCTCAATGTCCACGGCTGATACACTGCCGCGCTCGTTCCGATGCCTCAGGAAATCGCGTATCATCAAATCTTCTTTCAAGAGCTCGGTATATTCAGTGTCCTCGGCGTACCAATGCGCCCGATGATCCTTAATAATGCCCAGCCGAAGTCCTATGGGATGCGCCTTACGTCCCAAAGCAAAACCTCCTTAATTCTGGTGTACACCATCATCGCAAACAGGTGACATTGCAAGCGCTATGCCTCTTCCACCTCTTGTAGCACGACCCGGATATGTGACGTGCGCTTGCGGATTGGTTTAAATCGTCCGCGGGCACCGAAGCGACGCCACGCACGCATAGGACCTGGGTTAGCCACGATCTCAGCAATCACCAGATCCTCTGCAGCGAGACCGTAGTTCTCCTCAGCGTTTGCTATAGCGCTCTTGATCGTCTTCGCAACGGGTACCGCAGCCGCGTGAGGCATCAGACGCAATACCTCCAGAGCCTTTGTGGCTCGCATTCCGCGCACCAGATTGACGATGCGTCTGGCCTTAATGGGTGACCCGGGCACATACTTGCTCTCTGCACGCACTTGAAATCGGATATCAGCCATATGATCCTATCCTTTCCTCAACCACTAGCGCACCCGAGAACCCTTTTCCTTCGCCACGTGCCCACGGAAGAAACGTGTTACGGCGAACTCACCCAACTTGTGGTTAACCATGCTCTCCTGAATGTAGATCGGCACGTGCTGTCGTCCGTTGTGCACCGCGATCGTATGCCCTACCATCTCAGGCGAAATGGTACTGTCGCGTGCCCAAGTTTTGATCACCCGCTTTTCACCGGCAGCATTCAAGGCCTGAATCTTTTTCAACAGCTTGGGATCCACCCACGGTCCCTTCTTCGCCGAACGCGTCACTGTTACTACCTCCGCTTCTTCTCACGCCGATGGACAATGAATTTATCAGTACGCTTGATACGTCGCGTTTTATATCCCAATGCTGGTTTACCCCACGGGGTCTTCGGGCCGGGCATGCCAACCGGCGCTCGTCCCTCACCACCACCGTGTGGGTGCGAAGCCGGGTCCATAGCGGAGCCACGCACCGTGGGCCGACGCCCCAACCAGCGACTGCGTCCTGCCTTGCCCAGTGAGATATGGCTGTGCTCCACATTGCCCACCTGGCCAATTGTGGCCATGCAACGCTGACTGATCAGACGCACCTCACCACTCGGCAATCGCACTTGGGCATAAGCCCCTTCCTTGGCAATGATCTGCGCCGAAGTGCCCGCCGCGCGCACCAGCTGAGCTCCCCGTCCTGGCTGGAGCTCTATATTATGGATCATGGTACCCAATGGAATGCGTTGGATGGGCAGTGCATTACCCACCTTTATTTCCGCATCCGGCCCCGAGGTCAACACATCTCCCACCATCAGGCCTAGCGGAGCAATGATGTAACGCTTTTCGCCGTCTGCGTAAGCCAGCAGTGCGATGCGCGCCGAGCGATTGGGATCATATTCGATGCTTACCACCCGCGCCGGCACGCCGAACTTGTCGCGCTTGAAATCGATCACGCGATACAACCGCTTGTGCCCGCCTCCCCGATGACGCACCGTGATCTTCCCGACAGAGTTCCGTCCGGCGTGCACCTTGAGACGCGTGATCAACCGTCGTTCCGGCTCAAGCTTGGTGACTTCTTCAAATGTCGAAACCGTCATCCCTCGCCGGCCAGGCGAGGTCGGCTTATAACTTCGAATAGGCATAGCGGTCCTCCACCTTGTCGCCTACTATCCTTGCATTCCCCTAGTCTGTCGAATCAGACGCCCTCGAATATCTCGATCTTCTGTCCCGGAGCTACCGTCACGATAGCTTTCTTCCAAGCTGTACTGCGTTTCACACGCTTGCGTCCCCAGCGGCCAAAGCGCGGCGGCATATTCACAATGCGCACTTTTGCCACATTCACTTTGAACACCTGCTCGACCGCCTCGCGGATCTGCACCTTGTTCGCCCGTGGATCCACCTCGAAAACGTATTGATTCATCTCCACCGCGAGGGTGCTTTTCTCGGTGTTCAACGGACGCTTGATCACCTGATAAGGGCTTAACTCAGCCATTGCTACACCTCACATCCCAACCACCGCTCTATGGTCGCCAGCGCATCTGTCGGCATAATCAAGTAATCGTATTGCAGTAAGTCGCGTACGTTGAGATAACCGGCTTGCAACGTCAACACCCCTGGCAAATTCCGTGCGGCAAGCTCCACATTTGGGTTATGACCCGCCAGCAAGATCACCGCACTGCTGTCCACGTTCAAGTTCCTGAGCGCATCCAGCATGGCGCGGGTTCTGGGCGCTTCCAGCTCCAGCTTGTCCAGCACAATGATACGCTCCGTCGCTGCCTTGACCGACAAAGCCGAGCGCAGTGCCAAGCGACGCATCTTGCGTGGCATATTCTGCACATAACTGCGCGGATGAGGCCCGTGCGCAATACCTCCTCCAACGAAGATGGGCGCATTGCGGCTGCCGTGACGCGCACGACCGGTACCTTTCTGCCGATACCACTTCGCTTTGGTGCGATTGACCTCACCGCGTGTCTTCGTGTCGTGAGTGCCCAGGCGTCGGTTAGCTAACTGGCGTACCAATGCCTGGTGCATAACCGGGATGCTTGGCTCGATGCCGAAAATATCATCCCGCAGCACCGCTTCCCCTACTTGCTCGCCCGCCATGTTCCTGACTACGACTTGCATCGCCTATCTCCGCTTCTTCGAAACCGTGGTCTTACGCGCTTCACGAATGACGAGCAACCCGTTACGCGCCCCCGGCACAGCCCCTTTCACCACCAGCAGGTTACGCGCCGGATCCACCATCACCACTTCAAGGTTGTGCACTGTTACCCGCTCGTTACCCATTCGGCCAGCCATGCGCAGCCCTTTAAACACCCTGCCAGGTGTCGAACCGGCGCTGATCGCTCCGGGAGCGCGCCAACGATCAGACTGACCGTGAGTCTTTGGACCTCCACCAAAGCCGTGACGCTTCACAACGCCGGCAAAGCCATGCCCCTTCGAAACACCTGTCACATCCACTAACATGCCAACCTGAAAAATGCCCGCGTCGATCTTTTGGCCCTCTCGGTATTGATCGACATCACCCGTCCGGATCTCGCGCAAGTAGCGCAACGCAGGTATGCTGCGTTTGCTCAGATGGACGCGCTGCGGCTTCGTCAAACGGCTTGGCTTGACCTCCTCAAAACCCAGCTGGATCGCTGCATAGCCATCCCTTTCCGGAGTCTTCACCTGAGTCACGTAACATGGACCCGCCTGGATAACCGTTACAGGGATGACTTCTCCCTTATCACTAAAAATCTGGCTCATTCCCAGTTTCCTGCCCAAAATCCCTCTCATCGCTCTTCCTTACAGGGAAGGGGACTGTCAGCTGCCAGATCGCTGCATCATCCCCGGCCCGTCCTCCTTTCTATCCGCGCTCAGACGCGCCGACTCGCATGTTTCAAGGACAGATTCGTAATCCCACTATGGAACCGGAACTCACTTAATCTCAACATCAACACCGGCAGGCAAATTCAGGCGCACGAGCGCATCAATGGTTTTCGAGCTGGGTTCCACCACGTCGATCAAGCGCTTGTGCGTACGGATCTCGAACTGCTCACGCGAATCTTTGTCAATGAAAGGTGAACGAATGACGGTGAATCGCTCGATTCGCGTCGGCAAGGGCACCGGCCCTACCACAATGGCACCTGTGCGCTCCGCCGCATCCACGATCTGACGCACTGACTGATCCAAAACACGGTGATCGTACGCCTTCAAACGAATTCGTATCTTCTGTTTGGCCATACCTCTGCCCTTCGCCTACCTATGTGCTGCTTTACTTGCAAACCGCGCTCACAAAAGGGACCTCGAATGTTTTCTTGCCTACTCCAAGATCTTGGTGATAACCCCGGCGCCCACGGTGCGACCACCTTCGCGGATGGCGAAGCGGCTACCTGCCTCCAACGCCACCGGCACGATCAAGTCCACTCGCAACTGCACATTGTCCCCGGGCATCACCATCTCCACACCCTCCGGCAACGTCACATTCCCCGTCACATCCATCGTCCGAATGTAAAACTGCGGCCGATATCCCGAGAAGAATGGTGTGTGCCGCCCACCTTCCTCCTTGCGCAACACATACACCTTGCTCTCAAATGCCTTGTGCGGCGTGATGCTCCCCGGCTTCGCCAACACCATCCCGCGCTCCACTTCGTCCCGGTCAATCCCCCGCAGCAGACAGCCCACATTGTCGCCTGCCTGCCCTTCGTCCAACACCTTGCGGAACATCTCCACGCCCGTCACCACCGTCTTGCGCGTCTCGCGCAGGCCAACAATCTCCACTTCATCCCCTACACGCACCACACCGCGCTCAATACGCCCTGTCACCACCGTCCCACGCCCTTTGATCGAGAAGACATCCTCAATCGGCATCAGGAACGGCTTGTCAATCTCCCGTTGTGGCGTCGGAATGTACTCATCCACCGCCTTCAGCAACTCCCAGATGCAGCGATACTCCGGCGCATTCGGATCCGTGCTCGGCGACTCCAACGCCTTCAACGCACTCCCCCGGATGATCGGAATCTCATCCCCAGGAAATTCATACTTGCTCAACAACTCCCGCAACTCCAACTCCACCAACTCCAACAATTCCTCATCTTCCATCATGTCCACTTTGTTCAGGAACACCACCATCGCCGGCACTTCCACCTGCCGTGCCAACAAAATGTGCTCCCGCGTCTGCGGCATCGGCCCATCCGGCGCACTCACCACCAAAATCGCCCCGTCCATCTGCGCCGCACCCGTGATCATGTTCTTGATGTAGTCCGCATGCCCCGGACAGTCCACGTGCGCATAGTGCCGCTTCTCCGTCTGATACTCCACATGCGCAATCGCTATCGTGATCCCACGCGCCTTCTCCTCCGGCGCATTGTCAATCGAATCAAACGGCCGATACGATGCCAACCCCCGCATCGCCAATACCTTCGTCATCGCCGCCGTCAAGGTCGTCTTCCCGTGGTCCACGTGCCCAATCGTCCCCACGTTCACATGCGGCTTGTCCCGTACAAATTTCTCCTTCGCCATTGGCGTTCCTCCTAAGTATCAGATGATGACGTAAAACCTTCACGCAACAATTCTACGTCTTCCCACCGTACAAGAAAGCCCTCGACCGGACTTGAACCGGTGACCCCATTCTTACCAAGAATGTGCTCTACCCACTGAGCTACGAGGGCGTACGGGGCAGATGACAATTGTCCATGATCAAGTTTGCATAGCTGACATGGGCGGGGAAGGATTCGAACCTCCGAAGCGTTACGCAGCTGATTTACAGTCAGCCCCCTTTGTCCACTTGGGTACCCGCCCCCGGACGCCTTCATCCAAGGTACAAAATACAAGTATACTGAAAAGATGTGCTAAAGTCAAATCAAACCAAGGCTTTGGAAAGCTTCACCGCTGATCATAGAGATGAACATATGATTGCAGGGCTAAACGCACCGCTTCCTCTGGATTCTGGGCACGGATGATAGCGGGGCAAGGTTCCCCTGCCTTGGAGAGTTCCCATGTCTCCAGCCCGATCACAGGTCGTCCCATCTTGAGTGCGAAAGCAATTTCGGATAAGGTGCCAAACTCACCCCCCACCGCGATGACCGCTTGAGCAGTGCGCACGATGATCACGTTACGTGCCTCCCCCAGGCCAGTGACAATCGCGATGTCCACAAAGGGATTGGCATCGCCGGCGTGGAAGCCAGGCAAGATCCCGATCGTCAGGCCGCCTGCCTTTTTGGCGCCACGACACGCTGCCTCCATAACACCGCCGCCACCACCACAGATCAGGGTGGCACCCGCTTCCGCCAGCGCACGTCCCACCGCCTCTGCCATTATCGTTTCTTGCGCGGAACAGAGAGCAGAGCCAATCACTGCGATAATTGGCGCAAGGGCACGTGTCCCCTGGATTCTCTTGTCACCTTCTAGGAGGGCCATCTTCCCTTGTCCCCGTCTGCTTCTCTATTCTGCGCCGATCATTTGGCGTAAGGTTGTTTCGTCAATGATCTTGATCCCTAATTCGCGCGCTCTTTCTAGTTTGCTGCCTGGATTCTCACCCAACACCAGATAATCCGTCTTACGGGAAACGCTTTCAGTAACCTTGCCACCCGCTGCCTCGATAAGCGCGCGTGCTTGGTCGCGGCTGAGCGTGGGCAACGTGCCGGTGATCACAAAGGTGAGCCCACGCAACGGTGCCGCGCCCTCGGCAACGGCACGCGGTGCTGCTTCGGTGCGCACTCCCGCCGCGCGCAGTTTGCGTAGCACTTCCTGGTGCCGCGGACGCGCAAACCAGTCCACCACGCTGCGGGCAATCTCAGGGCCAATACCTTCCACCCGTTGCAGATCCTCTTCTGTAGCTGCTGCGAGCGCATCTAAAGAAGGAAAACGCTCTACCAACGTCTTGGCAACTACGCTCCCAACCCCCCGGATGCCAAGAGCGGTTACCAAGCGCTCGAGAGGTTGCTGCTTGCTTGCCTCGATGGCCTTGAGCAAGTTGTCCACTTTCTTCTCGCCGAACCCTTCCAGCTGTAAAAGGCGCTCCCGCTTATCCTTCAAGCTATAAATGTCGCCCACGTCGCTGATCAGGCCAGCCTCGATGAGCTGTTCGGCAATGCGTTCGCCAAAGCCCACAATGTCCATCGCTCCACGCGAAGCGAAATGCTCGACCCGACGCACCAGTTGTGCTGGGCATGCAGCATTAACGCAATAAACTGCTACTTCGCCTTCTGGTTTGACCACCGGCTCGCCGCACGAAGGACAACGATTTGGCATTGCATAGGGCTTTGAATCGGGTGGGCGTCGTTCCAAGATCGGCTTGACCACCTGGGGAATCACGTCACCAGCCCGGATCACAATCACCGTATCGCCCACGCGGATATCTTTGCGCATCAAGTCCTCAAAATTGTGTAGTGTTGCCTGGCGGACCGTCACCCCACCCACGTTGACCGGTTCCAAAACGGCATACGGTGTCAATACCCCGGTGCGGCCCACGTTGACCTCGATGCTCAGCACACGGGTCGTCGCTTCGCGGGGGGGGAACTTATAGGCAATTGCCCAGCGTGGGGCGTTGCCCACGATACCCAGGCGCTGCTGGAGAGCAAGGCTATCTATCTTGATCACCACACCATCCGCTTCGTAGGGAAGATGGTCACGTCGTTCTCCCCATTCGCGGATGAAACGCAACACCTCCTCGAAGTCATGCGTACGCCGGATATCCTGACTGACCGGAAAACCGAGCTCCTTCAGATACATGAGAGCTTCCCAATGGCGGGTAAAAGAAGGTCCCCCTTCCAGATAACCAATAGCATAGGCGAAAAACGCCAACCGGCGGCGCGCCGTAACGCGGCTGTCTAACTGGCGCACCGAGCCTGCCGCTGCATTGCGCGGATTGGCATAGAGACGTTCGCCCCTGGCCATTTGCTCCTGATTGAGCTGGTTGAAATCCGCAATGGGCAAGTACACCTCACCACGCACCTCAATCCGTTCCGGCGGCGGAGGACCATCGGGTCCCACCGGAATGCGCAACGGGATGTTCTTAACGGTGCGCAGGTTCTCCGTGACGTCCTCACCCTCGATCCCGTCACCGCGTGTTGCCCCGCGCACCAACACGCCGTCCTCATAAGTCAACGCAACAGCCAGACCGTCAAACTTCGGCTCCACAACGAAAGCCAGCTCTTCTGAGGGAAGATCGTCGGGCAACAGGCGTCGGATGCGCGTCAGCCAGGCGCGCATATCCTCCTCATTGAAGGCATTGGACAAACTGGTCATTGGAACGGGATGGATGACCTTGCGAAACTCAGGGCGGGGTGGAGCTCCGACGCGCTGGGTGGGGGAATCGGGTGTGATGAGCTCGGGATGCGCCTCTTCTAATCGGCGCAATTCCTGCATGAGTTGATCATATTCTGCATCGCTGA
>JBMFPH010000073.1:8262-14282 GCA_049969215.1 Anaerolineae bacterium | reverse complement strand
GCCCCAGACGCTGCCTGAATGGCTTTCTCCGCTGACTTGCGTGCTGCCCGGCCAATTGCTGGCGATGCATCTATCCTATGCGCGCCACGGTAATCCCGATCAGCCACGTGGACTGCGCAAGGTGACGGAGACGCTCTGATGGCACGCTCGGTCACCAACGCGGATAAACAGCGCGTCTGGGAACGATACTATGCCGGCCAGCCTGAACGGGCGCCGGTGGCGCTGCGCACCAACGACCGCGTCTATATGCTGGATGCGCGCTTCAATCGCGATGGGCTCACCTATCAGGATGTGTTCACCGATGCGCGGGCGATGTTGACGGCCCAACTCAACTGGCAGTATGTGCTGCACACCTACTTTCACCAGTATTGCGACCAACCGCTCGGCTTGCCGGAGCGCTGGCATGTCAGCGCCTTTTTGCACAACACTTACGAAGCTTGGGCGCTGGGCTGTCCTCTGCGCCTGGAACCGGGCCAGGTGCCGGACACGGTGCCCGGTTACACCGGTGACCGCAAGTGGGCCGTCTTCGATGTGGACATCGAGCACCCCTTGCAGCTGCCCTCGTTTCGGCGCGCTATCGAGCTGACCGAAGGGATGATGGAGCTGGCGCGTGGGATGGAGTTCCACGGCCGGCCGGTCGAGGTGTTGCCCTACCTGCAGACCGCCTCCGACGGCGCGCTCACTGTGGCGTTGAACCTGCGTGGCGGGGAGTTTCTGGCCGACCTGGTGGAAGACCCCGAGTACGCCGATCAGCTGCTGCGCTTTGTCACGCAGGCGGCCGTCAACCGCGTCCGGGCATTGCTTGCCTATTGGGGTAAGGAACTTCAGGGGGAATTATGGCTTGCTGATGACAGCATTGTCACCATTAGCATGGCGATGTACTGCGAGCGCATCCTGCCCCATCACCAACACTTCTACAACTCCCTCGACCCGCAACGCAAGCTCAAGCGGGTCTTTCATCTGTGCGGTAATGCAGGGCGCTTCTTCCCTATCATCGTCAAAGAATGCGGTGTGTCTTCGATTGATACCGGTTTCCCGGTGGATCTCGCCTGGCTGCGCCGTGCCGTTGGCCCGGAGGTGGAGATTTATGGCGGCGTGGAGGTGGGGTTGCTGCTCAAGGGCACGCCCCAACAGGTGCATGCGCGCACACGGCAGGTGTTGGAAAGTGGTGTGACGGCGGGAGGGCGCTTCGTGTTGAGTGAAGCGAACAACCTCCCGCCAGGTGTTCCGGAGGAAAATCTGGCCGCGATGTACCAGGCTGCCCTTGAGTTCGGGCAGCTGGGATGATCCTCACACATCAGGCGAACTTGGCAATGCGTTGGCGCACATCCTGGGCGAAGCGCTCGATGTGCTCCACCACGAATGCTGTAATGTCGCGCTGGGGATCCTCGATCAGTGGGGTGAGATTCATCGCAAAGGTCAGTCCCTCGCTCACATCCACCGCGTGCGCGGCGTGGTAGGTTGCGTGCGCGCGGCGGCGGCCTAGCGTCGCCAGATCATATCGCTTGCCGCCACAGATCTGTGAGTCGAAGATGCCTAGCAGGGCGGCTTGCAGATTGGGGTGTGCCGAGACGTCGAGCGCCACCTTGTCCTCGTCCAGCAGCCAGTCGAGGTCGCGCCACACCTCGCAGCCGTAGAGCTGTTTGGGCCGCTGATCAGCGGGCAGTCTGCGGATCGCCTGGATGACGCGGACGGCCACACCCACATGCGTGTCGTGCTTGTCGGCCAGGTTGTGAGTGTAAACCACTTCGGGCCGTGCCAGGCGCAGCAAATGGACGATATCTTTGACAGGGCCGGGGTTGTTGGCGTCCTTGACTGCGGCGCTGGGATAGTCGAGCAACGCCTGGGCGGCGTATTCGCCCACCACAGCGGCTTTCTTCTGCTCCTTGATGCGTACCTCGCGCATCTGCTCGTCGGTGTAATCCTTGTATAGGTCGTCGCGCGGTGAGCCGGCGCCGTTGGTCACTACCACGCCGGTGAACCAGCGATCTGGTTGCTGGAAGCAGTGGAGAATGCCGTGTGCGGCCATGATCTCCAGGTCGTCCTGGTGGGCACTGATGGCCATATGGGTGGTACGTGCCAGCGCCTCCTCTTCTGCCAGGCCGTCTGGGATAAACAGCTGAGCAGTGGGCATCGTGAGTTTCATAACGACCTCCTCATCATCAGGGATTATCCCTCAAGATTGCTGAACAGGGTCTGTTTCTCTCCTCAATGTACCACGGATTACACGAAGAACAAAGTTCGCGGCGATGGCAACGGTGGCATGACACGCGTTGACAGCACACCTTGCCCGTGATATTCTCCAGGTGTCCAACGGTAGATGTCCCCGGAAAGGAGAGCTGCTTGATGCTCAAGGGATTACTGCGCGTCATTGATGATGTCGGGATGGAGCGTATCCACCGTGCCGCGCTCGAGGTGTTGGAAACGACCGGGCTGATCTTGCGCGGTCGTTTCCTGCTCGAGGCACTGGCGGATGCCGGTTGCCGGGTTGACTTCGAGCGGCAGCGTGCCTGGTTTCCTCCAGAGCTGGTCGAGCGCCAAATCGCGGCACAGCGCAACCGTTATCGTATGGTGCGTTCATCCTTGTGGTATCCCTTCTGCCGCGAGCTGCCCGAAGAGGATGCCGCCTGGCCGGATGCGTTCATCGTGGACTACGGCTTCACCACACCTGCCATCTACGATTATCCGGCCGGCTGTTATCGGCCACCCACGGTGCAAGATCAGATTGCCATGATCAAGCTGGGCGATGCTCTGACGCCAGTCAAGGCGGTCAACGCGCCGCTTATCATTGCGGACTACGACTCTGCGCTCGAGTCGATTGAGTCAGCACGCCTGTTGCTGCTGCACACCAACAAACCCGGCTGGGTGGGTGTCTCCGATCCACGCCAGGTCAAGTATCTGGCCGAGATGGCGCATCTGGCGCTTGCCGTTATGGGTGTCTTGGATCACGAAGAGGCGTTCCGCACGCAGCCTCCCTTGTTTGCGCACGCCTACTGTACCACCTCTCCCCTGAAGCTGGACACCCATCCGTGCAATGTGCTCGCCGAGGCACTGCGTTACCGCTTCCCGGTCAACTTCGCGCCCATGCCCATCCTGGGTGGTACGACGCCGGTCACCCCGGCCGGCAGTGCTGTCATCGCCACCGCTGAAATCCTGGGTTGCATCACCGCCTGTTCGTTGATCGCGCCGGATGCCTTCTATTTCGCCACCGTCATCTCGGGCGAGATGGACATGAAGACAACCCAGATCTGCTACGCCACGCCGGCAGCCATCCTGACCGACGCCTTGCTGCATCAGCTCTTTCGCTTCAAGTATGGCATCGTGCTGAATGTCGAACCGGCATATGTGGAAGCGAAATGCCCCGGCATTCAGGCGGCTTTCATGAAAACTTACCGCCAGCTGGCGCTGGCAGCGATGGTGAGCGCACCGCTGGGGATCGGGTTGCTGGACAACGGCTCGGCCTTCTCCCCTACCCAGGCGATGCTCGACCTGGATATGAACCGTGCGATATATAGTCTGGGGCGCGGGGTGGTGGTGGACGACGAGACGCTGTGCGTGGAGCTGATCCAGCAACTGGCTTTCTGTGAGCAGGATGCCTACATCAGCACCGAACACACGCTAGCGCACTTCCGTGACGTGCTATGGGATACGCGCTACTTCGATCGCACCTATCGGCGTGAGGCGAGCTATTGTCATGACGAGGCAGATCGAAAGTTGCTGGACAAGGCAGATCGCGACTGGCGTCAGCTGGTGGAGCGGCATGTCTCCCCTGAACGTGATGCTGCTTTTATGGCCGAGTTGGAGCGCATCACCGCCGCTGCGCGCGCGGAACTAAGCGTGTGACGTTACGGGCTTCAGACGGGCATAGTCGTGGCTAAGGATGGGCTAGTAAGTAGCTTTTTCCGGCGGTCGTGCGCTCTTCCTATCCTCTACCTGTGTTTGCGACTGAGCAGAGCAAGCTATTGCTTTCAGACCCACATGTTGGCAGCAATCCTAATGGCTGTCTTGTCCTAGCTATCGCGGGTGGTATAATTTGTTAATAGACAATGTTTCACGTGAAACAGCGAGGCGGCGTGTGACGCGCATCTGCGACTATCAGGACACCTGCTATCGCCAACAATTCTGGGAAAGCCAGGACCGCCGCTACGAAGACCTGGCCGAGCGTATCGCGCTGCGTGCCCTGCTTCCCCCCGTCGGTGACACGCTGATCGAGGTCGGCGCCGGCTTCGGCCGTCTGGCACCGTTGTACCAGGGTTATCAGCGCGTGGTGCTGATGGATTACGCGCGCTCACAATTGGAAGAGGCGAAACGCTATCTCACCCAGTCAGAGCGCTACATCATGGTGGTCGCCGATGTCTATAACCTCCCTTTCGCAGACAGCCTCTTCGACGCGATTACCATGGTGCGTGTGATGCACCACCTGGCCGACGTGCCGCGCGCCCTCGCCGAGCTGCACCGCATCGCGCGGCCGGATGGCATCGCGATCATCGAACACGCCAACAAACGCCACTGGAAGGCGATCGCCCGCTGGCTGCTGCACCGCCAATCCTGGAACCCCTTCGATCCCCAGCCGATTGAGTTCGCCTCCCTGCACTTCGACTTCCACCCCACCTGGGTGCAGCGACGGCTTTACGAAGCTGGCTTCATTGTCGAACAGACGCGCAGCGTTTCCCACTTCCGCCTTCCCGTGCTCAAGCACCTCCTCCCACCCGCCTGGCTTGCCGCCCTCGATGGCGTGCTCCAACCCAGCGGCGCCTGGCTGCAGTTTACTCCCAGCCTCTTCCTGCGTGCTCGTGCCCTCAAACCACCTGTTGCACCACCGGAAGCTTTTTTCATCTGCCCTGCTTGCCACCATCCCGACCTCATCGCCGCTCCTAAATATCTCCTTTGCCCCCATTGTGGCAACCGCTGGTCGACGGCGGACGGCATCTATGACCTGCGCACTCCATGTTGACCTGCCACGTGCATTTGGTGGTATAATAGCTTTTAAGCTACAACTTCCCGATTGCCACATCGCACCTATCAGAGGAGTGTAGAGCGCACATGGAAGCCCTAAAACAACGCATCCTCCGCGAAGGCAAAAATCTGGGCAATGGTATCCTCAAGGTCGACAGCTTCATCAACCATCAGGTGGACGCTCCCTTCATGCTAGCCGTGGGCGGCGCCTTGGCGGCGCACTTTGGCGCTATGGGGATCAACAAGGTACTCACCGCCGAGATATCCGGCATTGCCCCTGCGCTGACCACCGCGCTGGCGTTGGGTGTGCCAGTGGTCTACGCGCGCAAGACCAAGCCGGTCACCATGCCCGCGAACGCCTATGTCGCCACGGCGCCCTCGCACACCAAGGACGAGATGGTGCACCTGATGGTGTCGCCCGAATTCCTCGGCCCGCAGGACAAGGTGCTCATCGTGGACGACTTCTTAGCACGTGGCAAGACGATCCACGCTCTCGCTCAGCTGGCTATGCAGGCGGGCGCCGAGATCCGAGGCATTGGTGTGGTGATCGAGAAAGCGTTCGAGCATGGGCGTGAGGAGCTGGCCTATCTCAACGTGCCCATCTACGCCCTGGCAGTCATTACAGCGATGCGCAACGACCATATCGAGTTTGCTTGAGTGTCTATGGCGGCACGTGAAACCGTTGTTGTCCTTGATTTCGGCTCGCAGTATAGCCAGCTGATCGCGCGGCGGGTGCGCGAGGCAGCCGTCTATTGCGAGCTGCTGCCTTATCACACGCCGGCTGAAGAGGTGCTGCGTCTGCAGCCGCGTGGATTCATCCTGAGCGGCGGGCCGGCCAGCGTGTACGCCGCCGATGCCCCCCATTTGCCCGATTATGTGTTGCAGAGCGGTCGACCGGTCTTGGGCATCTGCTACGGGATGCAATTGCTCGCCTACCATCTAGGCGGACAGGTCGCTCCGGCGTCGCAGCGCGAATACGGGCCGGCGCGGATTGAATTGACCGACGTGGACAATCCCCTCTTCGCCGATGCTCGCGCCGCGGCAGGCAATGCGCTGGCCGTCTG
>JBMFPH010000073.1:0-8252 GCA_049969215.1 Anaerolineae bacterium | reverse complement strand
CCAGGCTTCCAGGTGCTTGCCCGCTCTGCCAACAGCCCCATCGCCGCCATGGGAGATGTGCAACGCCACCTCTATGGGTTGCAGTTTCATCCCGAAGTGGTGCACACACCACAGGGCATGCTGATCATCAGTGCCTTCCTCTACGACATCTGTGGGTGCAAGGGCGGGTGGACACCCGGCAACTTCATCGAAGAAACGGTGCAAAGCATCCGCGCACGCGTCGGTGATGGCCAGGTGGTATGCGGTCTCTCTGGAGGTGTCGACTCGGCGGTGACCGCCACTCTTATTCACCGTGCTATCGGTGACCAGTTGACCTGCATCTTTGTCAACAACGGGTTGATGCGCCTGGGCGAGCCAGAACAGGTGGTGGTCACCTTTCGGGATCACATGGGCATGCGCCTTATCGCCGTTGACGCTACCGAGCAGTTCCTCGCCGACTTACAAGGCGTCACCGATCCGGAGGTCAAGCGCAAGCGCATCGGCACCCGCTTCATCCGCGTCTTTGAGGCTGAGGCGGCACGGCTGGGAAGGGTGGACTTTCTGGCGCAGGGCACGCTCTACCCGGATGTGATCGAGTCGACTGCGCCCGACCGCGCCGTAGCGGCCAAGATCAAAACCCATCATAATGTAGGCGGCCTGCCGCCGGATATGCGTTTCCAGCTCCTCGAACCGTTGCGCTACCTTTTCAAGGACGAAGTGCGCCGTGTGGGTGAGGCGTTGGGACTGCCGCACCAGATCGTGTGGCGGCATCCCTTCCCCGGCCCCGGTTTGGCAGTGCGTGTGCTGGGCGAGGTGACATGGGAGCGACTGGAGACCTTGCGTCACGCCGATGCCATCTTCATCGAGGAGTTGTGGGCCAGCGGCTGGTACGAACGCACCGCCCAGGCGTTCGCCGTGCTCCTGCCGGTACAGACGGTGGGTGTGATGGGCGACTCGCGCACGTATGCCAGTGTCGTCGCGTTGCGTGCCATCACCACCGAGGACTTTATGACCGCGGACTGGGCACGTCTGCCTGATGAGCTACTGGCGCGCGTCAGCAACCGCATTGTGAACGAGGTCAAAGGCGTCAACCGTGTCGTCTATGATATCAGCAGCAAGCCGCCCGCGACTGTAGAGTGGGAATAGGTCAAGAGGCGATCTGAGGGGAGCTTGTTCTCTCACCCTAATAACCGAGCCGCAGGCGTATAAGGAAGCAGTATGTGCCACCAGCTAACGCGAGCAGCTCAGGTTTAGTGATGAGACAAGGTGTTATGGGCGAACGATGCGCGCCACTCCCTCGCCTGTAACCGCGGGAGAAGGAGACCGGCAGCGGGGGTAACAGGATACAGGAGCGCGGAGGATGAGCGGCCAGACGAAAACCGTGATGGGCGTGGTCAGCTTTGTCGGCGGCGAATGGGCCAACGAGTCGCCCCAAGTTCTGGCGGTCAGCGAGCCATCCGCCTTCCGCGAAGTTGCTAAGGGAGATCTGTTCATCCTGGTTGACCCTCCATATGCAGATGCCTCGTCTTCCCCTAACGCGCAACACTGCCGCACACTGGCGACGATGATCCGCGACAGTTACTACCGCTCGCCAGGTGGAGTGATTGCCAGCTTGCGTCGTGCATTGCTGACCGCGGGGAGCTTTCAACCCTTCCCCGACATGTCCGTCGGGATGATCGCTATGGTCGTGCGCGATGAGGAGGTGTTTATCGCCAGTGTTGGGCGTGTGGCCGCTTTCTTGGTGCACGGCAGTGAGGTGCACCGCTTTCCGGAGCAGCTCACGGACGCTTTGTTGTCGGGCGAACCGCCCGGGCCGCTTTTCTTCCACACTGCTGTTCAACCAGGTGACATGCTCGTGCTGGGTGACAGCCGTTTCAGCGCCTTGGTCACCGCCAGGGATGTTGCCGCGGCAGTGGTCCATCAGGAGGTGGAAGACGCACTCGCTGCCTTAGGCGACTTGGTGATCGGTGAGGACTGTACCGCTATGCTGGTGGCCATCGAACGAGGAGAAGGGGCGCCGATACATGAGGTCTCACGTACTGTTGTCTCGAAGATGCATGCCATCTCGCCCCGTTTCGGGCATGCCCTAGGTGTGGCCGCAAAAGGGGCTTTCGCCGCAGCCGTTCTGGCAGGGCGTGCCCTGCGTGTGCTCCTGACACAGATGCTCCCAGAGCGTGGCGCTCCCCCGACCCTTCCTCACGCACTAGAAGAAGCCGCTGCCCATAGTGTCGAAGCGACACTGCTTGCCCCCACAACTCGGACAGATGTGCCCGCGCCGCCTCAGGAGCCTCTGATCCAGGAGGAGAGGGCGATGCCGCGCAGAGCACAAAAGGTGTGGCGCCTGGTGGCTATCCTTTTGCCCTTGCTCATCATCGGACTGGTTGTGTTTACCTACTGGCGCCAAGGGATAACTGAGGAAGATACCTTCCAGATGCTTATGCAGCAGGCACGTACGGTCTATCAGCAGGCCATCAACGCCGACGAACCGACGGCGCGGCGCCTACTGGATAAGGCCGTGGAATTGCTTAAGCAAGCTGCACTTCTGCGCCCTGAGGACGCAACCCACAACGAGCTATATGCACAAGTAATGCAGTACCAGGACAGAATCGACCAGGTGCAGCGGTTGCCCTCTTTGATGTTATTGCGCCGTTATGATAGTCCTTCCACCGTCTTGCGCCGTGTGATCAGTGATGGGCTGGACGTCTATGTGCTCGATAGCGGTGATGATATTGTCTATCGTTATCGCTTGGACGAGGCGGTTGAGGCGCTGGCTCCGGATGAGGCCGAGGCCGTCGTATTGCGACGCGCGCAGAGGGTGGGTGGCAATGTAGTGGGGGAGCTGGTGGATATGACGTGGGCCGCTGCCGCAGCTAATCGCCAGGCAGGCGCATTGCTGGTTTTGGAGATAGGCGGTCTGCTGGAATACCTCGATCCTCGCGGCATCACCAGCCTGACCATTGGTGGCCGCGAACGTTGGAAGCTACCGGTGGCAGTTATGGGCTATGCGGGCAACTTCTACATTCTCGACCCGCAAGCTGGTCAGATCTTTCGCTATCGCCCTGGCGAGGGTGGTTATCCTGGCACACCGGAGAATTACTTCCCGCAGAATGGACGCGAACTGCTGACCGATGCCGTAGATATGGCGATTGACGGCTACGTCTACGTTCTATATGGCACAGGCAATGTGCGCAAGTTTGAAGGGGGTAAGCCAGCGGCCTTCGAGCTGAGTGGCCTGGACCGCCCACTCAGCAATCCGACGGCCATCTATACCGCGCCGGATGAACAGACGCGCTACTTGTACATCGCGGATGCCGGCAACCGGCGTATTGTGCAGCTGGAGAAGGATGGGCATTTCGTACGCCAGTTGAAACCGCCGATCGAGACAGATATGGACTTTGCCGACCTGCATTCTCTCTTTGTGGACGAGGTCGCGGGTAAGCTGTATTTATTGGACGGTCAGGCGCTCTATCTGGCCCCGCTGCCGCCTGTGCCGTGATATTCGCCGGAAAAACATTCCCGTCTCCGATACGAGTGATGAGAGCGCATACGCCTGAACAGCATAGTCACAATTCCTCAAACGAGCGAGGCGAGCAATGATGGTCTCGTCTCAGATCGTACCCTGTCCACCCCCGAGGAAACTCGCCCGGCCCGCGCGGTCACCGTGCGGCGCCGACTTCGTATGCGTGCACTACGACATGATCCGCTTTGGCACCTCCGGGCAGCTCAATGCCGAGGCGCTGCAGCGTTTGGCTGTCATACAAACCGACTACCAGCTGATAACGGCCAGGTGGCGCCGTCGGGTCCAGGCGGAAGGCGTAATCATCACGCACCACTTCACCAGGACGCCATAGACTAACAGGATACCATCCTCCCCGTGGCGGGTTGTCATGTTGTCCCCATACACGTCCGTCTGGTCCAATCAGCTGGGTGAAGACGGTCACATCCTGCTCGAGTGGGATCTCGGCGCGCCAGAACAGGGCAAAACGCAGCCATTCGCCCGGATGCAGGGATATCTCAGGGAGATCTGCGGCCACCAGTGTGATCGCGTTGGCAAAATGTGCCAGGGGCACCGTTGGTGACGCAAGTACAGGCGGCTGGGGATGGATGACCACAGGCAGGCCAGGCAGTTGGGCAACTTCGACCGCCTGACCTTGGGAGGTGACGATGGGACGCTCCGTACCGTCCGATGCGAGCAGGCGCACCCGCAGGCTATAGGCTCCCGCCGGCAATGTGCCCGGCAATGGCATACGATGCACGTCAACCTCGGCGGTCTCACCTGGGCGCCACGGCTGGCTGGCGCTGTCTATCACCACCCGTCCAAAGCGGTCGAGCAGCTCCACCACGGCGACATCATCGATGACACCCCCTTCCCAATGCAGCGTGATCACCAAATGGCCACATATGCGCAGCGGATTGGGCGCCACGCTGTAGCCCAGCAGACGCGCGCCACCGAGGAACTGGAGTTCCTGGGGAACCGCGGACGGCGTCGTAGCAGAGGGCGTGGTCATCAGCGCGGGCGAATCCGCGACAACGGTGCGCCCCAGCGTGGCAAGGTGTGCTTCCCAGCGCCCTCCGGGAGATGCGCCACCGCGCAAGGGTACCGTGACACTGCGACGCTCGTTAGGTGGCACCACCAGCGGCTCCAAAAATGATGCAATAGGTTGGCCATTGAGGGCCAGTTGGCTAGGACGCGTGACATCGGCGACGAAGCTGGCCGCGCTATAGTTGTGCACCGTCACCACGGCGACGGCGCTGTGTCCTTGTGCAGAGACCGAGAGCTCAGCCGCCACATCCTGGTAATCAGGACGACACGGCGGCTCTACCACATGCAGCACACGGCTCGTGCCGACGTCGTACAACGCGTCGAAAGCGGAGAGGAACCACGGCAGCTGCGCCTGGAGATGTTCCCAAGACTTCGGATCGAAACGCTCGGCATGCAGGATGACGTAGTCCACGCCCAGCTGCTGAAGTGCATCCACGCTGCGCCAATCGGGGAAGGTTTTGAACCAGTTGCACATTTCGCGATGGGCCGGAGGCGTGTAACCGGTCGCACCGTTGACCAACCATCGCCAGTGATAGGTGGAGTAGTATTCATACGCGAAATCGGCATGGCCATGCTGGGGCAGTTCCAGCACCGCCGTGTCCGCAGCGGTGTGCCGCAGCCAGGTGTATACTTCCGGCGGCGTCCCACCTGCAGGCAGTTCTGGCCCGCTCAATGGCACCGACCAGTACTCCACCACCCCCGCCAGGGCAAGCAACCCCAGCAAGGTTCCGCGCATCAGGCGCTCCCTGGATGACAGGCTGGGACGCTTCAACAGACGCCGGGCCAGCCACGCCCCGCCCGCACCGGCCAGGCCAGCCAGACCAAGTGCCACCAACACCGCTGCCCGCGCCGGCACCCGCATACCGGTGAAACCGGGAGCATATTCGTACAGCCATCGGTAAGGCAACACATAAGACAGCCAGGGTGCCAGGACGCCGCCCAAAGCCGCTTCGTTCGTGCCGAGGGAGAGCACAAAGCCGATCACAACTGTCACTACCAGGCAGATGCCAAGCGCACGCCGATCTATCTGCCTCGGCCCACATCTTAGGAGGATGATCAAACCGCTGATCCCCAACAGCAATCCCACGATGCCGGTTGGCGCCAGCGGCTGGAACTGGTGATCGGGCGCCTGCCATCGGCCGAAGGTCCAGCCGTAGAGCAGATTGTGTGGAATGGTGGTGAGATAGTCTGTCAGGGCTGCGCTGTACATGCGAACCTCCCCGGGGGTTCGGACAGCGCCCATCAACTGGCTGAACTCCAGATATTTGCTCCAAATTGGCATGTTCACCCCGGCAGTGACGACAGCCAGGATGATCAGATCACGCAGCAATCCCCAGCGCCAATGCACCTGGCCCGTCATAGCGCAGACCACCAGCAAGGCAGCACATGCGAGCAGTAGATAGACAGTGTAGTAGAAGCTGGAGAGCGCTTGTAAGTTGAGGAAGAGAAGGCACAAACTCAAGGCAAGCCAGCGGCGACGTGACGGGGCTGTGGCATCCTGGCGGCACATCAGCCAGCGCAGCGCTAACAGGGTCAGTGGCATCCATTGCGTTACCAGGAGCTCCAGCTGCAGAATGTGTCCGAAGCGGAAGGGGGAGAAGGCGAACAGGAAGCCAGCGATCAACCCGGCAAGGCGGCTGCGCGACCAGTCAGCAATGAATAGGTAGGTGGCGTAGGCGGTCAAGACAAAAGAGAGCATCACCGAGAGGTTCAAGCCTACCAGGTGGCTGTCGGCTATCCACAGCAGAGGCAAGCTGATGAATGTCTCGCCCAGAAAGTGCTCACTGTATGCTAGGGTCAGCGGATAGGGATAGAAAATGTTCGCATCGAACAGGCGAGCCAGTGCGTCTAAGCCGGTGAGGAGGGTATGGCCTACCCAATGCAACCGCCAGGCGCTCAGCAGCGGGTCGACAGGATCGGGCACCATCGTGGCCAGATTGACCGACAGAGGGTAGATCAACACCAGTGTGGCCAGCACGAAGCCGGCCAGGATGATAAGTTCGCGGGCTAGTCCGCCGGACAAAAACCTGCAATCGCGTTCGTCTGTGCTCATGGCCCTCTAGTCCGCAACTTCAATTTCCTCTAAGACGAGCGAATCACCTGTCCCCGAGAGACCTGCGATCGGCAGACGCGTTCCACTCACGCTGTGATACATCCCTAGGATGAGTCGATAACTTCCAGCTGGAAGCGTCGCCGGCAGTGGCAATCGCAACGTATCCGTGATCACTTCTCCGACAACCCATCCGGTCGTTGGGGCATCGCCGTTGCCGGGGAGCGTGTCGATCTGCGCGACGATGGCATTCGACTTATCCACGAGATGCAGGAACACAATATAGGAATCCTCAAGCGGCGCTGACGCCTGCCAGTACAGTCGCACGCGGATTTCACGGTCGGGGATGGAAACAACCGGACGGTCATATCCTAACAAGAGAATGCTATCGCCGAAGTGTAACGAGAGCGGTTGCTCTATGGGGGGAATGGTAAAGCGATGGGTGCGCGCCTCGACGTTCAGTTTTTGCAGGGCGATTTCGGAGATCACACGTTGGTCAGGAAAGACCAGCAGGCGCAGACCCAAGATATATTCACCCGATTCAAGGTCAGCAGGAAGGAGAAAGGGATAATTCACCCGCAATGTCTCCCCCGGCTGCCAGACCGATGTGGGATAAGTCTGTGAAACCAGAGGGTGTGGAGACGTCAGAGCATATACCTTGCCCTGCCGGCTTAAACCCAAGCTGAGATAGAGATTTTCATCCAAACTGGAACGCGCTTGCCATGTCAGGGTAATCCGTAGCAGATCCCCTGATCGCGCGACGGTGGAGGAAACTTCAGCACCAATAAGATGGAGTGAAGGTGTCATCGCCACATCGATGGCGTAATCGGCATCCGGATATCCTGTCGTGATAGGAGGTGAAGAAGGCACAACTTCGATTTCCGCTAACGGCAAAGTCAGATCGCCCTGCCCATCGCGAGATGGTGCCAGTCTCTCCCCATTAGTCTCATAAGCGACAATGCCTAAGCGATACTTACCAGGAGGTGTTTCTCTCGGAATGGATAAGCGATAGTAAGCGGAGGACAACCTCCCTGGCTGCCAGTGTGAGGTTGTCCGGAAAAAGTCATCATCTAGGAGCATACGGTCAGTCCGTGCGATTACATAGCCGTTTGCGTCGGTGAGCGCTAGTTGAGTTCCGCAGTCCTTGTCCGTGGGCTCCAGAATCGTCCACGTCATCTTTACCCAGAGCGGCTGTCCTGCGGTGATTCTCTCCTGCTCAATAGTGTAATTCACCAGTTGCAAGTGAGCACCAAAACGGACATCGAGCGGTTTTTCTGTCATATCGGACGCGAAATCTTCTGCAGGAGAGAGTAGCCGATATGTCCACACCGTGAAGCCGTAGATCAATTCCTCATCCACCAACGTCCCATGGGGCTCCAGCAGAAAGCTGATCAATCCTTTCGGATCGACCCCCAAATGTTCCGGAAGCAAAACTTTCACCAGGGCCCGGTTTACCGCCAGCTGCGCCAAGACAGCGCGCAGAGACGCTTCATCCAGCTCCGGGTAGGCAATGGCAGATTGTCCCTCATAATAGGTGCGAATGGAAAATAACTCAGGTCGCGTTGTAGGACTTGTGTGAGGACGCACTGGGAGCAGATAGAGTGTTTCGGAGTTGCCATGTTCCGTCAGCCACTTGGCTACATCAATGCCTTGTCCCGAGAAGATCCGCTGACCTGCTGG
>JBMFPH010000072.1:0-14309 GCA_049969215.1 Anaerolineae bacterium | reverse complement strand
GGTGGATGCCCTCCGTACACCACAGAGTTTTGGACGCATCCTCGAGATCGGAGGGGCGGATGTGCTCACTTATGGGGACATGATGCTGGGCTATGCGCGTGTGCGTGGGTTACGACGTTACCTAATACCGGTGCCAGTGTTGACGCCGAGCCTTTCCTCTTATTGGGTACACTGGGTGACACCCATCCCGGCCGATATTGCCCGGCCTCTGATAGAAGGCCTGCGCAACGAGGTCATCGTGCGTGACGGCACGGCACGCAGACTGTTTCCGCATATCGAACCTGTGGACTATTTGACCGCTGTGCGCAGGGCGCTGGCCAGTTTAAACGCGGGAGAGGTGGAAACGGCATGGAGCGATGCCCTGGTGAACAGCTGCGGAGACATCACCCCTCTGGTACTCGAGACGCGCGAAGGGATGATCATCGAACAGCGGCGCTTGTTGGTGCAAACAACGCCTGAAGCAGCGTACTATGCTTTTACCTCCCTAGGGGGCGAACGAGGATGGCTTTATGCCGATTGGGCTTGGCACCTGCGCGGTGCAGTGGACCGCCTCATAGGGGGCGTCGGATTACGACGGGGGCGGCGACATCCCTATGAAGTCCGTCCGGGCGATGCGCTTGATTTCTGGCGTGTCGAGGCAGTCGAACCAGGACGCCTGTTGCGGCTACGCGCCGAAATGAAATTGCCCGGCGATGCCTGGCTACAGTACGAGGCGCTGCCTCAGTCGGATGGCAGGACATTGCTGATGCAGACAGCATTCTTCGCGCCCAAAGGATTATTGGGTTTCCTTTATTGGTATGGACTGCTACCCGCGCATCGGCTGATCTTCACCGGCTTACTGCGCAGCGTAGCGCGTCTGGCGCAAGAATATGCTCAACAGTCCACTCACAACCATCGAAACCATCGCCAAACCAGCCAATAGGATGCCCAGCTGAAAGGAAAAGGGTCGATAGACAAAGCGCACATGATGCTCACCGGTTGGAATGCGAACGGCGCGCGCAATATAATTGGCGCGATAAATGGGTGTGGGAACCCCATCCACGGTCGCCTCCCAACCGGGATACCAGGTGTCGAGCAAAACCAAATATCCATCTGAGCTGGTGTGTACATAGAGCTCAACTACCTGAGAAGTATCGAGAATAAAACGCACCTCGTCTGTTGCATCAGGCACATTTTCGCTATTCTTCACGCCGTCCTCGTCGGCCGCTTCTAATACCACTGTCTGGCGTGCATCGATCGACAGATCGGTGAACTTCTTCAAAGCTGATTCACCGTCGGGCACTGCTACCGCTTGATGCACAATAAACGCACGCGGCAGCGGGGTACGATTCTCATACACGACCGAGCTCTCATCCTGATAGACGCGGTCAAAAACGCTCTCGACATCAGCCCCCATACGTCCTTCGGTGAGAATGTATCGGACACCCAAGAGTTGTACCTGCTGGAGCGGATGCGCCTTGTGCAAGAAAGCGTCCATGCGCTCCAGCATCAAGGGTGATCCGTGCCCTCCCGCACTGCGCACACGATAGGCCGAAGGGAAGTACTGGCCCAAATTACGCACGGCAGCTATTTCCCTGCCCATTCCAAGGGGCCATACACGGCTATTATGTTCATCTAAATGCCCCAGCACGTAGTGTGCACCACCCGACAATGAGTGCCACCAATCCTCTGATCGAATCGGGTTTATGGCGGTGCCACCGGCAACAACCAGATCGAGCGAAACCGCTGCAATGGCCCAAACGGCAAACATCCGTCGCGAAAGGGCACGAAAAGCATATCCGGTGAACAGTACCCACCCGTTGAGCAGGTTAAATGCCAGCAGGACACTCGGAATCGTCAAAGGCGACAGCCAGCGCAGCAACAGGCGCTCGGTCTGATAAACGGGCTGGATGGCAAAGCCTATCTCCAAGAAACGCAGAGTCAACCTCTGCCCCAGTCCAATCCAGCTCGACTCCACCCAAGCGTGTGAGGGCGCGCGAAAAATGTATATGAGCAAGAGTCCCAATCCGAGTATGAAAAAGCACCCCGTGCAGATCAGCCACAAACGGCGTGAAAGGCCTTTTTCCAGGAGAGATTGGAGGCCGTATCCTGCCAAAATCGCCAATGCCAAATTGACAGCCATCAGCCACCGGGCCGGGATGCGGAAAAGCGAGAGAACCGGCAGATACTGGACGAACCATCGATACAGGGGTGTATAGCTACCGAGCGCTAATAACACAGCGCTGATCAAAAGTATCCAGAAGAAGGGTGTATCGCGAGATATCCGTCCTCTCCATGCTAAGAATGCACAAACCAGCGGTAAGAACCCCACGTAGATGAAATCCTCTACGAAGGGATCGCCCCCCTTGAAACCGATAACGTTATTGCCGAAAGCGCTCGGCAATAATAGGTTCACCCCCATGATCGGTGGCCAGGAGTTCTTTGTCATGAACCTAAGGCCCTGTTCCTGTACGCGCACGGAGAGCTGCTGTAGCTCCCACGTCGGAAGCCACTGGGGTGCGCTGAGCAACAATCCGCTAACCATCATGACCAGGATACAGAGACTTGGTCGCGCCACATACCAGACAGCTCTGAGTCCAGAGAGATTTGTGTCCGCTGGGCCGGCTTGGCGAAGCGTCTTAAAGCCATCAGTGACGAAACGATAAACCATGTAGGCGGTGAGAATTATAAACGTGTACACGACGATCTGCGGTTGCGCTGTGAAGCATTGGAGCGCCAGAGGCAGTCCGGCCAACTGCGCCAGCACCCAATTCCTGCGGCGAGCCACTAGCACCGCCATACTCAGGATAAGAGGCAACCAGACGATGCCGGTCATAATGTTGAGGTTGCCCACCTGAGCCATTAAAACACCGCCCAAGCCGAAGGATAACGCTGCCAGAGTTGCCGACGCCCCGCTCAATCCGATCACATGGGCCAGGAAATAGGCGAAGAGCGCGGCCAGCACATAGTGCAGCACAATAAAGAGCGAAAGCTCCAGCGAATGGGACAATGGACTGAGGAAGAGCACGTTTAGGGGATACAGAGGCCCCACCTGCCCTTCGGCTAACAATGGAGTCCCGGCGTGCTGATACGGATTCCACAAGGGCACTCGCCCTGCCTGCCATTCCTCAGCCACCAAAATGCGGTAGGGATAATGAATGGAAGTGATATCGGAGCGCCACAACGTTTGGGCACCGAAAAAGAGCTCACAAAAGGAGGCCACCGGCAAGAGCACAAACAATACTATTGAGACAGGGTAACCGTGCCGACTGATGTGCTGGAGAAGACAAGTGATGGGCTTCAATTTTTTAGCAAGTCTACGAAGATGCTAATAGGCTGTTGTGATCTGCCCTGATGGTCACTCCTCGTTGAGCTACCATCAGGGCACAGTCAAGACGCTCTAGTAAGCACGTACCATAAGACAGGAGGAATTGGATGCTAGATTCTTAAGACCGCCCCCTATTCGGTGCTGCCTTTTGCATCGGCAGCGCTGGTTACCGTCTCAGCCGTGTGGCCCACGAAGGGGCGCAACAAGTTGGTAAATTCCATGGGCAACACAAACTTGGTGGCCGGGCCACTTCCTAGACTCTTGAGCGTTTCCAGATATTGCAAACTCATCGTCTTGCCATCTATGGTGCGCGCCACTGCATAGATTTTCTCCAGTGCCAGCGAGAAGCCCTCGGCACGCAGGATAGCTGCTTGGCGATCGCCTTCAGCGCGCAGTATGGTTGCTTGGCGCTCACCTTCGGCCACCTTGATAGCTGCCTCGCGTTGTCCATCGGCCTGTGTGACGATGGCACGCCGCTCGCGCTCGGCAGCCAGCTGTCGGTTCATTGCTGCTTGCACTTCCTTTGGCGGCAGGATCTCGCGGATTTCCACCGTGGTGACCTTGACACCCCACCGTTCGGTCACTTCATCCAGCTTAACGCGCAACACCTGATTGATCTGCTCGCGCTTAGCTAACACATCGTCCAGCATAATGTCACCGATCACGGCGCGCAGCGTAGTGGTAGCGATTCCTTGCGAGGCACCGGCGAAGTTGCTCACTTGAATAACGCTACTCAGTGGATCCACCACCTTCCAGTAGATGAGAAAATCGATATCAATTGGGGCATTGTCTTTCGTAATGCATGTCTGCTTGGGTACTTCCAGATAGACCTCACGCAAGTCCACCCATACCGGACGGTCAACAAACGGGATCAGCAGCACAATGCCTGGCCCCTTTGGTCCAATAGCGCGTCCCAATCGGAAGATCACCAGACGTTGATATTCGCGCACAATTTTGATGGCTGAAGTGATCAGCCAGATTGCTACGATGACGAGGACCAGAATCAAAAAGAGGTTCATGCTGTTTCACTCCTTTCGTATTTGTCCCACACTAGCAGATTGTTGTTTGCGCACCTTAACCCGTAATCCCTCGTGACCAACCACAACCACCTCATCGCCGGCACGAATATTCCCGTCTACGGCGATGGCTGTCCATTGTTCGCTGGCTGCCTGGATCACGCCCTGCGGCGTCAGGTCAGACACTGCAACGCCTGTGCTGCCGACCGGCAAGCTGAGCCGCATTACGCTGGGTCGCAAGTGCGCACGCACTCCAGCGGTCAGAATAGTGGTAAAGAATAGCACTAGCATCGCGGTCATGCCGATCAACACCCATGGACTTACCGATAGCTGGGGCATAGTGGGCTCAGGCGGTGTAAAAGGGCTGAACAAGAACAACGAACCGATGGTGAAAGCAATCACCCCCGCGATAGTAAGCCCAAAACCGGTTACCATGAGATCTAACACAAAGAAAATAATCGCCAGGATGATAAGCGCCACGCCTCCATAGTTGACCGGGAGACTACCAAAGGCGACAAAGGCCAGTACTAAGCAGATAGCCCCCACCACTCCGGGGATGATAGCCCCTGGATTCCAGAATTCGGCGACCAGGGCAATGGTGCCCAATGACAACAGCACGTAGGCAATGTTCGGGTCCACAATGCCATGCGTGATGACCTGTAGCCAATTCATATTGCGTTCCACAATTGAAACGCCCAAGGTGCGTAGTACTATCTGGGCACCTGCCACCTCGACCGTACGTCCTTCCAAAGCTGCCAGCAAAGCTTGCAGATCTACAGCGATCAAATCAACCAGACGTTCTTCCAGCGCCTGTTGTGCCGTAAGAGACTGGCTTTGGCGCACCAGTCTTTCGGCTAAAGAAGCATTGCGGTTGCGTTGTTCGGCAATGGCGGCCAGATAAGCGACGGCGTCATTGGTCACTTTGTCGGCCATGGTCTCTGGCATTTCACCTTGTCCAATGTCCACCGGATGTGCCGCGCCAATATTGGTGCCTGGAGCCATCGCAGCCACATGCGCCGCTGCCGTGATAAATACACCTGCGGAGGCCGCCCGTGCGCCGGGGGGTGCTACGTAGACCACCACAGGCACTTTGGCGTTCATAATAGTTTGCACGATGGAGCGCATAGCAGTATCCAATCCACCGGGTGTATCCAATTGGATGACCACCAGCCGGGCACCTTCTTCGGTGGCTACTTGCACCCCTTGTTCCACATAGCCGGCCACGACCGGATCGATGACTCCGGTGACTTTGAGCAGCACAACAGCGTCCGAGACACTTTGCTGCGCCATGCCAGGGGTAACGGCGATGAAGAGCGTTAAAGCCAACCAGAGCAGCATGGCCGCTGGTCGCGTTCCCTTCTTGCTACCTAGCCTGATGTATGATATTCTCATTGTACGCCTATCTTTCATTCCAGCATAACTTCGCGGAAAAATATCAATCGGAGCATGCAGACTTGCCATTTATAATCCTCTAATCCTCGCTCTCACCCTTCTTGCATAATAACACGAAGCGGTGAATATTGCCACCCCGACCTCATAATTCGAGATAGAAAGATTGACAAAGTGCCGGTATTCCGATATAGTAATTGGGTATCGTGTTGGGTTCATCCTTGAGGATCCAGTGCGCCTTCTTCGGAGATCATTGAGCTCATTCTAGTGCATCAACCCATGTTCCGGAAAGGGGGTGAGGTCCAGCAAGTTAGCCCCATTGTTTTCTCTTCAAGTCATGCTCCGTGCGCAGTGTGCCCATTTTATTTTGATATAGGAGGAGAGGTATGCGCAGGCACTTGTTCATCCTAGCTGCTTTGCTGGTAGTGTTCTCTATGTTCATAGCCCAATGCGCGCCGGCAACGCCGACGCCGACCGAGGCGCCCAAGGCGACAGAGGCTCCGGCGGAGACACCGAAGCCGACAGAGGCTGTCACGCCAACCGAGGCACCTAAGGCAACAGAAGCTCCTACAGAGACACCAAAGCCGACAGAAGCTGCCACACCGACTGAGGCACCTAAGGCAACGGAAGCTCCCACGGAGGCACCTAAAGCTACCGAGGCGGCCAAGCCAGCGGAGGGTAAGCTGAAGATCGGGCTGGTGACAGATGTAGGCAAAGTGAACGACGGTACTTTCAACCAGTATGCCTATGAGGGCTTTATGAAGGCGGCCAAAGAGTTTGGGTTGGAGAGTGCTTTCATCGAGACCCAGCAACCGACCGATTATGAGAAGAACGTGAAGCAGTTCATTGATGAAGGCTATGGGATGATCGTGACCGTCGGTTTTATGATGGGGGAGACTACCAAGAAGATGGCGGAGGCGCACCCCGATGTGAAGTTCGCCATCGTGGACTATGCCTACGATCCGGTCATTCCCAACGTGCAGGGTCTGGTGTTCCGCGAGGATCAATCGGGTTTCTTGGCTGGTGCGCTGGCGGGACAAATGACCAAGAGCAAAGTGGTAGGAATCGTGGCCGGCATGGAAATCCCGGCGGTCAAGAAGTTCCGCAACGGCTACGAGAATGGTGTAGCCTATGTGTGCCCGGATTGTAAGGTGATCGGCGTCTATATCGATAGCTTCACCGACCCGGCGCGAGGCAAGGCGGCAGCGGAAAGTCAGATCGCGGAAGGTGCGGATGTAATCTTCGGCGCTGGAGGCCCAACCGGCTCGGGTGCTATCCTGGGTGCAGCACAGCAAGGTGTCTGGGTGATCGGTGTCGACCAGGATGAATACTTTACCACGTTCAAGGGTGGTAAGGAGAAGGGCGCTGATAAGCTCCTGAGCAGCGCGGGTAAGCGTGTGGATGTAGCCGTATACAATGCTGTCAAAGCTGCCGCGACAGGCACGTTCAAGGGTGGCACCGTGGTTTTCGACGCTGCATCGAACGGCATCGGTCTGACCCCCTTCCACGATGCGGAGAAAGCGATCCCGGACGCGGCAAAGGCCAAGCTGGAAGAGATTTTCAAGCTAATGGCCGAAGGGAAGCTCGATACAGGGGTTGATCCCACCACGGGCGACAAACTCGGTCCGGCCAAGGTTGTGGGTTCCGAAGAAGCTCCTGCCGCCGCAGGGGCTTCTTCGGCAGCTGCTGAGGAGGGCACCTGGCTGCGTGTGAGCTATGCATGGCCGTGCTACATTGACCCGGCCGTTGGCTCCGATTTTGCCAGCTCGACCGCTTTAGCCAACCTCTATGACACACTGGTCTTTCCCAATGCAGAAGGTGGGGTCGACCCTTGGGTGGCCGAGAAGTGGGAAACTTCTTCGGATGGCAAGGTTTGGACGTTCACTATCAAGAAGGGGATCAAGTTCCACGATGGCACTGAGATGAAAGCCAGCGATGTGGCATACAGCATGAACCGCATGCTCAAGATTGGTGAGGGGTATGCCTATCTGTTCACCGATATCGTTGAGAGCGCCACAGCAAAGGACGACTACACGGTTGAGTTCACCCTCAAGCAACCCACAGGCCTTTTTCTACCCAGCTTGGCGCGTCTGTATATCCTGAACGAGAAGCTGGTGCGCGCCAATACCAAGAAAGAAGGCCCGTATGGAGAAGAGGGTGACTACGGCAAGGATTACTTGTTGACACACGATGCTGGCTCGGGTTCCTACAAGGTCAAGGAATTTCCGCTCCAGGAATACCTGCTGATGGAGAAAAACAAGGATTGGTGGGGTACCTTTGTTCCCAATGCACCGGACTACTACAAGATGATTGGCACCACCGAAGCTTCCACCATCCGCACAATGATGTCCAACAAGGAGCTGGAAATCACTGACCAGTGGCAAACCCTCGAAGCGTTCAAGGCCTTGGATGGGCTGCCTGGCGTGGACGTCGCTGCCTATCCCAATATGACCAGCTTCTACTTCATGATAAACAACCGGCTGGCCCCGACAGATGATGTCCATTGTCGTCGGGCCATGGCATATGCCTTCGACTATGAGGCGGCTGTGAAGCTAGAGTGGCCAGGCACTAAGCCTATGGTGGGACCGGTCAACGCTGCGCTGGGTGGTCACAACCCTAACGTCACAGTGTATAAGCGCGATCTGGACAAAGCAAAGGCTGAGCTGGAACAATGCAAGTACAAGGACGAGCTGGATAAATACCCCGTGCAGTTCGTTTGGATCTCAGAGGTTCCGGACGAAGAAAAGTTCGCCCTTTTGTTCCAGGCCAATATGGCAGAGATTGGCATCCCGGTAGAGATTGTCTCCTCGCCATGGCTTTCTGTGGTGGAAAACACCTCCAAGCAGGAGACCAGTCCCCATATCGTCAGCATCTATGTCTCCGCCGATCTGCCTGAGGCCGGCCCTATGCTGAAGCAACGCTACCACTCTAGCTCGGCAGCTACATGGTCGCAGAACGAATGGCTCCTTGACAAACAGTTAGATGCCGAGATTGATGATGCGCTGAGCACGTTGGATCAGGCAGAGCGCTTCAAGAAGTATCAGGCTATCCAAGCTAAGCTGGCAGATCTATCGCCGTCCATCTTTGTGTACGATCAGCTGGAAAAGCATGCCTACCAGGATTATATAGACTGGCCGGCTGCCAAGGGCGATATCATCCCGATGATGGGGTACGATCTGCTCGCCTTCAAGATCGGCGTCAAGAAGTGATGTAACTTTCTGATCCTCGGCTTGGCTCCCGAGGACAGCTTCTCCCCGGGGGCCAAGCCCATGCTGCTCAAAGAGTTGGCAATGAGACTGGTTACTTTCATTCTCAAACGAGCACTGCATTCTGTTTTCGTGCTCCTTGGTCTTTCTGTGGTGATCTTCAGTATCTCGCGTGTCCTTCCCGGCGATCCGGCGCGCATGGCGGTAGGGGCCAGGGCACCCCAATGGGTTGTTGACAACCTGCGTGCTCAGATGCATCTCGATGAACCGCTATATGTGCAGTACGGCTACTGGTTGGTTGATGCCCTGCAGGGCAAGTTCGGTGTTTCTCTAGTGACCCGTCGTGAAGTGGCTGAGGATATCAAGGAGTTCTTCCCCGCTACCTTAGAGCTAGCATTGTTCGCCGGAATCTTGATGGGTGGGTTTGGCATCCTGCTGGGCACCATTTCAGCGCGACACAAGGACAAATGGATCGATAATGTTGTGCGTGTCCTTTCTTACCTAGGTGTGGTGACCCCAGCCTTTGTTTTTGCTATCATATTTATGCTCGTTTTCGGTTACTGGCTGAAGTGGTTGCCCACTATTGGGCGTCTCAGCGAAGGGTTGACTCGCCCACCTGTGATCACCGGTTTGATGACTGTCGATGCATTGCTGGCAGGCGATCCGGTTGTCTTCTGGGATGCGCTGAAACACCTCGTGTTGCCGGCGATTGCCTTGGCAATGGGTGGTTTGGCGCAAGAAGCGCGCATCACGCGTGCGACGATGTCGGATAATCTCACCAAGGATTACATCGCCGCAGAGCGAGCGCTGGGCATCCCAGAGCGGGTTATCATGGGTAAGTACCTGCTCAAGCCGTCGCTCATTCCTACGGTTTCCATTCTGGGTTTGGACTTCGCAGGCACATTGAGCAGCGCTTTTCTAGTAGAGCTGATCTTTAACTGGCCGGGTATATCGCGTTACGGTATCAATGCCATGTTGCGCAAGGATTTGAACGCCATTGCTGCTGTGATTTTGGTCTTGGGAGTTGTCTTCATCGTGGTAAACATCGTTGTGGACATTGTGGTCGCGCAGCTCGATCCGCGCATTCGCCTAAGCGCCGAAAGGAGCGAGTAACGTGACCGGAGCAACAGGAAGCTGGGCATCCGGACTGCAAGGCGAGGCGAAGTCTGTTGCATTGGCAGATTGGCGAGAGTTACAACGGCGTAGCCGGCGCGAGAACGTCGGTCGTGCTTGGTATAAGTTCTCGCGTAATCCGCTATCAGTGGCAGGACTGGCAATTGTGTTGGCGATCGTGTTTCTGGCTGTCTTTGCTCCCTATGTAACACCATATCCTCATCATGCCGGTCCTTTCACCGATTTCGCCAATGCGAAACTGCCCCCTAATTCTCGTTACCTTTTCGGCACCGATACAATCGGGCGTGACATCCTCACGCGGGTGATCTTCGGCTTCCAGGACGCTTTGCTGATGGGCATCGTCGTGTTGGCGCTAGTCGTGCCACCGGGGGTGCTGTTGGGTCTGATAGCAGGTTACAGCCAAGGTACATGGATAGACACGGTGATTATGCGCATCACAGACATCTTTCTAGCAGTGCCACCGCTTATTCTGGCGCTGGCGATCGCATCAGTGCTTAAGCCCAACCTAATGAACTCGATGATGGCGGTGTCTTTGATGTGGTGGCCCTGGTATACGCGGCTGGTTTACGGACTCACCAGCCAGCTGCGCAATGAATATTTCGTCAAATCGGCAGAAACACTCGGGGCAAGTAAAGCGCACATTCTCTTCCGGGAGATTCTGCCTAACTGCGTCTCCCCTATCTTCACCAAGATGAGCTTGGACATGGGCTGGGTTATCCTGATCGGGTCTTCACTCAGCTTCGTCGGTTTGGGGGTACAGCCACCCAAGCCGGGATTGGGTACCATGGTAGCTGATGGCGCGCGCTATTTGCCTGACCAATGGTGGATTCCGGTCTTTCCAGCTTTGGGCATCGTTGTGATTGTGCTGGGTTTTAACTTGCTGGGTGACGGTCTACGCGATTTGCTGGCTGCAGAAGAGGTCTAATTGCCAGATGGATTCCCCTCCCCTGCTTGAAGTTCACGATCTACGGGTTCATTTCAAGGTGTTTGGCGGCCATCTGAAAGTTCTAGATGGTGTCAACATGGTGGTGCGCGCCGGTGAAAAAGTTGGCTTGGTGGGCGAATCGGGCTGTGGCAAGACAACCACGATGAAAGCTATCTTGCGCATATTGCCTGAGCCACCTGCCAAGGTTGTGGGAGGACAGGTGCTCTTTCGCGGAAAAGATGTATTAAAGATGCGTCCTGACGAGCTGCGTCAGCTTCGCGGACGTGGTATCTCGATGATCTTCCAGGACCCTACTGCAGCCTTGAATCCCGTGTTTACAGTCGGGCAACAGCTGGGCGATGTGATCCGATATTCGCATGGCGATGGCAGGGTAGATGCCCGACAAATCCAGTCGAAAGCACTCCAGGCCCTTAAGGAGGTAGCGCTGGCAGATCCCGAGCGACTTCTACACAGCTACCCTATTCAGCTGAGTGGTGGTATGCGACAGAGAGTCTGTATTGCAATGGCACTCGCCACTCAACCGGAGCTGTTGATCGCGGATGAACCGGGTACTTCTTTGGATGTCACCATTCAAGACCAGATTTTGCGATTGCTACATAATCTGGTGGTAGAACGTAACACCTCCGTCATTCTCATCACCCACACGCTGGGGGTGGTGCGCGAGGTGACGGATCGTGTATATGTGATGTACGCTGGCAGCATTGTCGAGTCAGCACCTACCAAAGCTCTGTTCGCAAATCCTATGTTCCCTTATACACGTGGTCTGATGCAATCGGTACCTCGCCTCTCGGGAGGTGGAGTGGCCGAAGGTATTCCTGGGCGCATACCCAATTACCTTAATCCGCCTAGCGGCTGCCGCTTTCATCCACGATGCCTATATGCCATGGAGATCTGTCAACGAGAGAAACCACCTGTGTTCACGGTGGGCGAGGAGCACTACGTCTCTTGCTATCTTTACGCTTGCTGATGGATTAGAGGATACGCAGCGGATGACCCCCATTCTCGAGTACAAGGAGCTCAAGAAGTATTTCACTGTTGGATATCGCGGGCTGGTGAAGCGTGAATCGATCACCGTCAAGGCGGTGGACGGGGTGTCGTTCGCAATTCACAAAGGTGAGATATTTGGCTTGGTCGGCGAATCCGGATCGGGTAAGAGCACGGTGGCATACACAACCATCGGAATGTATCGCCCCACCTCGGGTGTGATCGAGTTCCAAGGTGAGAGTCTCTTCACTAAAGAAGGCAAACGCCCGCGACACATCAAGAAGGAAATTCAGATCGTCTTCCAGGACCCGGGCTCATCCCTGAATCCACGCCGCAGTGTGAAGGAAATATTGGAGTTACCGCTCAGCATCCACCAACCGGCCAAGAAACACATCGGCCGTGTCGCCGAACTGCTGGAGATGGTCGAGCTACCGGTCGACTATATGTACAAATATCCGCAAGCGCTCAGTGGGGGGGAGAAGCAAATTGTGGCCATTGCCCGGGCGTTGGCGACCGAACCCTCTTTCATTATTCTCGATGAGCCGACCTCGGCCCTGGATGTATCTATCCAAGGGAAGATTATCAATCTACTGTTGCGCTTGCGGCAAGAGTTCCATCTCTCCTATCTATTCATCACCCATGATTTGAGCCTGATGCGCAATGTCGCCTCACGCGTCGCGATTATGTATCTAGGGAAGGTCTGCGAGGTGGCAGAGGCCAGCGAGTTTTTCCGTAACCCGAAGCATCCTTACACGCAAATGTTGCTGTCTTCCATCCCAGTGATTTCTGAGGAAGAAGAGGCGCTCAAACCAAAGCGCGTACAGTCGCGGGGTGAGATACCCAGCCCGGTTAATATCCCCAGCGGGTGCAGTTTCCATTTGCGCTGTCCGTACAAAATGGACGTCTGCCCCATTGTCGACCCGCAAATGACAGACACTGGAGATGGACACCTTGTACGGTGTCACCTGTACCCGAATCACTCAGGCGACTATCCTGGTAGGAAACAGGATGTAACTTGACATAATCTTTCGATACAAGGAGGCATCCTACTATGAGAGTAGCTACCGACATTGGTGGCACCTTCACTGACCTAGTATATCTGGACGAACAAACTGGTCGGATTGGGGTGGCGAAGGCATCCACGACACCAGCCAATTTTGCTCAAGGGGTGATCGACACTTTACACAAGTCTGCCATCAAAGTGCCTGAAACCACTTTCTTCGTGCATGGTTCCACAGTGATCATCAATGCCTTGACGGAGCGCAAGGGTGCCAAGACGGCGTTGATCACCACGCGTGGTTTTCGCGACGTCCTGGAGATCACCCGTGCGAACCGTCCCGACTTGTACAATATGTACTATACCAAGCCCAAACCATTTGTGCCGCGTTATCTGCGCTTGGAAGTGCGAGAGCGCATGAACTACAAGGGCGAGGTGTTAGAGCCCTTGCGTGAGGAGGATGTACGTCGAGCCGCTGAGTTTTGCTGTAAGGAAAAGGTGGAAGCAATTGCCGTCTGCTTTTTGCATTCGTATGCCAACCCAGCCCATGAAATTCGCTGCGGTGAGATTCTGCGGGAGATGGTGGCCGAGATCCCGGTGACATTGTCGCATGAGATCACCCAGGAGTGGCGCGAGTACGAGCGGACCAACACGACCGTCCTGAACGCCTACGTGCAGCCCGTGGCCGGGCGGTACCTGAGCAGCCTGGAGGGGCGCCTGAAGGAAATGGGGATCAAGTGCGACCTGCACGTGATGCAGTCCAACGGCGGGACCGCCACCTTCGCCTTCGCGAAGAAGACCCCCATCCACCTGGTGGAGTCCGGGCCCGTCGGCGGGGTGATCGGCGGGGTCGTCGTGGGCCGGGCGATCGGCGAGGAGAACATCATCACGCTGGACATCGGCGGGACGACCGCCAAGACCTCCCTGGTGGAGAAGGCGGAGTACAAGGTGACCACCGACTACCACATCGAGAAGACCCCGTACTGGGCGGGCTACCCGATCAAGGTGCCGGTGGTGGACATCATCGAGATCGGCGCCGGCGGGGGGAGCATCGCCTGGATCGACAACACCGGCGTGCTGCGGGTGGGCCCGCAGAGCGCCGGGGCCAGCCCCGGGCCGGCCTGCTACGGCGCCGGCGGCACGCAGCCGACCGTCACCGACGCCAACGTCGTCGCCGGCCGGATCAATCCCGCATACTTCCTGGGCGGGGAGCTCAAACTGGATGTGGAAAAGGCGAAGGAGGCCCTGCGGCCGATTGCCGCCCACTTCCGGATTTCCGTGGAGGAGGCCGCCCTGGGGGTGATCCGCCTGGCCAACGCCAACATGATCA
>JBMFPH010000071.1:0-14365 GCA_049969215.1 Anaerolineae bacterium | reverse complement strand
CCTGGATTTATCCCTCTTGCTTTGCAATCACCGGAAACCACACCTTGTTGGGTTGCGTATCATGGCCATGTTGGGAATACAAAGCTACACAGCGTCTGTCCTGAAGCTGGCCCAGGCCACCTTGGCCTGGGATACCCTTGTCCGTCGCCGTCAGACAGAGCTCCAGCCAGTACATCTCCCCGCCGCCGTGCTCTGGGTAAACAAAGCTACCACCTGTTCCCGTCGCCCGAAACTGGTCGGGGTGCACGTGGTCCTCATGGTGCAGTGAAGCTGTCCACTGTAGCTGTGTGCCACCCAGGACGCTGTCCTCAGGATCTGTTGCTCCACCGAAGAAGGAGGCACTCTCACCGGCGTGGTACATGGTGCCGGACAGCGGTGTGGTAATGTTCGCCTGGGGCGGACGGTTGCCTGCCACTACGTGCACAACAGCACTGTCGGATGCACTGAGTACATCCGTGACTGTCATCACAGCGGTGTAGACGCCCGCTGCGGTGTAAGTATGTGTGATCATCGCCATCTCGTTTGTATCCATGAGAACACCATTGCCGAGATCCCAGGCGAAGGTGAGTGTCTGCGCCTCCGGATCGTGAGAAGCAGCTGCCGAAAGGGTGACGGTCAGAGGCAATGTACCGTACAGTGGCGTCGCGCTGAGATGAGCAACCGGCGGCAGGTTGCCCGCTGTATAGCGAATACGTCGTACTTCGCCTGGACCGGTGCCGTTCAACACTACATAATACAGATCGCCGTCGTAGGGATTCAGCGCCAGGTCCACAGGGCCGGCGTACTGTCCTACCATATCGGATACCCCTTCGCCCAGCGTACCAACTTGCGGCGGCGCCTCATCCAACGTCAGATACTTGATCCAGTCCTGGTCACCTGAATAGTCGAAGATGAACAGCCTACCGTGATACTCTGGCGGATAGGAGAGGTGGGTACCGGTGTAAACCGGGCCAGCCATAGCAGATGCATCGTGCTGCGCATCGTTGTACCAATGCGGATAGGCGTAGTAGGGTGGCTCAATCGGGCCGATGGCGCCGCTATACACCGCCTGGCATTGCACCGCCGTGGCTGGGTTCTTTGCATAGCTCTCCTCAGGTCCATTATACAAGCCTTGGTGCTCGTTGCCCTCCCAGCACGGCCAACCGAAATTCTTACCGCGGCCAGTGTTAATCTCCTCCCATGAGAACCAACCTACGTTGCCGTGATATGGTTCATTGGTGGTGGGATCCACTTTCATACGGAAAGGGTTGCGCAGGCCGGTGGCATACACTTTGCAACGATTCTTGGCTATGTTGGCAGGACTGTCGCACCACGGGTTGTTCTCATATCCATTGCCGGTGTCGGGATCAATGCGCAAGATCTTGCCAGCCAGGCTGTTCACATCATAGGCGCGCAGTGCCCGCGGATCCACCACCACGAAGCGCGCTCCGTCGCCCACACTGACGAAAAGCGAGCGGTCGGTGCCGAAAACCACGGAACCAATAGTGTGAGAGGTGCTGTCGGAGGGAATACAATCTTCCACTGGCACGCCGCCATTATCGCACGAGGTATATGGGCCACCACCGTCGGGATCATCCGCTGCACCGATGTTGGCATAGGTGCTGTTCTTGCCCAGTATTACCTCTTTGGTGGCGAGGTTAGCCACGTCGCCGTTCGCCTTAACGCGCACCAAGCGCGCCACCCGCTGGCCGTTGCCGTCTGCACCAGCGCTCGAGTTGGGCGCGCCCGGCAGCTCAGGTGGATCGTAAGTATAAAGCAGATAGACGTATTGGTTGCTCTCAAATAGCGGGTCCACTGCCAAGCTCAGCAGCCCACGGTCAGCGATGTCGTTCACCTCACCTGATAAATCGATGAAGGGTGTTGATAATAACTGCCCATTCTTGTAGACTAGCACCTTGCCTTCCTTAAGCGCGATTAGCATTCGACCATCGGGTGTCCAAGTGATGGCAGTCGGGTTGGTCAGACCACCCACTACCCGCTGGCTGTAGAAGCCGGGCGCCCATGTTGTCGCAGCGGAGGTATCACCACTGCGCAGCATCGTGATGACCAATACAACGAAACACATCGCCAGCAACACGGGTAGTGTCACTGTCCACAGTCTTTTTAAGTTTAGAGCTATACCCATCCTTCATTCCATCCCTCTCGCTGAAACACCTCAAAAAACCTCTCAGAATAGCTTTGTAAGTATTCTCAACATGGTGGAGCTTGCTAGATGCTGACGTACCTGTTTCTTCAGCAGCATCCGGAAGTCCGTCCCGTGCCAGGCATTGCGTGTGATCCTGCTCAGCGCCAGGATGAAGAAAGCAGCCCAGAACAAGCTGCCCAAGTCTGCGGTGCGCCACACGGAATAAACCGCCAGATGGTAGCCACTCGCAGCTACCAACGCTAGGAGCAGCACGTTTTGCAATAAAGTTTCGCGCCAGTAAAGGGAGTGAATATGCTCCTTGCGCGTCACCCGGTAGGACGGCTTGCGCTGCGGCCCATAGCGCAGCGTGATCCAAAGCGCCTTTAGGTAGAGCGGCGCCATGCCGATCATCATCTCCCGGAAGCGCCACAGATCTTCATAACGCAGTCCATCCGCCAATGCCACCAGTGTGAGCTCCATTGCTGCCACGTATGGCCACAGATGGAGCGCATACTCGATCGGGGTGCTGTAAATAGGGTAAATCCCAAAGCCCAATGAAATGGCGGGGATCACGGTGAAGAGCAACATAGGCAAGCTCAGCAGGTAGAAGAGTCCTATCTCCATGAAAGAGAGCTTCTGCCAGAGGCTCAACCCGCGCTTGCTACCCCAAAACATCAGGCGGAGCGTGTCAATGGCCCAGGTGCCACGTTGTTTGAAGATGTTGGGAATATCCTCGGGCGCCGTTTGGGCAATTGCTCCCACGATGGGCAAGTATATCCCACGCCAACCGCGTCGCAGCGCTTCGACACCCGATTGCAAATCCTCCACCAGATTCCAATCCGGAAATCCGCCGATGTCTCGCAGGGCAGCCATTCGCCACACCACACCCGAGCCGCATGGGAAAACCGAGTTGGTGGCGTTCTTGGATAGCATCAGCCGCCGGTAGAAAAGGGGTTCCAGATTGCCGAACGGGTCGCCAGGGCTGACACGCGCCTGTTTGATGGTCTGTACGTAGGCAGCACGGGGATTGGCCAGCAGCTGACCGATCGTCTGGCGCAGAAACTTGGCATCACCTACCAGGTCATCCGCATCACGTGTCTCAATAAAGGCGATTTGAGGAGCGTATTGGTTGATTGCATCCAACACTGAGTTGAGATTGCCTGCCTTGCCATCACCACGGCGTTTTGGATCACCACGTCGTGGTGGCTCATGATAGGCAATTGCCGCGTCGGGGTATGCACTCCTGAGACGTTCCACGACCTCGCGAATGCTCCACCGATGGGAGTCATCGCTGATGACCAATTTGATCTTTTCGCGTGGATAATCCTGCTCCAAAACCGAGCGGGCGGTCTCATATAACATTGTCGGTGGTTCACCATAGGTCGGGATCACCACCAAGACGGTGGGCTCCTGACCCACCGGCACTTCGTGCTCAATAGGCACCTGTCGGCGCCAATTGGTCACCACCGCAATCAGCATTAACACCGCTGCCAGTGTGACCGAGAGGGCAAACGGGAATGCCAGCCAAGGTGCCCCCCAGTTCAGGTTGGTGTATACCCACGGCAGATACCAAAGCGTGGCCAATACCAGGATGATACCTGCCAATCTAATCTTCCAACTGCTGATATCGCGCACGAAATCACTCCTGCAAGTGGTTTCGCCAGATCACGATCTTGATCGGCGTAACCACATAGTCAAAGCTAAAGTTCAACATGCTGACCGAGCTCAGCGTCGAGAACACCTCGTGGAAGCTGCCACATTGCTCCAGCTCTTCCAAGACCTCCGGCGGCCAGCGCGGTGTGTAGTCTGATTCAACAAACCAATGGTAATCGCATAGACGTATGCTGGCTTCTTCACGGCTGTAGATGTCGATGACGTCCTGAGGCTGACGGATACGTCCCGTCATGTACAAATACATCGTGTACGGCCAGGAATCGTTGATCAACAACTTGTCCCCTGGTTTTACATGCTCGGTCAGATACGCTGCCGCGGTGCGCACATCTGGCCAACCGTGATCGAGCTGTTGCCACTGGATAGCGCCCACCATAACGAGAGCGGTGCAGATGGCAATCACCGCAGCGCGATGCCAGCGCGCCCATAACCTGCTCAGCGCCAATCCGATGAGCGGATAACCGAACAGAAAGCCGAACACCACGTGTTTCGAAAGTCCTACGACAAAAGCTTGCCACAAATGGTAAGCAGGCCACATCACTAGACTTGCCAACAGCACAGTAGCTAACAAAGGTCGATCCCGTGCCATCAACCATCCCGGCAGTGCCAGCACAATGGGAAGCCCACCAAAGTAGATTACGCTAGATGTGAGCACCAGTGGCGGCTGGCGCAATATTTCTTGGGGCGCCAAATATGGACCCAGCTGACTGAGCGGCGCACGCAGGGGGATGTAGAAGATCAGCAAGACCGCCACGGCGACGAATCCGAAGATTGCTATGTCCATCACCGCTCTGGCACGGCGTAAGGCAAGCATCAGCCCAGCGAGCGATAGGAACATCGCTGCGGTGGGGTACTTGGAGAAGAGTGCGAAGACATAAGTGAGGGCAGCCAGCACAAGCCAGGCACGATGATCGCGCCGATGCAACACGGTAACAGCCCAGAAGCTCACCCCAATGCCAGCCAGTGCGGGCACATCATACACCCCCAAGCGAGCCAATGCCAGGAGTGGTCCACTGAGCGCCAATGCCAGGGCGGTCCAAAAAGCGGTCGCTTCGCCAAACAGGTTGCGCGTGGCCAGCAGCGTGGTGATGAACGCAATCGTGACGAAGATCGTTGCAATAGCGCGGGCACCGATCAACCCTCCCACATTGTAACCTAGCGCGGCGAAGGTGGGCCATAGCATGCTGCCGGCAAACCAGGAGAGATAGTCGTCGCTGGCGGCATAACCTTCTAATACACGCTGACCCGCTGTGATATAGATGCCCTCGTCAAAGAAGGGACCATTGTAGTCGAGAGTGGCCATGCAGAAGGCAAACCACAACCCCACCACCAACCAGGCAGCCATCCAATAGCGCCGCGCCGTGAGTGCGTCCAAAATTGTCCTCTTTTCAGCTCGGGCCTGAACCCTGCTCAGTCACCCGTTCCACTTTTAACAGGTTCGTCGTTCCGGGCACCCCCAAGGGCGTGCCCGCCAGCACCACAATGACATCATCGTGGCGCACCAACTGGCAGCGTTGGGCTTCCTCCAAAGCTTTTGTGCTCACCCTGGTCAGATCGTGTAGTGGGCTACATATTAACGGAGTGACACCCCAGCTGAGCATCAGTCGTCGCTGCGTAACAGGCGATGGAGTGAGGGCCAGGATCGGCGCTGGCGGCCGATGACGACAGAGGCGGCGCGCCGTGCTGCCCGATTGCGTGTAGGTGACGATGGCCGATGCCTTGAGGTCACAGGCGGCGATGTGGCCCAGGCGTGCAATTGTCGCATCGACATCGCTGGGCGGTGGCAGCTCGGGCGGGCGTGTTACTTCTCCGGTCAACCAGGCCGCTTCAGCCCGTGTGGCAATTGTAGCCATTGTGGCAACACTTTCCACCGGATAACGCCCTAATGCTGTCTCACCGGAGAGCATCAGCGCATCCGTGCCATCGAACACCGCATTCGCCACATCGGTGGCTTCCGCACGGGTCGGGTGGTCGCGTTCGATCATCGACTCCAACATCTGCGTGGCCGTGATGACCGGCACGGCGGCCGCGCGGCACTTTGCAATGATGTGCTTCTGAGCTACCGGCACCTCCTGGAAGCTCATCTCCAGCGCTAGATCACCGCGTGCCACCATCACGCCATATGCTTCGTGCACGATCGCGTCCAGATCGTCCAAAGCACCCTTCTTCTCGATCTTGGCGATCACGGGGATATCGCTGCCCCGTTCTTGCAACAGACGTTTGAGCGCGCGCACGTCCTCGACACATTGGACGAAGGAGAGGGCCAGGAAATCGATCCCCTGCTCCATGGCGAAAAGGACATCTTCCTTGTCTTTGTCGGTCAGCGCGGGCAGGCTGACCCGAATGCCGGGTAAGTTGATCCCGCGTCGACTGGCGATGCTGCCGCCCTCGAGCACCGTACAGTGGATGTCGCGCTCAGGCGTGATGCGCTGCACTTGCAGTACTACATCGCCATCGTCGATCAACAGGCGATTGCCTGGCTGCAGATCGTCCGCCAGTCCAGGGAAGGAGACCGAAATACGTTGTGCATTGCCCACCATCGTCTCCGGCGTGAGCACGATGGTCTGGCCGCTGGCCAGTCGGATCTGTCCGTCCGCAACCTCTCCCACGCGAATGCGTGGTCCGCGCAGGTCGCCCAGAATCGCTACCGGAACGTCAAGTTCCTCGCTGAGTTGGCGCAGTGTGTTGATGACAGCAGCATGGCTCTCCAGACTGCCATGAGAAAAATTAAGGCGGGCCACGTCCATGCCCGCCAAGATCATCCGACGTAGTACCTCCGGCCTCTCACTCGCAGGTCCGATAGTCGCGACGATCTTCGTGCGTTTGCGCGGGCGATCCATACATCGCTGGAGTACCATCTCCTGTGCTCTTTCTAGTAGCGATTCCAATTGGATTGTAGCAGCTATATCTCAACGTGTCAAAATATGAATATTTTGATTTATAAAGCTAAATTTTTTAGGGAGATTTGCTAAATGTCCCCATCAACTCGGCCTGTGCCAGCATGTGGCCCTTCATTGCTTCCAACAGCTGCTGCTTGGTAACACCCGGTGGCAGGTTCAGAGCAGTGTCGAGCGCGTAGAGCTTGAAGAAATAGCGATGGGTGCCTGAGGGAGGGCAAGGGCCGCGATAACCGGTCTGGCGCCAGCCGTTCAGCCCCTGACGACTGCCATCCGGCAACTGACCATCCGTGGGCACCCCTTCAGGTAAGGAACGCGTTGTAGGGGGCAAGTTGTAGATCAGCCAATGCACCCAGTCGCCTGCCGGTGCATCCGGGTCGTCGCAGATTAGCGCGAAGCTCTGGGTGCCCGCGGGTGGGTCGCTCCAGTTGAGAGGTGGTGAGATATCTTTGCCGCGGCAGGTATATTGTGCCGGGATGGGCTGACCATGCGCAAAAGCAGTACTGGTTAACTGGAAAGCCATCGTTTCACCTCCTTGTTCAAGCTGTACCGTGGAAGTCGGCGTCTGGAGCGACGCCAACTGACACGCGACCAAAATCAACGAGGTCCCAAGACCTACGATCAACCAACCCAGATGTCTCACCATTGTGCTCGTCTCCTGATAAAACAACATTCCACCGCGAAGGATACGGAAAACATCTCCGTCATCCTCTGCTCTTTAAGGAGATCGGGCTCAAATTCTATCACCCTATCTCGTCCAAAAGGCGACGCACGCCCAGAGGGATCAAGTCACCCGCTACGCCGCTGCCTTGCACATCCATCCCCACCAGGTATAGGCCGGGTATGGGAGTGCGTGTCTCCAGTCGCTGTTGGCCCGTCTGCCCAAAGGTCTGCGCGGTTTCCGTGCCCGGCCACCCATTTGTGAAAAACATGGGCAGGTGCCATACCAGCACGGTATCGAGATAGGGAAACAACCTGTGCAAGTCGTTGAGGGCCAGCGCGAGCTCAGCCTTGCGGTCGGCGCTGTGGAGAGGCAGGAAGGCATCATAGAGATGCAGGCCATCCCGGCTGAGGGAAGGATCCAAACGGGTCGGCGAAAAGATGCCCGCCACGCGCTGACAGCCCGGCGTCATCAGGATGGGGGCATCTTCGAAGAGAGGTTCGCGTGTGGCAAAGAAGATCGCGGCGCATTCCACCCCTTTGAGAGACTGCAACCGCGCGCGATAATCTGGCGGCAAATTGTCGCTGCCGAGGAGGCGGATCAGGGCAGATGGTCCGGCATTGTGCACCATGATATCGCCGGTGATTTGCTGGCCATCTGCAAGTTCGATCCTACACGCCTGCCCATGTTTTAACACGATGCGCTGCACCCGGCTGCCCAAGTGTAGCTCTCCGCCGTGCGCCTTCAATGTATGCACCAGCGCGTCAATGATCGCCGCTACACCCCCTGCCGGCATGGCAAAGTTCGTCCCTGCTGCCGCGCTATCCAACACGATTTGGATGAATTCGCTGGCCGGCATCGTCTGACTACCCACCCCTGAAGCTGTAATCGCAATGGCGTCCACAACCGCCAACAGGTCGTTGTCCGGACAGAAGCTGGCCACGTAATCATGCGCGCTCACATCTTCCGGCGCGCCACGTCGTCCACGTGCAAGGGCAAGCATCCAAGCGCGATATACTTCGGACGGCAACATTTGTTGTAATGATGCATAGTGCTGGCCATCCGGAAAGCGTATCGCATATTGCTCGCGTAGCCCTATATCACGCAAGGAAATATAGCGCAAGCCGCCTCCTTCCGGATTCTGGCCGATGCCCAATTCGGCCAGGAAGCGCCCGATATGGCTCTTGGGGCCCAGGCTCGTCCACGCGGCGGTGGTCACGGCGGCGCCACGGTAAGAAAGCTCGGTATAACGCCCTCCAGGGAAGCTCAATTGCTCGAAAACTGCGACGCAACGCCCTCGGCGCGCTAATGCGGCCGCTGTCATCAATCCTCCGATCCCCGCGCCGATGACCAGCACATCATAGTGTGTGGCCATGTTGTGTCGTGGTGGGCGGAGTTCCTTTTCCGGCACAAAACAGCGATGCGGACAAGCATAGTAGCACAGATTGCAATCCGTACACCGCTCAGGGAGCAAATGGGCCCAGCCATCTGTCGTCAGGGCGTTCTGGGGGCAGACCATAATACAATAGGCACATCCTGAGCAACATTCGCGCAACAGCCTCATCAGCGGTTCACCTACTGTGGTTTGCTCGCGACCAACACGTGCCAGTCGCCACGCTGAACAGTCTTGCCCTCCTGATTGATCACGCTCACGTCGAAAATTACCAGCCCGCCTCCCAGGCGCGCCATCGGCTTTGTCTCCCGACATACTGCTTTCACATGAACCGTATCGCCGATGAAGACAGGCAGACTGAACTTCCAGGACAATTCACGGAAGGCAAGCGCGGTGCCCTCGATAAAGCCCAGACGCGCTGCCAGTCCGGTGGCAATCGAAAGCACCAGCATACCATGGGCGATGCGCTTCCCGTAGGGGGTCGTGCGGGCGAACTCTTCATCTGTGTGCAGCTGAGTGTAATCGCCCGAAAGCCCGGCGAACATCACCACATCTGCTTCGGTGATCGTGCGCGCTGGGCTGATCTGCTCTTTGCCTATTTCAAACTCCTCAAAATACAGTCCACGTGGTCTCATGCGCTTTCTCCATGATGTGCGGTTTTGTCAATCCCTTGTGATCTGCTGCTGTGGGATAGCTTACATAACCAAGGCGTCGTACAGACAGTCCAGACTGAGCGTCTGGCAGACCGAATCGTTGTGTCGGAGTGTCAGCGCGGCAGCTGCCGCCCCCAATCGCACCGCTTCATCAATGGGGAAGTTATTAAGTAAGCCAAAGACCACTCCGGCTGTCAGAGCATCGCCGGCACCGGTGCGATCCACCACACGCGTCTTGACCGCCGGCACGTGACCGCTCACCTCAGGGGTGGCATAGCATACACCCAGTTCGGCCAGGGTCACAATAGCCACCTGAATGCCCATCGTGATCAGTTGTTTGGCGGCTGCGATTCCATGGGCACGGGTGTTGCGCAATGTACGCTCACACAACACTTCCGCCTCGGAGATGTCCGGCGTCACCATAAAGAGGTCGGACAGATAGGGCTTGAGATGACTCGCGAGTGGCACTGAGGTGGGGTCTGCGCTGACCGGAACGCCGTATTTCTTTGCCTCACGCATCAGGGTTTGCAAACTGGCTGGAGGAAGATTGGCATCGATGACGATCATCGCAGCGGTGCGTATCAGCCGGCGATGGTTATAGATGAATGCGGGTGTGAGCAGCTGCATGATCTCCATGTCGTCCACAGAGAGCACCAGCTGCCCCTCTTGGTCGTAGATGGCCATATAAGCCGCGGTATGATGGTCAGCGCTTTCGATCACATAAGAGACATCGACACCGGCATCGGCGGTCTGCTCCCGCACTCGCCTGCCCGAGCGCCCCTTACCGACCGCGGAGAGAAGGATCGCTTTCTCACCCAAACGGGCCAGGTTTTCAGCCACATTTCGCGCACAGCCGCCATTGCTGACGTAAATGGTGCCAGGATTGCTGGTGCCCATATGCAACGGGCCAGCAACATAGCCTTTGGTATCCAGCCCGGCTGCTCCGATCACTAAGACATGGGAGTGCTGCCTGTTCAGCATAACGGTGGGGCTTTCTCACCAATTGATGCGCCTGGATGGATCTGATCGTGCACGATTGAATACCACTATACATCACTTCGGGGAACGCGGCAAAACCGTGTCGCTCAAGAAACACGGAAACTCCGGCGGACAAATGGTGAGACTCTATGCTCTTAATTGGACAGCGGCAACCATCATCAAAAGCCCAGCAAAGAGGGGTCTTCCATCATCTCGGGATGCCACTGCTGTTGAAGCACTTCCACCTTAACTGGCACCCCCGCTGCCTTTTCGGCGACCTCGTGCACCTGTTTGACCATCCATGGTGCAAAGGGACAGAAAGGCGTAGTGAGCACCATTTTCAAGAGGATCGGCGAGACACTTGTATCGATCTCGCGAATCAATCCCAACGCGATCACATCGAGATGGAGCTCAGGATCCATCACGCGGCGCAAGGCTTCGCGGATCTTCTCCTCTAGTGGGGCTTCAGTTTGCTGCGCATATTCTTCGGTCATTGTGATTTCCTCGCAGTTTGAGATGACAAATTAGCTTTCCTCTTGTGGTGCGATCAAAATATCGCCGTTTTCGATTTTGACCTGATAAGTGGGTACGGGCCGATAAGCTGGCAGCGAACGCACTTGGCCGGTTCGCACGTCGAAACGTGCCCCGTGGCGTGGACAGATGATGACCTCACCCTGTAATTCCCCCTCAACCAGTGGGCCACCGTCATGCGTGCATACATCGCCGATGGCGTAGTATTTGCCGTCGATGTTGAATAGACCCACCGGTGTGCCGTTGTATTCTACCAGCATTTTTTGGCCCGGTGCCAGATCGGTCGTTCTCGCCACTTTCACGAAGCGGCCCATGGCTTATCCCCTCCAGAATAGCACCTTAGGCTCCTGAGAGATCATTCTTCCTCATCCAGCGTGACAGGCAGGCCATAGAGAGCACCCTTGAGCACCTTGAGTGACAGCAATGCACACTTCAGGCGCACCGGACCCAGCTGAATTCCCAGGGTATCCAGAATATCTTGCTTACTGATCGCCTTGGCCTCCTCAAGGGACTTTCCCAGCACCATTTCGGTCAACATCGATGCGGAGGCTTGACTGATGGCACAACCTTCGCCATCAAAGCGCACTTGCTCAATCACCCCCGCTCCGTTCACCTTCAAGTCTATGCGAATCCGGTCGCCGCACAAGGGGTTGTCGTCCTGGAAGGTATGGGTGGGATCTTCCAATGTCCCTTTGTTGCGCGGGTTGCGATAATGATCGAGGATGATTTCACGATAAAGATCGTCCATAGGGTCTCACCTTTCGAACAAGCGACGTACCACATCCAGCGCTTCGACCAGTCGATCGATTTCTGCCAGATCATTATAGATATAGAAGCTGGCGCGCGCAGTGGCAGCCACCCCTAGCTTCTGATGCAACGGCATAGCACAGTGGTGGCCAGCTCGAATGGCAATGCCCTCTTGATCCAGAATAGCAGCCACGTCGTGGGCATGCAGGCCGTCCAGGTTGAAAGCGATGGCACCGCCTCGCATGTCCACCTGCTGGGGACCATAAATTCGAATCCCTTCTACCTGACCCAGTTGCTCTAGCGCGTAGCGCGTCAGGTCAACCTCGTGTTGGCGCACGTTCTCCATCCCCAAACGGCTCAAATAATCTACCGCGACTCCCAACCCGATCGCTTCCGCGATAGCTGGCGTGCCCGCTTCGAATTTGTGAGGGAGCTCATTCCACTCGGCTCCTTCCCAGGTGACTCGCCGGATCATCTCACCTCCGGTGAGAAAAGGGGGCATCTCTTCTAGCAGATGACGCTTTCCATATAGGAAGCCGCTGCCAGTGGGTCCTAGCATCTTGTGACCCGAAGCTACTAGAAAGTCTACATCCAGGGATTGCACGTCCGTGGGCAAATGCGGCACACCTTGCGCCCCGTCTAACAGAACCAGTGCCCCGACGGCATGGGCGCGGGCCACAAACTCGTGAACGGGCACAATGGTGCCCAATACGTTGGACATTTGGGTGATGGCAACCAATTTCACACGCTCATCGAGCATCACTTCGTAAGTTGCCATATCGCAACAGAAATGCTCGTCGAGAGGGATGTAAGCGAGCTGCGCTCCGGTTTCCGCAGCCAGCTGCTGCCAGGGTACCAGGTTCGCATGATGCTCCATCTCGGTGACCAAGATCTTGTCTCGCGCCGTGATGTTACGACGCCCCCATGCATATGCTACCAGGTTGATAGCTTCTGTGGCATTGCGCGTAAATATGATTTCGCGCCAGCTACGAGCATTAATGAAACGAGCTATCTTGCGTCGTGCCTCTTCATATGCCTCTGTGGCCTTTTCGCTGAGCTGATGAATGCCCCGGTGCACGTTGGCGTGGTACGAACGGTAATATTCGTCCATTGCCTGAATCACTGCCAGCGGTTTCTGAGAGCTGGCAGCACTGTCGAGGTAGACCAAAGGTTTACCATTGACGGACTGATGCAGTATCGGAAAATCCTTGCGGACTGTATCACTGTCAAACATATGAGCCCCTTATTCCATAATAAATGTTCCGCGAAACAGAGTCAATCGGATATCCTGGGGCAACATTCGGGAGACCTCACCCCTCCAGCTTAGATATCACCGCCTCTGTCAGCTTGCGACGGATGTGCTCCTGGTTCAGCCTTTCCAACACACTCGCGAAGAAACTCTGGGTCACCAGGCGCACCGCAAGCGCACGGGGGATGCCACGACTCTGCAGATAGAAAACGTGTTCTTCATCAAGATGGCCCACAGTAGCCCCATGAGAAGCGCGCACGTCATTGGCATCAATGATCAAACTGGGGATCGAATCGATCCGGGCATGTTCACTTAAGATCAAATTGTCATTCTTCAGGTAAGAATCCGTCTGCTGGCCACTTCGATCGATGCGGATAAGACCTCGGAAGACCGCGCGTCCCCGATCTTGTGCTGCCCCCTTGACGAGCAGGTCAGCTTGTGTATGACGCGCGATGTGGTGTACTGCCAGGTCCAGATCAATATGCTGGTGGCCGCGCGCAAAGTAAACCCCATAAACATGACACGAGGCTCCGTCTTCCATCAACAGACTATCAACAAAAGTCTTGCTCAGACGGCCCCCCAGGTATCCGAGGTTCCAGGTAACGTGGCTTTGCGCACTGTGCAAAGCGCGACGGGTGTTACAATTAAACACATGCTCTCCCCACCTCTGCAATTCTCCATAGGTGACCGATGCTCCCTCGCTCGTGATGATCTCGCTGACTCCCGCGGAGAAAGCTTGCCCGGCATGATCCAGTGAGAATGAGTCCTCCACGACGGTGGCAGATGCACCCGCTTCGACAACCACCAAGATGCGTGGGAAAAGCGCTGTATTATTCCCTTTCAGCCCGATGGAGATCTCAAAGGGCTGCTCGATCTTTACGCCGCGCGGTATGTAAACGAAAGCACCACCGTTCCAGAGCGCGCCATTCAAGGCGGCAAATTTGCCTTCGCCGGGAACAACACCCCGCATGAAGTGCCTCTGCACCAAATCGGGATATTGCTGTACTGCCAAGACCAGATCCATAAAAAGCACCCCTTGGGCAACGATCTCAGGTTTGATCTCATGCCACACTGGGCGCCCGTTTAGCAACACCAAACGTCCTGCAACTTGTTCCGGTGTGCCCAATGGGCCGTGCAATTCTTCAGGGGGATGTGTCGGCGAGGGCTCTCGTTCTGCGTAAGTGCCATTGGGCAATTTGAGTTCATCCCATTTGATGGCGCGCAGATCGGTACGACGCCAATGCTCGTCCTGTGCAGAGGGCATTGGCATCTCTTCGAAGATTGACCACGCTATATGACGTTTCTCTCTCATCCAACTCGGCTCTGCCAGCCGTTCCGACAGCTGCGCCACCGTTTCGCGTGAGAATATCTTTGTTGAAGGTACAACGTCATAGGCTTTTGAGGAAAGTCTCTCGGACATGTCTTCTCCTTTTCTATCCCACCGAGCCTTCCATCTCGAG
>JBMFPH010000070.1:0-14945 GCA_049969215.1 Anaerolineae bacterium | reverse complement strand
CCAGAGAGGGCGGTGTCAGACGTTGATGATGCCGCCCATTATTTTGCCTAATCCGCGCATCGCGAACTTGAGGGATAAGATGTGGAGCAGCAGAAACGTGCTATGGTCATTGTAGCCCATCCGGACGATCCGGAGTTCCATTGTGGAGGTACGATCGCACGTTGGATACGCGAAGGGGTGGAGATCTGTTATCTGATCCTGACCAATGGCAATAAGGGTAGCAGCGATCCTACCATGACCCCCGAACGTTTGGCAGATCTACGCAGGGCAGAGCAACGGGCGGCTGCGCAAATCCTTGGCGTCAAAGGGATTGTCTTTCTTGATGAGCCAGATGGGGAACTGCAACCCAGTCTGCAATTGCGCCAGCAGGTGGTGCGTGAGATTCGCCGTTATCGACCTGATATCGTTGTGTGTCCAGATCCGGCAGCTTTCTATTTTGATAGCGGCTACATCAATCACCCGGATCATCGGATCGCAGGCGTGGTGGCGCTAGAAGCGGTCTTTCCAGCTGCGCGTAATCGAATGTACCATCCGGAGTTGCTAGAAGAAGGTCTCGAACCTCATGCAGTGCATGAGATCTATCTGGTCGGCAGCGTACAGCCGAATCGATGGGTGGACATCAGTGATACGATCGATCTGAAAATTGAGGCCATCAAGGCGCATGCCAGTCAAATAGGTGATCCAGAGGTTCTGGAGCGTGTACGTCAGCGTGCTCTGGACATCGATCCATATGGCCGTCAGGTTTATCGTGAGGCATTCCATTATCTCTATATTCACTGACGGTGAGGTGATCCGGTAGAGAGTGTCTTATGAACGTGGCAATGGTGGGCACGTTCGGCCTTTACCGCAAAGGCACGATGCGAGCGCGTGCCCTGCCCCTTGCCCGCGCATTGGCGGGGCGTGGACATGCAGTGCGGTTACTCATTCCACCGTGGGATAGCCCCCATGAATCCGGACACGCGTGGACGCAGGATGGCGTGCAGGTCATTCATGTGAACCTTCCGCCTCGCGTGCCGGGCGTTTTCCACATTTGGTTGACTCTCCATCTGGTACAACAAGCCATAGCACTGCCAGTGGACGTTGTCCATTGCTTTAAGCCAAAGGCATATGCCGGGTTAACCCATCTCGTACTGTGGTGGCTGCGGCTTGCTGGCTTGGTGAAACGGCAGTTGCGCTTGGTGGTCGATGAAGACGATTGGGAACAGGCATGGAACGATCTGGAAGCGTATTCACCTGTCGAAAAGCGCTTTTTCGCTTGGCAAGAGGTTTGGGGATTACGCCACGCAGACGCTGTGACGGTGGCGAGTCGGGAACTGATGCGTCTGGTTGCCCAGACCGGCGTCCCGAATGAGCGTATCTTTTATGTGCCCAATGGCGTGTGGCCGAGTGCATTTGCCGAATGTGCCGCTCGACGTGCTGCTGTCTATCAAGAGAGAACGGGTAACACCCCAGTGTTGCTGTTGTACAGCCGCTTTCTGGAGTTTGGGTTGGAGCGCATTGTGCGCATCTTTCGGCATGTGGTCGCGCACCAGCCTATGGTGCGCCTCCTCGTGGTTGGCAAGGGTTTACATGGTCAAGAAAGTGAGCTGGCTAATCTGCTTCGCGAAGCTGGCCTGATTGAGAAAGCGACATTCGCCGGTTGGGTGGCATATGAGCAGCTGGCAGATTGTTTCACTGCGGCAGATGTAGCGTTGTTCCCCTTCGATAATACCCCTGTCAACCGTTCAAAATGTTCGGTGAAGCTGGTAGAATTGTTGGCGGCTGGCGTCCCTGTCGTGGCAGATGCAGTGGGCCAGAATCGCGAGTATATCCTGGATGGAGAGAACGGATTGCTGGTGCAGCCAGGAGATGATCATGCTTTTGCAGAGGCTGTATTGCGCCTGTTGCAGGATGCATCGCTGCGCGCACGTATTGGGGAAGCGGCGGCACGGCGTGTTCGCGAACACTTCGAGTGGCCTCGCTTGGTAACAGAGGTCGAACGCGCTTATTATGCAAAGCAGGAGAGATAGGTTGGGGAGAAGTGCTCCATTAATATTCAGACAGAACACAGTGGCTATGCGAGGGCATTCAGCTCTCTCTAAGTGGGAGGCAATGAATTCTCCGGAGAAATGATATTTGCTTACTGGGCATCTCTCAGGCTATGGTTGCCACCGATATTGTGGATGGCGTTGATCTTCTGGCTATCCGCGCAGCCGCAGTTGCCTGGGCTGACCATCACCTGGCTGGACTGGCTGCTGAAGCACATTGGTCATTTCGGCGCATATGCCGTGTTGGCATTGCTATGGTGGCGCATCACCGTGCGATCTTTCCGGGATAGATATGTGGCAGCGGCCTTGGCATTTGCAGGTGCATTTCTATATGCTATGTCCGACGAGATGCACCAGAGCTTCATACCGGGACGCGATGCTAGCTGGGTCGATCTGGCAATTGATGCGTTTGGGGCAGCGGGTGCAATGGGAGTGGTTCTGTGGAGACGCCCAGATAAGCGTCGTGCGGAAGCCACTCGCTCAACCACAAAGATTGACTGCTGTTGATCCTTTTTACCCGAAAGGTGAAAGAAGACGCAAAGGATCCGACTGTGACCATGGGAAAAGGGACACGGGGATGCACCGCGGTGCATCCCCGTGTCCTCTTGCAAAAGTGTCAGCTCAGTCCGTAGCGAACTTGAAGATAGTGGTAGTTTGGTAGGTTTCGCCGGGTCGTAACACGACGGATGGGAAGTCGGGCTTATTAGGTGAATCGGGGAAGTGCTGAGTCTCCAGGGCGAGCCCGTCACTCTGGCGATAAGAACGGCCAGAGGAACCATAGAGCGTACCGTCCAGGAAATTACCGGCGTAGAACTGAATACCTGGCTCGGTGGTCCACACCTCGAGCACGCGACCTGAAGCCGGATCGTAGAGGCGCGCAGCCAACATCATTGACTTATCGTCTGGCGATGGTCGGTTCAGCACCCAGTTATGGTCATAGCCGCGGCCGATGACGATCTGAGGATGATTTGAGCGCTGGCCAGGGCCGATTGCCTTGGGTACGCGGAAATCGAAGGGCGTACCCTCAACAGGCGCCAGCTCACCCGTTGGGATGAGTGTCTCGTCATCTGGAGTGTATTTATCGGCGTTAATCATCAGGATATGGTCATAGATGGTGCCGCTGCCCTCACCGCTCAGATTGAAATAGCTGTGGTTGGTAAGATTGACCACCGTCGGCTTGTCCGTGGTCGCCGTGTAGTCCATGCGAATCTCGTTTTTGTCGGTCAGCAAGTACACGACTTTCACGTCCATGTTGCCAGGATACCCTTCCTCGCCATCTGGGCTCCGGTAGGTGAGCTCCAATCCGACACCATCCGCGCTGGTGATCTCCTTAGCCTTCCAAACCTGCTTGTCGAAGCCTTTCAGTCCACCGTGGAGCGCATTGGGTGGGTTGTTGATGGCAAGCGTGTACTCCACGCCGTCCAGAGTGAACTTACCTTTAGCGATACGGTTGGCATAGCGTCCCGTGATGCAGCCAAAATAGGGATTCTTGGTCTCATAATCCTTGAGATTGTCGAATCCCAGCGCCACATTGGCCATATTGCCGAATCGGTCTGGCACCTTGATCGACGTGATGATGCCGCCGTAGGTAATAACTTTGACCTCCATGCCGTTGGCATTGGTAAGCGTATACTCCTCGACGGCCACACCGTCCGCTGTGGTACCGTATGGTTTCTTCTCGATCTTGCCTTCAGCTCTAAGGGCCTTTGGACCGGGTAGAACCATAGATAGTGCCAGAGCCACCAGAACAGCTACCGAAACGATGAGACTGATCCCTTTCATAGTGTTACCCCTCCTTTGGATTAGACTATTTGTTGGATCATCGCCACGGCACTCAATGCCGGGCAAAGCAATGCCCTTCTATGGACAACGAGCCATCTCGTATTCCAGTTTGGGCCTACTCTCTAAGTTGCGTCTTGCTGGTCTTCGTGGACTTAGCGTTTTGTGGACTGCGATGCAGAGAACAAGGGGGCTTCAAATAGAGAGGCTTGCATGGTAAGGCCGGTTTGCAAGTCCACGTCCTGACACCTTTTACCAGGGACCTCCTGATCTTCTCTCGAACCAGCTCTCCCTTCGTCACAAGGGCAAGAAAAGAAAAAAGCCTTACAAACTTTTCTTAATAGGTGGGCGTTACCGTTCCCGTTACCGTTCCCGTTACCGTAAACAGTGTAACACAGATTGGGCAAGATGTCAAGGGGAAAAGTGGGACAAAAAGCTTAAAATTTGCATACAAAGGCTCTTTCGGACCATATTGCTGTGACCATCAGGATATGTTACTATGATCCTATTGGCAGTCATGCTCTGTGCAGCAGGTTGGTCGTAACGTGACCCTTGTGCTCAGCTCAAGCCATGGAGACAGACAATGACCTGTGAAGAAGTCCTACAGATGTTGGACCAGCTGCGCGATCCTAACGCGCTGGAAGGCATGGCACGCTTTGGCATCACTACCATCCGCGCCTATGGTATTTCCGTACCGAAGTTGCGCGCTATCGCCAGACGTATCGGCCGCAACCACGTGCTGGCGTTACACCTTTGGGACTCCGGAATTCATGAAGCGCGCATCCTTGCCAGCATGATAGCTGATCCCCATGTGCTTACCGAAGAACAAATGGAACAGTGGTGCAGCCATTTCGATTCCTGGGATTTGTGCGACCAGTGTTGCAACAATCTCTTCCGCAAAACAACTTTCGCTTGGCGAAAGGCGGTTGAATGGAGCGCACGCAAGGAGGAATACATCAAGCGGGCGGGTTTCGTACTGATGGCATCTTTGGCAGTCGGCGATAAAACAAGCGCAGACGCGCGTTTCTTGGAATTTCTGCCCATTATCCTGCGGGAAGCAACGGATTGCCGCAACATGGTCAAGAAGGCGATCAACTGGGCTTTGCGTCAAATTGGCAAGCGCAGCCAAATGCTTAACGCCGCAGCCATTCAGACTGCCCTGCAGCTGCAACAGATGGATTCCAGGGCGGCTAGATGGATCGCAGCGGATGCCTTGCGTGAGCTGCGCAGTGCACCAGTCCAACGGCGCCTGGGGATGCGAGCATCTACCTGATGGAACAATGCCAGATCGAGAAGGCGGTTGCCTTAGCGCTTATTCCTGCCCACAACGAGGCAGGGCGCATTGGAACCGTGGTCGCAGGCGCCCGGCTGAACATACCCGTGCTGGTGGTGGACGATGGCTCGACAGATACTACCGCGGATGAAGCTTCGGCATACGGTGCGACAGTGCTACGGCAGTCACCTAATCAGGGCAAGGGTGCTGCCTTGCAGACCGGTTTCCGTTGGGCGTTGCAGCAAGGCTATCCCTTGGTAGTGACACTGGACGGTGATGGCCAGCATGACCCTCTCGAAATCCCCCATTTCCTGGATTGTTATGGATCTACCTGTGCCGACTTGATCATCGGTGCACGCGATTTTGCCGGTATGCCTTTCAGCCGTCGTCTGGCTAACTCGTTGGGACGTCTGCTCTTTTCTTGGGCATTAGGTTGCCACGTGGCTGACAATCAATCCGGTTATCGCCTGGTGAGCTCCCGGCTGATGCAAGCAATGTTAACCAGCCCCGAGCATGGATTCGAGTTCGAGGTGGATATGATCATCACCGCAGTGTACAACAACTATCACCTAGAGTGGATCCCGGTGCGCACTATTTACACCGGTCAGTCGAGCCATATCCATGCTCTATCCCATGTGTTTCGCTTCTTGCGGATGGTGCAGCAAGCACGATGCCGCCGAAAACTTCGCTACAAGCATGGAGTTCACTGCGGGTAGGCATACATCGAATCCGGCGTCTCCCTTCTATGACTTGCCATATTATCAATTGTGAATATACTGGCATCCACCTATGACTATTCTCCCGATCAGGAGGTTTGCACGTGACTAGAGTTTTTGTCACTGGCCTGGGTGCCATCACATCCATCGGCAATGACGTACCCACCTTCTGGAACAACCTGGTCAATGGGGTGTCGGGGGCGGGTTATATCACCGCCTTCGATGCCAGTGACTTCCCAGTGCGCATTGCATGCGAGGTAAAGGGATTTGATCCCTCTCAATGGATGGATTTCAAGACGATCAAGCGCACCGCGACCGTGACACAATATGCGATTGCGGCCAGTCGTCAGGCGCTGGAGGATGCCGGATTGACTGTCGATGGGAACAATGCTGAGCGTGTTGGAGTCGTGATCGCGACTGGTGGAGGGGGCATCGGGATGATGGAGGAGGCAACCCTCACCCTGACAGAGAAAGGTCCACGCGCCATCAATCCCTTATTGCTCCCCATTATTATGCCCAACGCAGTGTCGTGCCTGGTGTCCATCGAGACTGGTGCCAGGGGGCCTGTTCTGACTAGCACCCTCGCTTGCGCCAGCGGTAGCTATGCCCTGATCGAGGCATATCATTTCATCCAGCGCGGCGAGGCGGATTTTGTCATCGCCGGTGGGTGTGAATCGGTAAACACCAAGCTTGCTTTTGCTTCGCTGGCGCGTATGGGAGCGCTATCGTGTCGTAATGATGATCCCCAACGTGCCAGCAGACCTTTTGACAAGAACCGCGATGGGTTTGTGTATGGTGAGGGGGCCACGGTACTAGTTTTGGAAAGTGAGGAACACGCCCGTGCGCGTGGTGCGAAAAACATCTACGCTGAGGTGCTTGGTGGGCGGTTGACAGGCGATGCCTATCACATTACCGCACCGGATCCCAACGGGGATGGCGCAGTGCGCGCGATGCGTGGGGCATTAGAAGTGAGCGGATTGCAACCCACCGACGTGGATGTGATATTCGCGCATGGCACTAGCACCCCTCTGAATGACGTGACGGAGACGAAGGCGATCAAACGGGTTTTCGGTGAACACGCTTATAAACTCGCAGTCACGGCAACCAAATCGATGGTGGGCCATATTATGGGGGGCGCTGGTAGCATCTCGGCAGTGGCCGCTGCTCTCTGTCTAAAGAATGGGATTATCCCGCCCACCATCAACTACGAGACGCCAGATCCAGAATGTGACCTGGACTATGTGCCCAACCAGGCGCGCCGGGCTGATGTCAAAATAGCGATTGTCAATGCCTTTGGCTTCGGGGGACAAAACGTGGTTGTGGCGATGAAGCGCTATGATGGGTAGTAGACGCACCGTCGAGGTGGTAAATCCGACGTTGTGCTAGGTTAGATATCCACCTCCACGCGATTGGCCAAGGATTTCTTAGACGCTCAGGTTTTCGCGGTTAAAAACAGGCCGATAGAAACGGGTAGCTCGGTGCTCTTTCAACACACTCACGCTTCATCAGGTTTGGCCAACCCCAAAAGGAGTGCTATAATTATCATCTGGTGATTACCGCCCCGCCATGTCGAGGCGGTTTTTATGGGATAACAGAATCATCCCAATGCAGGCAATCCTACACTAGGAGAGAGTGGGCCAAAAACGATGCCACGCAAGCTGAAAATCCTCTTGGCCGTCCTCGGTGTGATCGTTTTGATGATACTGGGAAACATGTTCCTGCGTTTTCATCTACCCCCGGTAATGGTCAGGGCGGAACCACTCCCCGGTCTTGCGATTGGCAGCGTGCGCATTACCAATTCGCTGATTACCGCCTTATTGGTGGATATCATTCTGATCGTGCTGGCCATTATCGCCACCCGGCGCATGCAATTGGTGCCCTGCGGACTCCAGAACTTCGTGGAGTTTCTGGTTGAAACCCTCTACAATATGACACACTCGATCGCCGGTAGTAAATGGACGCCGCGCTTCTTTGCTATCGTCGCGACCATTTTCTTCTATGTGTTGGTTTCCAATTGGTTCGGGTTGCTGCCGGGTTTGGCAGCCGTGGGCTTCTGCGAATCGCATGCTGAGATGGCAGCATTGCATCAGCCCACTATCTGGGATCGGGTGCACGAGCGCGCTGTGGCACGTTTGGCCGCACCGCTACCTGTCGAAGCGGACAAAGAGGATGCCTACAACAGCTATGTGTATTGGGGCTGTCAGCCAGGCGAAATTATCGTGCCTCTTTTCCGCTCGCCCAGCACAGACCTGAGTAGCAATTTGGCATTGGCATTGGTCTCGGTGGGCATGACCCAGGTGTTTGGCGTGATGGCACTGGGGGGGCGTTATTTCACCAAATTTTTCAATATATCGGGTATGTTGCGCGCCTTCAAGCCGGACCCCAGCGGACAGCGGCGTGGCTGTGTTGGCATGTTGGGTGTCTTCCTGTTCGGCTGTATTGAGTTCTTCGTGAGCATCCTGGAAGCGATCACCGAGATGGCTAAGCTCCTCTCGTTCTCTTTCCGGCTTTTCGGCAATATCTTCGCCGGTGAGGTTATGCTGTTGGTGCTGGCTTCGTTGATGCCCTTGGTGTTGACGTTGCCCTTCATCGGGTTGGAGCTCTTCGTGGGCTTAATCCAAGCGTTCATTTTCTACGTGCTGACGCTGGCATTTTTCACAATCGCTACGGTAACCCACGAAAACCAGGGTGCTCATGTTTGATATCCGGATCTTTCGCTCCCATATCGACTTTCGAAGACGGGGCATCTGAGATTTAAACGGCATGGAATAAGCACGTATCATCTCGAGGAGGACTGAGATATGGATCCCGCAACTTTCAAGCTATTGGCGGCTGGACTGGCAATCGGTTTAGGGGCGTTGGGCCCGGGGATCGGGATCGGTATCGTCGCCCTGGGTGCCCTCTCGGCGATTGGGCGCAACCCCGAGGCGGCGAGCCAGGTTCAGACCAATATGTTTATCGGCATCGCTTTCGCCGAGGCAGTGGCCATTTACGCGTTGGTGGTGGCGCTCATCCTGCTATTTGTGGTCTGACTCTTCGCGCTGGGGTCCCTTACCCAGGGGAGGATTAGAGATTGGATGCCTTGAGACCATTGGGTATTGATCCTGCCTTGCTGGCAGCATACCTGATTAATTTTGTCTTGCTATTGTTCCTACTGCGCGTGTTCCTGTATAAACCTGTGCTCACCATGCTGGAGGAACGGCGGCGCAAGATCCAGGAAGCGTTAGCTCAGGCGGATAAGGTGCGCCAGGAGGCAGAAATCCAGCGCGCCGAGTTCCAACGAGAACTGGAGGAGGCACGTCGCAGCTCCCAAGAGGTGGCGAACCGTATTGCGCAAGAAACGGAGAAGATGCGCGCTTCTATTCTCGAAGCCGCTCAGCGCGAAGCGGAGATGATCAGGGCACAAGCGCGGCAACAAATCGAGCTGGAACGCCAGCAGGTAGCTTCTGAACTGCAACGACAGGTGGCGGAATTGGCCATTGAGATTGCGCGCAAAGTGATCGGACAAACGGTGACATTGGATGAACAGGTACAGCGCCAGCTGATCCGTCAGTTCTTACAAGAGACGGGGAAATTCTCGTAATGGTTGCTTCTAAGCTTGAGAGTCTGGCAGGCCAGTATGCACGTGCCGCTTATCAGCATACCACCGAAGGGTGGTTGGACCAGTTGCGCCGAGTATGGGAACAATTGGCCGAGCCAGACAGGCTAAAAACTTTGGATGATATTGGCAAACCCTTCTCTGCACGTAAAGCACAGCTGGACGCTTTGCTACCCACCGACATTCGCGACGATGTGCGCAACTTCCTTTACGTATTGCTCAAGGATGGTCGGCTGGGGTTATTGAATGAAATTATTGCCGAGCTGACACGTATGAGCGAACATGGGCCGGAAGTGCTGGCTGCGCGCGTCACCACTACGGTGCCTCTCACCAGTGAGGAGCAGGCAGCCTTTCGGGAGCGCATCCGGGCAGCATACGGTGACCGAGTGGACATCGAGTTTCGCGTGGATACGAGCATTCTGGGGGGCGTGGTGGTGCAGGTAGGCGATAAGGTCGTAGACGGTAGCATAGCGGGTAAGCTTCAGGCGCTCCGCGATCGGCTGGTAGCAGCACGGTGATAGTGTTCGCCGGGTCTGCGGGATTATTGGCCCTTCGTACCCTGTCAGTGACGAGGAGTTTGGGAGTATGGCTTTGCGGCTAGAAGAGATAACAGCACGTATTCGACGCGAGATCGAGGCATTTGAGGCGCCCATCGAGGCAGTCGATGTCGGTTATGTGCTCGAGGTGGGCGATGGGATCGCGCGTGTGAGCGGCCTTGCTGGTGTGATGGCAAATGAGCTTTTGGAGTTCCCCGGTGGTGTGATGGGGATGGCGCTTAACCTGGAACAAAATAATGTTGGCGCCGTGATCATGGGGGAGTATTCGCATATCCAGGAAGGGGACATCGTGCGGGGCACCGGTCGTATTGCCTCAGTGCCGGTGGGTGAATCGCTCATCGGACGGGTGCTCAACGCGCTGGGACAACCGGTGGACGGCAAAGGGCCGTTACAGGCTGAGCAGTACTACCCGATTGAGCGCATTGCGCCTGGAGTAATTTATCGCCAAAACGTGGATACACCAGTGCAGACCGGAATCAAAGCGATCGATTCGATGATCCCTATCGGACGTGGTCAACGCGAGCTTGTCATTGGTGACCGCCAGACAGGCAAGACAGCCCTGGCGATTGACACGATCATTAACCAGAAAGATAAAGATCTCATTTGTATCTATGTGGCGATCGGGCAGAAGCTGTCGCAGGTGGCACAAGTGGTGGCGACGTTGGAACGCTACGGTGCCATGCAACATACGATCGTTGTTGTGGCGAGCGCATCGGAGCCTGCTGCATTGCAGTACATTGCTCCCTATGCAGGCTGCGCGATGGGTGAGTATTTCATGCATCAGGGGCGCGATGCCTTGGTCGTCTATGATGATTTGTCCAAGCACGCTTGGGCCTATCGGCAGATCTCGTTATTGTTGCGGCGACCACCCGGCCGCGAGGCGTATCCGGGTGACATTTTCTACTTGCATTCGCGCCTGTTAGAGCGTGCTGCGCGTATGCATAAAGACTATGGTGGTGGCTCACTGACAGCCTTGCCCATCATCGAGACCCAAGCAGGGGATGTAAGTGCTTATATTCCTACTAATGTGATTTCCATCACGGATGGGCAAATCTACTTGGAGAGCGATCTCTTCTATGCCGGTATTCGCCCGGCGGTCAATGCTGGCCTGTCGGTGTCGCGTGTGGGAGGCGATGCCCAAACCAAAGCAATGAAAAAGGTGGCGGGCAAATTGCGTCTGGAGCTCGCTTCATACCGCGAGCTAGCCGCTTTCGCTCAGTTTGGCTCCGACCTCGATAAAGCCACGCGCGCCCAACTGGAACGGGGTCAGCGCCTGACTGAAATCTTGAAACAGCCCCAATATGCACCGGTGCCCCTCGATGAACAAGTGATTATCATCTTCGCTGTCACCAATGGCTTCGCTGATGACATCCCGGTGAGCAAGATGCACGATTTTGAGGCCGGTTTGCTGCAATATATGCGCACAGCTCATCCGGAGATCGGACAGGCCATTATAACCCTGAAGGATCTTACTGAACCATTGGTCGAGCAGCTCAAAGCAGCCATCCAGGAGTACAGACAGACGGCACATTTCTAGTTGGTGCGAGCGAAATTCTTCAAGGGTTCTGAGTTTCTCGAAACAGTGTATCGAGATGTCATGGGCGGGATAATATGGCAAGAGTTCGTGAGATAAAACGTCGCATCAGAAGTGTCAGGAACATCGCTCAGGTAACACGAGCGATGCAAATGGTGGCTACCAGCAAGATGCGGCGTGCTCAGGAGCAAGCGCTTGCCACGCGCCCCTATGCCGCCAAGTCATGGCAGATTTTGACCCATCTGGCATCCCAGAGCATTAATGTTGAAATACTACATCCTTTATTGGCGCGGCGTGCACCGGTGCGCCATACGGGCATCCTGCTCGTCACTTCGGACAAGGGGTTGTGCGGCGCGTACAACACCAACGTTTTGCGCACGGCAGTGCATTTCATTGCCGGTTTGGGGCATCCGGTAAAGCTGATCACGGTGGGGCGCCGTGGCAGAGATTTTATGTTGCGCCATGGATGGCATGTCGTGGCCGACTTTTCTGAGACACTGCCCCCACGCCCTACCTCTCTGGATGTTGCATCCATTGCTCGTGCTATCATCGACGATTTCCAGAGTGGCCAATATGATGAGGTGTATTTGATTTACACCGAGTTTCTCAATACACTCAGTCAACGACCGATTGTGCGCCCTTTGTTGCCCATCCGGCCGTTTGAGCTCGAGATGGACTCTGTAATGGCAAAATATCTTTCACCGGAAGTGGCGCGTATTACTGGCGAGTATATTTATGAGCCGGATGTCACAGCGATCCTTGGACAGATGCTCCCTCGTTTCACTGAGTTGCAAATTTACCAGGCCATTCTCGAGGCATTTGCTAGCGAGCACAGCGCCCGTATGGTGGCAATGCGCAATGCCACGGACAATGCGAATGCATTGCTCGAACATCTGACGCTCAGCTACAATCGCGCGCGCCAGGAGGCAATCACCAAGGAAATGCTTGACATCGCTGGTGGAGCGGAAGCATTGCGCAAGAGCATCCAATCGGTCACGGCGGGACGGTAGGGTGGGCCAGACAGGTAGGAGGAAAAGCATCTCATGGCAAAAGGTAGTATAGGTCAGATTGTCCAGATTACAGGTGCAGTGGTGGATGTAGCTTTTCCACCCGGAGAGCTGCCGGAAATCTACAATGCCCTGGAAGTGATCCGTGACGGTGACGGGGCTGGTGGCAAGGAATCCTTGGTGCTTGAAGTGCAGCAGGATCTGGGCAATGACTGGCTGCGTTGCATCGCAATGGACTCCACCGAAGGGCTTAGGCGGGGTATGAAGGTGGTGGACACGGGTGGGCCGATCACCGTGCCGGTAGGTGAGTGCACCTTAGGGCGTATATTTAATGTGCTAGGACGTCCCATTGACAATAAGGGTCCCGTAGAGGCGAAGGAGTATCGCCCCATTCATCGCTCTGCGCCACCTTTCGAAGAACAAGTCACCCATGTAGAGGTCTTCGAGACTGGGCTCAAGGTGATTGATCTGATTGCGCCCTTTACGAAAGGTGGCAAAACAGGGGTTTTCGGCGGCGCCGGTGTGGGGAAAACGGTGATCATTATGGAGCTGATCTACACCCTGGCGGCTGAGCATGGTGGCTATTCGGTCTTCGCAGGTGTGGGGGAACGCACACGCGAAGGCACCCAGCTGTGGAACGAGATGCGAGAATCGGGCGTCATCGACAAAACCGTTATGGTATTTGGGCAGATGAATGAGCCGCCGGGAGTGCGATTACGTGTAGGGCTTACCGGCTTGACAATGGCGGAATACTTTCGCGACCAAGGGCGCGATGTGCTGCTGTTCATCGACAACATTTTCCGCTTTGTGATGAGTGGCTCGGAGGTATCCGCACTCCTGGGTCGTATGCCCAGTGCGGTGGGATACCAACCGACCTTGGGCACCGAGATGGGTGCTTTGCAAGAACGCATTACCTCTACTCGGCGTGGGTCTATTACCTCGATGCAGGCGGTCTATGTTCCTGCAGATGACTACACAGATCCCGCTCCGGTGACCACCTTTGCCCACCTTGATGCAACCATCTCGCTCGAGCGTTCTATCGCTGAACAAGGCCTTTATCCGGCAGTAGATCCGTTGGCCTCCACCAGTCGCATCTTGGATCCGCGCATCGTGGGAGAGGAACATTATCGCGTTGCGCGCGGCGTGCAACAAGTTTTGCAGCGTTATCGCGACCTGCAAGATATCATTGCTATCTTGGGCATCGACGAGCTAAGTGAAGAGGACAAAATCACCGTTGCACGAGCGCGCAAGATTCAGCGTTTCTTCTCCCAGCCTATGTTCGTCGCAGCACAATTTACCGGCCGCGAAGGACGTTACGTGCCAGTGCGCGAGACGGTTCGCGGCTTTAAGATGATCCTGGATGGTGAATTGGACGACATTCCCGAGCAAGCCTTCTATATGAGGGGCGGTATCGATGAGGTGATTAAGGAAGGACGCGAAATTAACCTTTAGCTGTCTGAAGTTACCTAAAGTCAAGCGAAAGGTGTGTGGATCACTATGCCATTGAGGTTGGATATCGTAACAATGGAAGGGGTTGTCTTCTCCGGCGATGTTGACATGGTGGTGGCGCCGGGTGGTGCCGGCGAATTGGGCATTCTGCCACGCCATGCCCCGCTGATGACAACCCTATCCTATGGGGAGTTGCATGCAAGGCGGGGAGATGAAACGCTGTACTTTGCCATCGGTGGTGGTTTTATGGAAGTATTGCCCTACCAAGTGACGGTAATGGCCGACAGTGCGGAGCGTGCTGAGGAGATCGATTTGGAACGTGCTGAGGCGGCGCGACGACGCGCTGAAGAACGCCTGCGCGATCGCTCCAAGAGCGCCGAAGAGCTTGCCAGAGCGCAGGCCGCTTTGCGCCGTTCTATGGCACGCATCAAGGTCGCGCGGGAACGCACAAGACGACAAAAACCCGGTCCATCCGCACAACAGTGACGAACGTGCTTTATGTTTGAGAAGAAGATCGGGATTGATCTGGGCACTTCCAATGTGCTCGTGTATGTCAAAGGGCGCGGCATTGTCATCCAGGAACCGTCCATCGTAGCAGTATCGATCAGTGATAACAAGATCGTAGCAGTGGGCGAAGAGGCGCGCATAATGTTGGGTCGCGTGCCGGAGGCGATTGAAGTGTTGCACCCATTGCGCGATGGCGTTATCGCGGATTATCTCGTTACCGAGGCGTTGTTGCGTTACTTTATCGAGCACATCACGGGTCGCTTTCGATTGTTCCGTCCCATCGTTATGGTGAGCGTGCCGGTTGGGGTGACCGGTGTGGAAGAGCGTGCTGTACGCGATGCAGCGCGCCAAGCTGCCGGTCGAGAAGCCTTTGTGATCCCCGAACCACTTGCGGCGGCTATCGGCGCCGGCCTGCCCATCGACACACCAACCGGCAGCATGGTGGTGGACATTGGCGGCGGCACCAGCGAAGCGGCGGTTGTCTCGATGTATGGCATT
>JBMFPH010000069.1:0-15047 GCA_049969215.1 Anaerolineae bacterium | reverse complement strand
CGAAGCAGCGATAATGACAGCTGGCTTGGCAAGCGTGTTCAATTCCTTGGATGCTTCCACACTGCGCACATAGCGCAGCTGACTGAAGCCAAAGGGATCGCGATTATGTTCACGCAGCATCAGATCGAGTATTTCTTCATCAAAGCATTCGGGATGCATACGAAACACCTCAGTGGCATTCGCCGCTAAAGGACTGTCCACGAAAACATCCATGCGAGGCAGCGAACCTTCTTCCCACAGCTGATTCAGTCGATAAACGATCTCCTGAGTACGTCCGACCGCGAAGCAAGGGATAAGCAATTTGCCCCCGCGACGGTATGTCGTCTCAGCAGCTTGGCGCAATGATTCCTTCGCCTGATCCGGGGTCTCATGGAAACGATCCCCATAGGTGCTTTCCATCACGAGGAAATCCACCCGGTCAGCCGTCTGTGGATCACGCAGGATGGGCAGACCCTTGCGTCCGATGTCACCACTGAACAGTAAGCGAAATGAGTGCCCATTTTCGTTGACATCCAGAACGAGCGATGCTGACCCCAAAATATGGCCAGCGTCGATGAACTGCACGGCGAGTCCCGGGACAACCTCAAATGAACGGCCGTACTCAATAGAACGGAACAAGGGCAATACAGCCATCACATCCGCCTGCGTGTACAGGGGTTCAAAGGGGCGCTTGCCCTGGCGCAGACGACGCTTATTCACATATGCAACATCCTGTTCCTGGATATGCGCCGAGTCCAGCAACATCAAACCAGCTAAGTCACGCGTCGCTGAAGTGGCATAGATATGACCACGGAAGCCAGCACGTACTAGTGATGGCAGGTTGCCACTGTGATCAATATGCGCGTGGGTTAGCAGTACCGCGTCCACATTCTCTGCCTGAAAAGGCAGATTGCGATTAATCTCGAACGCTTCCTTGCGCCTACCTTGCATTAAACCACAATCGATCAGCACATGCCGCCCATTGATGGTGAGCATATGCATCGTGCCGGTTACCGATCGCGTCCCACCCCAAAAATGCACCCGCACACCTGCCTCCTGCCGCTTACAGGAAGTCATTGTACCTCCCGGCGCGCACAGGTGCAACCTTTTGGCCGGAAGGGTTAGAATGCTTCTAGTTTCTTTGTCTTTTCTTCTAAAATGTAAGTAAATATCAGCGCTTGTCTATGGACGTCGGGCAAGACAGCACATAGGGTGTATAACCACAGAGGAGTTATCAGGTGACGCGCAATGCCAACCGTTCGAGTCATTCAGATTTGATGATGGGGGGAAGGTTAGCTTGAATCTCTTCCGCTTTCTTCATCGCTTCGGCGACAATCTCCTCGGCCCGTTGGCGCGCATCGACCAGGATCTCCTCTGCACGGCGACGCGCATCGGCAGTTATCGCCTCGGCCTTTTCCTGAGCCTCGGCAATTGTTTCGTTCACGCGCTCTTTCAACTCCAGTCCTGTGTTGCGAATTTGTGCGCGAGTCTGAGGGCCAGATTGAGGCGCAAACAGCAAGCCCAAAGCTGCTCCGATCATGCCACCCACAATCAAGCCTGCGAAAAACTCACCAAAGCCATTTTCCTGCTCTGCCATATGATGCCTCCTTCACTTGGATATCCCAATCAAAACGTGTTGGATTTCATCGCTCCGATCGGGTGAACGATCGGATGATGCTCTTTACGGCGGCGACACAAGCCATAACCTCAATGACCGGTTTGACCGCCGAATCGCTGATAAAGACGGCATGACTTCGGACCGTGCGCACCGTATCATCTGCCTGCTGCATAATGGGACGCAGCTCAGTCTGGACAAGATACACAAGATCGTAGAGCTTCAGAACCAGATACACAAGTGACACTAAAATAGCGATCAGCAACAAGCCGATGATCATGGATTGGACACCCAACACCACCAAGAAAATGTCTCGCAATGTGGCCGCCGTCGCCGGACTGCGAAACATAAACACACCGAACAGAATAACACCCGCTATCAGGACCGCCACCAATACCGCCACTGCAAGCATCGGCAGACGATTACCCGCAGCAGTGCGCCACTCCCTCTCGGGCAGGTTGGGACCTTTTGGATGGGAAGCCATTGGGACATCAAACGCACCGGTATGCTGGGAGTGGTCCTCAGGCATAGTGGCTGCTCCTCTTAGCAAAATTGATCGTGGATCTTTTGAGGAAATTTTATTACAGTTTCAACCACTTGGCAATGAAGAGAAATATGCCACTGCCCAAGCTCCCCTCCATCGGATGCAAACGCCCCATGGTGAAGAATTCAAGGCCGACAATTTCTCCGACCAGCTGCCCGACAGCGAACCCGACCGTGGAGGCCAGCAAGAATGCCAACAGCTGGCGCGATTTACGTCCATAGTATAAATGGAATAGCGCTCCGTAGCTCGCTCCAAAGAGCACGATCAACAAGAGCTCTGGTGACATAGCCTCGTGCCGTTACTCGATGAAACCGCCTCCAAGCACAACATCGCCTTGGTAGAACACCACCGCCTGCCCTGGAGTGATATCACGCAACGGCCGGTCGAATTTGATATAGGCGCGATTGTCCTCCAGGCAAGTCAACGTCGCCGGGACGTCCGGGGACTTATAGCGAATGCGCGCGGTAACGCGCAGGGGTGAAGTGGGCGCTTGCCCACTGATATAGTGGACCGCTCCGGCAAATAGCTCGTCACGACCCAATTCTTCCGCATTTCCAACGATAACCGCGTTGCGAACAGGATCGAGCCGCACCACATAAGTGCGTTGTGTCCGTGTGACGCCCAAGCCCTTACGCTGCCCGACAGTGTAAAATGCCAAGCCTTGGTGTTGGCCCAAGAGCGTTCCACTCGTATCCAACAGGGGACCTGGACGCACTAGCTGAGGGGCATACTGCGCAATAAAGGTACGGTAGTCACCATTTTCACCCGCAAAACACAAATCTTGACTTTCGGTCCTATCATGGACGATCAATCCCCGTTGTAGCGCTGCCTGGCGTACATCGGACTTGAGCCAATCCCCCAGGGGAAACAACACATGTTGGAGCTGCCACTGATTCAAGCGGTGAAGGACATAGCTCTGATCCTTAGAGAGATCCTTTCCTCGCATCAGCTGGTACTCTCCCGCTTCCGTGCGGTGTATACGGGCATAATGACCGGTAGCCAGGTATTGTGCTCCCAGCACCAGGGCCTCATCTAACAGTAAGCCGAAGCGAACGCGTTCGTTACATATGATGCACGGATTAGGCGTGCGACCCGCTGCATAAGTGGAGATGAAATAATCCACTACGATGCGCCTAAATGCCTCGCGATAATCAAGCACATAAAAGGGTATATTTAACTGAGCTGCAACTTGACGCGCCGCTGCCAAGCCATCCGGCGTACAACAGCGATTGCCCTCTGAACTGCTCCCTGCCCATAGGCGCAACATGACCCCGATAACTGTATATCCCTGCTCGACCAGCAGTGCCGCGGCAACCGAGCTATCTACCCCGCCGCTCATCGCAACAACGACGATACCTCGCTGTGCCATAATATCACAATAAGCCCATCATACCGGACGCAATGCGCCCAGTCGATCCACGATGGTAGGCAATACGGTCAGCACCGTCTCAATGTCCTCCGCTGTGGTGGAACGACCCAGGGTCAAGCGCAGTGCTCCCAGAGCCAGCTGCGGTGGTATGCCCATTGCGAGCAGAATATCGCTTGGTTCAGATGCTCCCGTGTTACAGGCACTTCCACTGGCTGCGCAAATACCGGCAAGATCGAGATGCATCAAAAGAACATTCGCTTCCACTTCCGGAATGACAAAGCTGGTGTGATGCGGAAGTCGTCGATCAGGATGACCCGTCAGCTGGGCGCCGGGTATGGCCGTTTGAACGCCTTGAATAAGGCGATCGCGCAGCTGAGCGAGGCGTTCATTCTCTGTGGCGCGCATATCTTGGGCCAACTTGAGCGCCTTTGCCAGACCAACTATGTAAGGGACGTTTTCTGTGCCGGCACGCCGCCCTCCTTCGTGTCCACCGCCGGTTTGTTGTGGCAATAACGCAACCCCTTCGCGCACAAACAACATGCCGACCCCCTTGGGAGCATAAAACTTGTGCCCCGAAAGGGATAACAAGTCCACCTGTAAACGATCCACATTCAAATCCAGATAGCCCCCCGCCTGCACCGCATCTGTGTGCAAGGGAATCCCGTATTCTCGGGCAATCGCACCGACTTCGGCCAGGGGTTGGATGGTACCCACCTCATTGTTGGCATATATGATGCTGATTAGCACGGTATCGGGACGAATGGCGCGCTTCACGTCAGCAGGATCGATCATCCCCCAACGATCAACAGGTACTGTAGTCTGCTGGAAGCCGAAGTACTCACACATCTGCGCAATGGTATGACTGACGGCATGGTGTTCACATGCGCTAGTGATAATATGTCGGCCTTTGCCCATTTGGGCTGCGGCAAAAGCGACACCTCGAATAGCCAGATTGTCGCTCTCTGTACCGCAACTCGTAAAGATTATCTCCTTGGGTTTGCAGCCAAGCACTTCTGCCACTTCCATTCTGGCTTGATCCAATGCGAGCGCCGAAGCACGTGCCTGACAGTGTATGCCGGAGGGGTTACCGTAATGCTCAGCGAAAAACGGCATCATCGCTTGGAGCACTCGAACATCCACAGGAGTGGACGCGGAATGGTCCAAATAGATCACCCGTCCGGCAGATGTTCCCCTAGAAATCCCTGAGATACCTGCGTCCATTTCCATTTCGAACCCCATCCTCATAATCACCGATTATCATCCACGAGCGATCCGCGGACCTGGTGATACCTTAGATTGGTGAGAGATATTTGTCAAGAGAGTGTTTGGGAAAGTTGCCTGGATGGCTTGCTTTATACTTTGTTGCTCTGAGTCCGAGTGCTGGGAGTTCCCCATAACCTTGAGCTGCAAGATTACCGAAAGGCTCTGGATTGTCACAAAAGGCGCTTGCTGGCTCAGCGATAGGATGCTATAGTAGAAACACAGGATGGTCTTGTATGGAGCTTTCGTATCTGCTGAGCGCATTGCCTTCACATCAGGTCCAGCGGGGTGATCCGACCAAGAACGTTACCGCTCTGGTATGGGACTCGCGCCAGGCGTGCCCTGATAGCTTGTTCGTCGCTTATCGCGGTGTAAAATTAGACGGTCACTCGTTCATCGAGCAGGCGGTCAGAAATGGCGCCTGCTGCATAGTCGGTGAGCGGCATATCCAGGAGGTGGAATTACCCCAGCTGCAAAATCGGGACGATGAGATCGTCTATGTCCAAGTGCCCAACGGCCGTGAAGCGCTAGCGTGGCTGAGTGCAGCATGGCATGGTTTTCCCGCGCGACGGATGGCGATGCTGGGAGTGACGGGCACGGATGGCAAGACTACCACTGTTCACCTGACCCATCACATTCTTCGTGCAAGCGCGCGCCAGGTGGGAATGATCAGCACAGTGAGCGCGGTCCTTCGAGATAAAGTGGTTGACACAGGATTGCATACGACCACGCCTGATGCATTCGATGTGCAGCGATTGCTGGCTGATATGGCGTTCGAAGGGATCGAGGTGTGCGTTCTGGAGGCCACTTCGCATGGCCTTGCGCAGCACCGTGTGACAGCTTGTGACTTCGATGTGGCAATCGTGACAAATATCACTCATGAACACTTGGATCTGCATGGATCGTTAGAAGCTTATCGAGCTGCCAAAGCCAGGTTATTCGCCGGGCTGAGCACAGCCATGCGCAAACCAGGTGTGTCCAAAATCGCTATCCTGAATAGGGACGACAGCTCCTATGAATACCTGCGAAACTATTCTGCCGATGTGGTGCTCACTTATGGGAGGCACCCACGTGCCGATGTGAGGGCAAAACAGGTATATTGCGCGCCGGAAGGTGTTCAGCTGACTGTTGATTCGCCTTGGGGCACTTTTCCCGTACAAAGCACCTTGGTCGGCGAATTCAATGTGTCCAACATACTGGCCGCCATAACAGCAGGGCTCGCTATGGGAGTGCCGCTCGCTGTTGTGCAACAAGCTGTGCCCATGTTCCACGGTGTTAAGGGACGTATGGAACGTGTGGAGCGAGGGCAACCGTTCACCGCGCTCATTGATTTTGCCCACACACCCAATTCGCTTCGTCAAGCTCTAAGGTCCGCGCGCGGTCTGGCTGCAACCGGTGGGCGTGTGATCGTAGTATTTGGGTGCGCTGGCATGCGCGACGTGGAGAAGCGGGAACTGATGGGACAAGCAGCTGCTGAATTGGCCGATTATGCTGTGCTTACGGCAGAGGACCCACGCACCGAGTCCCTCGATGCCATCCTAGAGGCGATCGCGGAGGGATGTCGCAGAAGTGGAGGGATAGAGGGCAAGACATTCGAGCGCATTCGTGACCGCGGAGCAGCGATAGCGCGGGGAGTCGCGCTGGCTAGGCCGGGTGACGTGCTGCTGGTGTGCGGAAAAGGGCACGAGCGCAGCATGTGTTTTGGCGACGTAGAGTACGAATGGGACGATCGTGAGGCTTTAATGTTGGCTTTGGAGGGGAGGGTGATGAGCACTCTGCCCACTGCTCATAGGTGAATGTAGCGTCAGATGGAGGATAACGTCATCGAGGAATTTCACTTTTTTGTAAGAAAAGGAGGTCATAACATCTTGAGCAAAATCAAATAAAGGTGTAAAATTGAGAATAAACAGGCACTGAGCGATGCACCAGTTCAAGGAGGCTCACCCATGGACGTCATCAAGGTATCGGCCAAGTCTCGTTCAACAGCGGTAGCCGGCGCGATTGCAGGTGTCATTCGGGGGACCGGTCGCGCCGAAGTGCAAGCCATTGGTGCCGGAGCGGTGAATCAGGCGATCAAAGCAATCGCCATCGCCAGAGGGTATTTGGCCCTGGAAGGCATGGATATCATTTGCATCCCTTCCTTCGCAGAGGTAGATATTGAGGGACAGGAGCGAACCGCACTTAAAATTGTGGTCGAGCCACGTTGACCATTTTGAGCTGCTACCAGACATTCGGTTCAGGCAGCTACTAATGCGAAGACCTGCTTTCCGGCCGCGCAGGACGCTTTTGCTCGGCGAGTGGTGTCGCCTCGCTGGCTTTGACCTCTACGGTGAGCCCGTTTTGTAATTCCACCGTCAGTGTCTCAGTCAAAACGTTTAGGCTCACAATGGTGCCCTTTCCGTGCGGTGTGTTCACCACAGACCCAACTTTGGGCATAGACTGCTTAGCCTCAACATACAGGTCGTTCTCAAACACCAGGCAGCATAACAAGCGTCCGCACACACCCGATATTTCGGTGGGTGTAAGAGGCAAATCTTGTTGCTTGGCCATTTTGATGGAAACAGGATGAAATTCGGTGAGCCATGAGGCGCAGCACAACTCCCTGCCACAAACTGCATAGCCCCCAAGCAATTTTGCCTCATCACGAGCACCAATCTGTCTCATTTCTACATGGGTCCTGAATGATTTAGCCAGTTGACGTACGAGCTCACGAAAATCGACCCTTTCCTCGGCCACAAAAGAGATCACCAGCCGTTCTCCATTGAAGCTATACTCTGCCCCTATCGCCTTCATCGGCAATCCCAGCTCGGCGATTTTCTCCCGGCACTTTGCTAATGCGGCAGCTTCTTGGCTGCGAAATTCTTCTGCCATAGCCAGGTCAACAGGTGTGGCACGTCGGACAATGGTCTTAAGCTTCCCTTTGATTTCATCGTCGCTCACCATGGTGGGAGCCATAACAACCCAACCCAGCTCCTCGCCCTGAGCGGTTTCCACAATAACCGGATCGCCAATCTTCAGGTCGGTTATTGCGCCAGGGCTAAAGTAATACATCTTTGTGCAAGGCTTGAAACGAACACCCACAACTTCAGGCATATAACTTCTGCTTCATCCTTCCATCCGTGGCCAACTGAGCAACAACACCTCGATCGCCAGCCTCGTATTGACATTCTGCTCGAGACACTGCATCACGAATTCAACCTGCTCCACCATACGGCGTGCCTGATCCAGTGTAATGCACTGCGCTTGCTCCCGCAAACGTTCTACCCGGTCAATGTTACACAACGGGACCTGCGCCCCAGATTTTAACAACAAGATGTCGCGCCACCAGCTACCCCACAGCACAAGGGTTTCTCCCAGGAGCTTGGGATTACGGCTGAGCGCAGCAGCGTAGGCCAGACGGTGCGCTCGATTCTGGCTCATTAGGTTGGATATCTGTTCCAGAGATTCCTCCCGCCGTGCCAGGGTTTCGCGATCCTGGAATGCACTCACTGCCCAACCGATGCGTCCCCCGGATAGGTGTGCCAGTAGTTCCGCTAAAGAAGGATCAGCACCCCATTGAGAGATCAACGCTTGTTGCACCTGATTAATTGTGGGAGGCCGCAGCCACAAGAGCTGACAACGGGAGATAATGGTAGGCAGCAATTGGTCTATGCGCGTTGCGGTCAACAGCAACACAACATAGCTGGGAGGTTCTTCCAATGTCTTGAGTAAGGCATTCGCGGCTTCAGGGGTCGCTCGCTCGAATTCCGAGAGAATCGCTACTCGCCACTGCCCCTCATAAGGCAGCAAGGCGAGCTCGCGCTGCAGCTCACGCACTTGATCAATCTTGATAGGCTCTCCAGAAGTGTCCAGGATACGCACATCGGGATGATTGCCTGTTATGACCCGGCGACAGGACGAACACACCCCGCATGGCATAGGGGTAGGAGCGGCACATTGCAACGCCTGCGCGAACACACGCGCCAACGTCGTCTTGCCAATATTGGACGGACCCAAGAGAAGTGTTGCATGTGATAAGCGACCAGCCTTCCATCCGTTCAACAACAACTGAAGCGCCCACTCATGACCGATCAACGCGATCATTTGTCATCCAGCATGGTCAAGAGAAGATTAATTTTGCCCGCCTTCATCAGCACCTACTAAATAGACAGCACGCCAAGGACGATAATGACTCACAAACTCATCTTGATGGATAACCAGCCCGTTTTGGGTGACAGTACGTCGGACGGTCACTTTAGCACCCTCACTGGGCCACTCGACCTGTTTCACCGTGCCCTTCGGCAGATGGGGGTCCTGCTGATATTCAGGCGCCCCAGGGTTGGTTACATCCTCCACCAACGGTCCCTCCACGGTGACCTGACGATGGGTGGGGGTTCCGTAAAAGCGGAATGTTAGAGTACCGGCTTCCTGATCCACATAGCTCTGAATAAGAAGAAAATGCTCGGTGTCGTTGCGAAACTTGAAGTCTATACTGGGAACATATATGGTAGCATCCAGGCCGGGGCCAAATTCTATCTCGTACCAGCTGACACGGTAGCCATGCGCCCAGCGTTCGACAATCTCGAAGCCGCCAAAGAAAGCGGCACGGAAAACGGTGGTAGAAACTTGGCAGATGCCTCCGCCGATACCTACTGCGGTACGATCTCCCCAAATAATCAAGGAACGTTCATATCCTTGTTCTGCTGTAATCGGTCCCAGATGCTCGTTGAACGAAAAGAGAGCCCCTGGCGGCACTACAATGCCATGAAACTTGCTCGCTGCCACTTGGATATTGCGAATACGGGCTTCCGATGAGCCCTTAAACGTAGTGGTCGCTTCGGCCACAATATCCGTGAAACCCATCTCGTTTACCGCATCCGATCGCACCGCCGGAGGTATCACGTGCACCGGCAACTCAAGATGATGCACCGGGTGATCAATTAGCCCGGCGATAAGCGCTAGGGACTGTTCTACATCAAGTGTGTAACCTGACTGACTTGGTTGCAGCACAGAAACAGCACCGCTTTGGGGATCAACTTGAAACCGTGCATCCGTGGGCACGCGATCGACCTCACCAGCAAGGTCATCTAAACGGGATTTCCATTTATCCAGATCGAAGGCCACTGCGACACGGCCTGTGCCGTTCAGCACTTCCTCCTGAACGAGCAACATGGACGCCAGCTCATCAGGAGGGATAACGCGCTCAACTCTGCGATCCGGTAATATGATGCTGAGCACCAGAGGTTCACTTAGAAGGGTTTGAACGATCTGATAAGCAGGCTCAACCTCGATAATCGTCGGCGATGTCTCGTGCACCACCAGATCCACTGGTGTCAGATCGCGTGAAAGCGCCCGTTGATGAACCAGATAACGCGTCGCATCGACGTCCACCGAAAGGCCATTCTGTGCCGGCAAGGCCAACACGGTCAAGTCGGGCTGGATGATAAGCTCGGCATCGCGTGCCGGGCGATTAATCTGGCGGGCAATTTCGACAAGCAATGCATTAGCCGGCCCACTGTCATAACGTATCACCGGGTGCACCTCAGCACCGAAGAGTAATGCTCCGAGCTGTTCCAAGATATTGCCTACTAAATCGCCCTGGCGACCAAACGCGTAGGCATCTGCGACTATCCGAGAGATATCCACAACAGCGCCCGCCTGCCGCACTGAGGCAACCCAGGTTTTCCCATCATGGCGAAGCACCACAGGGAAATTAAGGTAGCTATCACTGTTTGCTGTCAGGGCAGCAAATGCCTGGGGTCGTGTCATACCGCCCAGTTCAACCCCCAGCGCATGCACGCCCACAAAGATGCGCTCCAGGAAAACAATCTGGTACAACACAATGGCCAGGAAGATTGCCACCAACAAGCTGGACAAAACGATCAACGCCGCCACAAACGCCTGATGCAATGTGAGAGCAGATTTGACACGACGCGCTCTAAGTGGCGGTGCTTGGTAGGATATCTCAACCGTATGTTCCTGCATTCCGCTCATCGCCCGTTCCTATCATAGCGAGATTGTAGTGCAGAGATATCCCTCTGACAAGGCAACAGAAACGGTTGAAAAGAGATCCATCGTTCCAGATTGTTCGGGATGACGGACTGCTGAAGCGAATGAGCCGAAAGTTTTTCATCATAGTCTGAAGCTGTCGGCAGTACACTGTTAGCCATTCAAAGTCTGATCAAAGTTGAAGGCAGTGTATATCAACGCGTTGACTTATAGCACCCACTGAATTATCCTTTCTTCGCAAAGAAAGTTGCCAAGTTATGCGACTAGGGAGATCCCGTTCCAATGAGCTCTCTAGCTCATGAGATGTACCAACAAGTGTTAAGCACAACTGCATTTGTCAATCCTAAAGCCGCGTGCCACATCTTGGAGCGTACCCTACTGATGTGCAACGATCAAGAAGTGGCGTTGCGCGCTCTCTCTCACTTGAGCAACGCACTCCCCACATCCGCGGATCCTGATCGGGTCTTGGTTAATCTGGAGCGTTTCGTTGCAACGGCAACTGAGCAGCGGGCACTTTGGCGTGCTTTGGCTGCTACACCACGTCCGATGGAAATGCTAACATCCTTGTTTGCAGGAAGCCAGTTTCTTACTGAGATCCTGCTGCGTCATCCGGAGTATTTCTGGCAGCTCATGGAACGCCGTTACTTGGCGTGTCCTAAGGATCGCGAGCAAGTGTATCACGAGGTGCGCGCTTTGCTCGGCGCACAATCCACCGTAGAAGCCAAGCTGAATGCACTGCGCCGTTATCAACGCCGTGAGCTGCTGCGCATCGGCGCCAGTGATATGTTCGCTCTCTTGGATCTACCCTCGATTACTGGCCAGCTTTCTCACCTTGCCGACTCTCTGGTGCGTGTGAGCTTGGAGCTGGTTGCCGAGCAAACTGGCATCTCGCTTGATGGCTTTGCAGTGATCGGCCTGGGCAAGTTGGGTGGCGAGGAGCTCAACTATAGCTCGGATATCGATCTACTCTTTGTAACCGGTGGAGACCCTTCTGCCTACCAACGACTGGGTGAACGTTTAGTCGACGCACTTTCTCGTGTCACGGCAGATGGATTCCTATACCGAGTGGATATGCGACTGCGCCCATGGGGGAGGAGCGGTCTGCTAGTCTCATCGCTACGCGGATATATGGACTATATGCGTCGGCACGCCCATGTGTGGGAAAAGCAAGCACTGTTAAAAGCACGTTTTGTGGCAGGTGATGAACTGGTCGGTATGACCTTCCTGCGTCAAGCTGAGCAGATCTTGCTTGAGATTGGCAACTCGCGTGATCTGTGCCTCGACATCCACGCCATGAAGCAACGCACCGAGGCATTTCTGCGCGCCCGAAACCGTGAGTGGGGTGAGGTTAAGCTAGGGGTTGGTTCAATCCGTGATGTTGAGTTCGCGACCCAATACCTCCAGTTGGTCCACGGCTCGAGCCAGCCTCAGCTCTACTGCTCTAACACACTGGAAGCTTTGCATCGTCTTGCTGCGGCTGGAGTGCTGTCTGCCGAAGATCATTCTGTGCTCGTAGAGGGATATACCTTTCTGCGCACGATAGAACACTACCTGCAGATTATGGAGTACCGTCAGACCTCCACATTGCCTCGTGATGCTAAAGCCTTGCAGTATCTCGCAAAGCGGCTGGGTTTTACCGGGGAACAGGCAGATGAACAGCTGGTGCGGCGCTATGAACAGCATAGCACAGCTATCCGTCGTGTTTACCAGTGTTTCTTGGAAGGAGAACATATGGCAGCATCACGACCATCGTGTACAGCCGGGTCAGCGGACGATGTAGATCGCCACGTGGCGCGTATGGACGCCTCCTATAGGAGCGTCTTTAGTCGAGCAGAAATCGCACGACACGTAGCCCTGGCTGAGCTGCTGAGTGATGACAATTTGGTCGAAATTGATGTGCAACCCGCCGAACGGGGACGCTGGCGTGTCACAGTGGTGGCATACGACTATCCGGGGGAGCTGTCGCTCATTTGTGGTCTCCTCTTTGTCTATGGCTTCAGCATTGTGGATGGATATGTCTTCACCTACGAGCCCTTGCGAGAGGAACAACCAACAAGCGGGACACTTTTGTCTGAACAGCGCCCGGACAGTCCCAAGAAAATAGTGGACGTATTCACTGTTGAACCTGTGCGCGGTGATGGCAACTCCGAGCTATGGCACAGCTACCGAGATGACCTTGCCGCTCTACTACGCATGATGCAATCTGGGGAACGCCGCAAGGCGCGTGGTGAGCTGGCTAAACGCGTCGCCGCAGCAATGCGTGATACCGACAAGGCAGCTACAACGCTGTATCCAGTGGATATCGAAATCGACAACACGAGCTCATCGTGCTACACCGTTCTCACAATTGAGACACCCGATACACCGGGATTTCTATACGAGTTTTCCAATGCATTGGCGCTCCATCGTATTTACATCGCCCGGGTGATTGTCTCCTCGGTCGGCAATCGCGTGCGCGACATATTATATGTAACCGATGAGTATGGACAGAAAATCACTTCGCCTGAGAAACAGCGTGAGTTGCGTGCCGCCACCGTGCTGATCAAGCATTTCACCCACCTGCTGCCCCATTCACCCGATCCGGAAACAGCTCTACTCCACTTCCGGGAGTTTCTCGCTCAGTTGTTCATGCGCCCCAATTGGCCGGATGAACTCGCCTCGCTGGAGCGCCACGATGTGTTAGACGCGTTAGCGCGGCTGCTAGGGGTGAGCGAGTTCCTTTGGGACGATTTCCTACGGATGCAATACGCCAACCTGTTTCCAGTGGTACGCAATGTGGATGCTCTGGCAACGGCGCGTTCGCACGAACAGCTGCGCGAAATGCTCCGTCGTGAACTGGAGGCTGCCTCCGATTATGCCGCGCGTCGAGAGGCGCTCAACGCTTTCAAGGATCGTGAGATGTTTCGCGTGGATATGCGCCATATCTTGGGATACATCACTGAGTTTGGTCAATTTTCTTCAGAACTGAGCGATCTAGCCGAAGTGGTGGTCGAAGCTGCCGTCCAGCTATGCGAGGATGAACTGCGCGCACGTTTTGGTATGCCACTACGTATGGACGGGCAACCAGCGCAGCTGTGCGTATGTGCTCTAGGCAAGTTTGGAGGGCGAGAATTGGGCTTTGCCTCGGATATCGAGCTGATGTTTGTGTTTCAAGGCGGTGGTCAAACCTCTGGACCGTACTCCATCAGCACAGCTGAGTACTACGAGCGACTGGTACAGTCATTTGTCGCTACGATTCGTGCCCGTCGCGAGGGCACATTCCATATAGACTTGCAGCTGCGGCCATATGGTAAGCATGGGAGCATGGCGGTGCCTTTGGAAGCGTTTCGACGCTATTTCGCACCGGATGGGGAGGCATGGGCGTACGAGCGACAGGCGTTGGTGAAGTTGCGCCCCCTCTTCGGTGATGCTGCCTTGGCCCAGGAAATCCTCACATTGCGCGATGCATATGTGTACCACGGTGAGCCATTTGACGTGACAGCGATGCGTGCGATGCGCGAACGACAGATACGACATCTGGTGACCGGAGGCACACTCAACGCCAAGTTTAGCCCAGGCGGATTGGTTGATCTTGAATATCTCGTGCAAGCGCTGCAAATCAACCACGGAGCGAACAGCCCTGCTCTGCGTGAGACCAACACCGGCCGGGCTCTGACCGCTCTAGAAGAAGCCGGTATCCTCTCCACCGAGCAATATACATGCCTACGCGAGGCGCTCATCTTTCTGCGACGGCTTATCAACGCATTGCGCGTAGTACGCGGCAATGCCCGCGATCTGACCGTACCACCAGCGGAGAGCGAAGAGTTTGCTTTCCTGGCACGTCGATTGGGCTACGCGAACGACCTTGCGCGGCTGCGCCAAGACCTACTGTATCATACTACCAATGTTCAGGATCTGATTCGTCAGCTATTAGGTTGATCTCCCTCCTGCTGCACAGTCCACGAAGCGCTACGTGGCAAGTTGACATCCAAAGGCCAAGTAGACTCCCTTGGCACACCCTGAATGTAGTTTCACGTAGATTTGACACTGCCCACGCTTCTCGATATAGTAGCGCCCAATGCGATGTGCCGTAGTATGCATATTGCTTCGAGGTGGCATATCGTCTCTCCGCAGAGACCTTCTCAAAGATGAGCAATTAGTCGATTAATTGAACATGCACGCACTTGGTGTATTTTAAACCCGATTTGCACGGGCCTCCATGCGGACATGAAAGGTCATGTGGGAGTGTGCCGCATGTTTGGGAAGAGCAAACCGCGAGACATGGGCGACCTCACTGCTTACCTGCGCTGTGC
>JBMFPH010000068.1:3113-15116 GCA_049969215.1 Anaerolineae bacterium | reverse complement strand
GTGGGCATCTTCGCGCCTTCCACACGGATGGAAGCGCGCGTGCGAGGATCTGCTATCTCTCCGGAAGGCGTTTCGCCCTGGCGGGCACGCCTGTTTCTGGCGTTATGGGCCTTCCTGCCGGTGGTGCTCCTGTTCGGAGTGACGTTGCGCCTGCCCCTCTTCCAGCCGCGCTACCTGATCTTCACCCTGCCGCCCTTCCTGATGCTCACGGCACATGGCATCCTGGCACTGGCACGCCTGACACGGCCGGTGGCGCTGGCTCTGTTGGCCGTGGTGCTCGTCTTCAGCGCGCTCGGCCTGTGGGTGCAGGGCACGCAGCCGCTCAAATCCGATTTCCGCGCTGCCGCTGCTTTCGTGGCGCAGCGCTATCAGGCGGGCGAGCCGATCATGTTCCAGGTGCCTTATGCACGGTACACTTTCGATTACTACTTCCCGCAGACGCATCCGACGCTGGAGGGTCCGTGGACGAACGACGGCAAGAGCGCGGAGAGCGTGGCGCAGCTGCTGCGTGAGACCACGCAGGGATATACCACCCTTTGGCTGGTGGTTTCGGAGAGCTGGCTGTGGGATGAACGCGACCTGACGCGCGCCTGGTTGCGCGAGCACGCCGAGCTGCTTGCCACAAGCAGCTTCGCCCGCGTGGAGGTGTATCACTATCAACTGCGCTGAGCTAATCTCGCAGCATCACAACTTCCGGAAGCGTTCTTCCAGCTCCTCGAACATGGAAGCTGCTTCCACCAGCTTGTCGAGGGGATTTTGCTCCTGGCGGAAATAGCGGTAGTCACACGGCATAATGTCAAGCGTGCTGATCAGCTCGAGGTGGCGCTTGCGCACCGCCGCCGGCGACGTGCTGTACCATTCCGCGATCTGCTTGAGGGGCACCTCGCGGAAGTTCACCTTGCGCACCGTCAGGTCGACCGCTGCCGCCCATGGCGCCGGATTGTGGACGTCAAGCGGATGCCGTCCCACCGCAATGCGATATTCCATCCACATCTGGATGGACGAGCCGATCATCTCCAGCGGCATGTTGTGCTCCACCATCGTGGTGATCAGGAGCGATTCCACGGCATCCAGCGCCGTCCCGAACAAGCGCTCAAAGCGTTCGACGAGATCGGGGTCCGATTCCAGGCGCAGGAAATTGCCCAGCGCCTTAAGGGTGCCTTCATAGTCGCCGTAGCGCACCAAGGCGCGTGCCAGATTGAGGTGATAATCCGGCTGTTCCGGATTTATCTCGATCGCCTTGCGGAAGGCAGCGATCGCTTCATCCAGTTCCCAGTGGCGATAACGCAACAAGCCTTCTTCGTTGAGTTGGGCAGCCTTGCGTTTGTCCGCGTCGGATGCCATGCCTGCGACCTCTTCCGTCGAGTGTGTCACCGTTCCATCGGGGTAATAACAGGAAGCGAAGGGGCCGGCTGGGCGGATGGGGATGCCTCGGGAACACTGACCAGCTGTTCCTCCGCCAACAGATTGCGCAACGCGGTGATAGCCACCTCCAGCATCCCTTCATCGGGCTGGCGGGTGGTCAGCCCTTGCAGCCAGAGGCCGGGAGCGCTGATAGCGCGCACGAGCGGATGGCTCCGATGGGCGGCGGTGAAGCGCAACAGCTCGTAGGCAACGCCGGCGATGACCGGCACCAAGAGAATGCGTGAGGCGATGCGCAGCACCATCGGCGGCCGTCCCAGCAGGGTGAACAAGAGGATCGAGATGACCACGACCTGCAACAGGAAGGCAGTGCCACACCGCGTGTGGGCGGTGGAGCGACGTGCCACAGCCTCGACGGTCAGCGCATCGCCGGCCTCGTAGGTGTTGATCGTCTTGTGCTCGGCGCCGTGATACGCGAACACACGCCGGATGTCGGGCACAAAACCGACACCCCACACGTAGAGGAGGAAGAACCCCAGGCGGACGACCCCCTCGACCAGGTTGCTCAAGACGTCGGAAGTGATCCAGTGTTCCAGCAGGCCGATGAGCAACAGGGGGCCGACGAAGAAGATCGCAACGGCCGCCGTCAACGAGATGGCAAGCGTCCCCCAGGCAAGCGGGCCTGAAAACTGCACCTCTTCCTCGCCCAGTGCCACATCGGCTGAGAACATCAGCGCGCGCATGCCCAATCCCAACGCGTCCCAGAGCATCACCAGGCCGCGCAGAAATGGGATGCGCGCGATCGCACCGCCGTAGATACGGGGGTTGAGGTCTTCGCAATGGGTGATGATCTCACCTTTGGGGTTACGCACGGCCAGGCACATCTTGCGGCTGCCGCGCATCATCACGCCTTCCAGGATGGCCTGTCCGCCGTAGTTGAAGGGTTTTCCCATGCGTATCCTCTCCATCCCACCGACTATCGCCGATTGTACCTGAGGGACACGCTGCTGTCAAAGCGACGTGATCACTCACGTAAAATGTTACCGGAGGTTGTGATGAACCCCGAGGAAACAATGAACTTTGCCGAACGATGCGGTTATTTGATCCAAATGCACAAGCGCTACTGTAAGGCTTCCACTTGTCGAACAACACAGTGGCTTCCTGGTGCGCGCCTATCTCGGCTACGACCGTCTCGACACCATGGCGCAAGTACTTACTGTGCTTGACATTTGGTAGTTTTATCATAAAATAAACTAACATTATATCCAACATGACGCCTATTTTTAGAAAGGAGGGACAGCGGTTATGGAAGTTGCATTTCTGATCGGGCGCATCATTGTAGGCGTCTACTATCTCTTCAACGCGATCAACCACTTCACCCAACTACAGAACTTGAGCGGCTACGCACAGTCGAAAGGGGTGCCGGCTCCTAAGCTGGCAGTGGTCGTATCGGGCCTTTTGCTGCTCATCGCCAGTTTGAGCATCCTGACCGGCTTCCAGCCGATCATCGGTGTCGCGGCCCTGGTGCTCTTCTTCCTGCCCGTTACCTTCACGATGCACGCCTTCTGGACTGTTCAGGACCAGATGGCACGGTTGAACGAGATGGTCAACTTTACCAAGAACCTCACGCTGATGGGTTCGGCCTTGATGTTCTTAGCCATCCCCCAGCCATGGCCCTTCAGTCTGGGCGGATGAGATTCCTCCACTCTGAGGATCCCCTCACCTGGGAAGTACATTTATACAAAACCAGCCGCGCGGCAAGTCGCCCTATGCCGCGCGGCTGACTCAGAAAATCGTGGTAGCACTTACATGTTACCGATTAACCGTTTGGGATTGCTCCTCACCACTCGCCCGTTCTGAGATATTCGTCGATCGCCTTCGCTGCAATGCGCGCCTGCCCCATGGCGAGAATAACCGTGGCACCGCCAGTCGCCACATCGCCTCCCGCGAAGACACCCTTCACCGAGGTTTTCATCGTCTTCTCGTCCACGACCACGACGCCACCCTTGCCGATCTTGAGCTGCGGCGTGGTGGTGGGGATGAGCGGGTTGGGACTCTGACCGATGGCAATAATAGCGAGATCGCAGGGGATGCGGAAATTACTGTTAGGAATAGCGATCGGACGGCGTCGTCCCGACTCGTCCGGCTCGCCCAGTTCATTTCTCAGGCACTCTAGCTCTTTGACCCGCCCCTTCTCGTCTCCGTAAAACGCGATGGGGGTGGTCAAAAGCATAAACTGCACCCCCTCTTCTTCGGCATGATGAATCTCTTCTAGACGGGCAGGCATTTCCTCGCGTGAGCGCCGATAGACAATGATCGACTCCTCGGCGCCCATACGCAGTGCGGTGCGCGCCGCATCCATCGCCACGTTCCCGCCTCCAATGGTGACGACGCGTCGCCCCCGTGCCACCGGCGTGTCGTACTCCGGAAAGCGATATGCCTTCATCAGGTTGACGCGCGTCAGGTACTCGTTCGCGGAATAGACCCCGCTAAGATTCTCGCCCGGGATGTTGAGAAACCAGGGCAGGCCGGCGCCGGTGCCCAGGAAGACGGCGTCGAATTCCTGGAGCAATTCTTCCAATGTGGCCGTGCGACCGACCACGAAGTCGGTGACGATCTTGACGCCCAGCCGTCGCACGTAGTCCACCTCGCGCCGCACAATCTCCTTGGGCAAGCGAAACTCCGGGATGCCGTAGATCAACACGCCACCCGGCTCGTGCAATGCCTCGAAAATGGTGACTTCGTGCCCCATCTTGGCCAGGTCCGCTGCTACGGTGATGCCGGCTGGACCTGAGCCCACCACGGCTACCTTCTTACCAGTCGGCGGTGGCAGCGGCGGCACCGGCAAGGTACCTTGAGCGGCTTCCCAATCGGCGACGAAGCGCTCTAGCCGTCCGATGGCCACCGGCTCATATTTTTTGGACAGTGCGCACACCGCTTCGCACTGTGTCTCCTGGGGACATACGCGACCTGTGATTGCCGGCAACGCGTTGGCCCGATGGATCAAATTAATCGCTCCCTGAAAATCGCCCTCGGCGATCAGCTGCAGAAAGCCGGGGATGTCAATGCCCACTGGACATCCCTCAACGCAGCGCGGGTTCTTGCACTGCAAGCAGCGCCGCGCTTCGATCATCGCCTCCTCGGGCGTGTAGCCATAGGGAACCTCGTTGAAATTGTGAATGCGTTCCGCTGGCGGTTGTTCCGCCATAGGGGTTTTCTTGGGGATAATCTCTTTCTTGGGCATAGGTCGTGGTGCTACCTTCCTGTTGCGATGGGTGCGACTGATTCTGCTCGTTCGACCGCTTCATCCAGGCGACACTTATGGCGCCAGCGCTCAAGCGCCAGCTGTTCTTGCTCGCGATAGAACTGAACGCGCGCCAACAGGTTGTCCCAGTTCACCTGGTGGCCATCGAACTCCGGGCCATCCACGCACACGAAGCGCTGTCCACTGGTCAGCTCCACTCGACAGCCGCCACACATTCCCGTTCCATCCACCATAATGGTGTTCAAGCTCACGATGGTGGGCACGTTAAAGGGCTTGGTCGTGAGTGAGACGAATTTCATCATTATGGTCGGACCGATGGCCCAAATGCGCGCGATCTCACTGCCGCGCGTTTCCAACAGTTCCTTGAGCGGCTCGGTGACCAACGCTTTACGTCCATAGGAGCCGTCATCAGTGCAGACGATCAGCTCATCGGAGACAGCGCGCATGCGATCCTCCCAGAACAGGTATGCCTGTGTGCGCGCGCCGATGATCGAGATCACGGTGTTGCCTGCCTCCTTAAGGGCACGCGCGATGGGATAGATGGGCGCAATGCCCACACCACCACCCACGCACACTACCGTACCATAACGCTCGATCTCAGTGGGACGCCCCAGCGGGCCCACCACGGTGGCAAAACCATCCCCTACCTCCAGGGTGGCCATTTCCTCAGTGGACTTGCCCACTTGCTGAAAGATAAGTGTGATGGTACCTGCCTCGCGGTCGAAATCCGCGATGGTCAACGGGATGCGCTCGCTGTGCTCGCCGACGCGCACGATGACGAACTGGCCCGCCTGTGCCTTGCGCGCGATCTGCGGTGCTTCCACCACCATCAGCTTGGTCACGTCGCTGAGCACTTGTTTCTCCAAAATGCGGTTCATAGACGTCTCCTCATCACGTTAATCTGCGACTCGACTTATGCCTCGCACTACAATAGGTGACAAATATCACAAACTCATGATAAATTAACATTCCCCGTTGCGCCACCGGCATGGTTGCAGTCCCGCCTGAAATAACCGTCCGCACGCCTCGAACATGGTGACACGGGTACCCAGCAAAGGGATACCCAATTCCTGTGCCAGATTGATCGTCTCCGACGGCGGCTGTTTGTCGCGCACGATCAAAACTGCCACCACATCAGCCATCTCCGCCGTGCGCAACATCTGCGGATTGATGAGACCCGTGATGAGCAAACCCCGAGTCACATCGTAGCATAGCACATCGCTCATCAGATCCGAGGCGAAAGCGTGAATCACTTCACAATCCATGTCGATGCCGGGCGTGTACACACAGGCTTGTGTGATTGCAATGATCTCTTTGAGACGCATTCTCTTTCCTTTTTCAACTAGGATGGTGCGCTGACCGTTACCATCCCTTTCTCAGTTTTCCGAGACCGGCATGACCTTGACTGCGCACACTTTGTATTCTGGGATCTTAGCCACTGGATCCAATGCCGCGATGGTCAAAAAGTTCGCCGCCGACTCGGGGAAATGGAACGTGGCGAAGACCAATCCGGGCGCGATGCGCTCTGTCACCAGCGCACGCGAGATGATCTCGCCACGCCGCGAAGCCAGCTTGACTAGTTGTCGGTTCTGGATGCCCACCTTGCGCGCATCATGGGGATTGATCTCCACCAGCGCTTCGGGGTACATCGCCTTCAAATTGCGGGCACGACGCGTCATCGCGCCGCCGTGCCAGTGGTACAGAACGCGCCCCGTGGTCAAGATCAGCGGATATTCCTCATCCGGCAGTTCTGCGGGTGGCATATGGTCCACCGCCACGAATTTGCCCAACCCCCGTGTGAATTTGTTGACATGCAGGATGGGCGTCCCCGGATGTTGCTCGTCCGGCACCGGCCAGTGCAGCTGCGTCCCTTCTTCCAGGCGCTGATAGGTGACCCCGGCATAAATGGGTGTCAGGGCGTTGATTTCGCGCATCACATCGCTGACACCCAGGTAATCCCAGCCGGCATAAGATGCATCGGCGCGCGGTGAGGCCGCACCCAGCGCCAACATGCGCTTGGCCAGCTGGGTGATAATCCACGCATCGGGACGCGCTTCGCCCGGTGGCTCGATCGCTTGGCGTACCCGTTGGATGCGCCGTTCGGTGTTGGTGAAGGTGCCCTCCTTTTCGGCAAAGCTGGCCGCTGGCAGGACAACGTCGGCCAACTCTGCCGCACCCGTCATAAAGAGCTCCTGAACCACCAGGAAATGGGTGTGTTCCAATGCGTGGCGCACATGGTTGAGGTCCGGCTCGCTGGTCATCGGATCCTCGCCGATGATGTACAGGCAGCGGATGTCGCCACGTCCGGCGGCGTCCACCATCTCGGTAACCGTCAATCCGATTTGATCCGACAGCGGCACCCCCCATGCCTGTTCGAATTTCTGACGCACCGCCGGGTCGGTCACGGATTGGTAGCCTGGGTAGACATTGGGCAGGCCGCCCATATCGCAAGCGCCCTGCACGTTGCTCTGACCGCGCAACGGATTGACCCCACTGCCCGGCTTGCCGATGTTCCCCAGCAGCATCTGAAGATTGGCACAGCTCATCACGTTCAGGACGCCCACTGTGTGCTGGGTGATGCCCATGGCATACAACATGGCGCCCGGCCGATTCTCCGCCAGCATGCGCGCGGCGGCCTCGAGCTGCTCGACCGGCACACCGGTGATCTCGCTGACCCTCTCAGGCGTGTACTTTTCGAGCGTCGCTTTCAGCTCCTCGAAGCCCTCAGTGCGCGCAGCGATGAACTCTTGATCGTGCCAGCCTTCCCGGATGATAATGTGCATTAGCCCGTTGAGCAGCGCTACATCGGTGCCCGGCCTATGACGGATGTACAGATCCGCGTAATCGGCGATATCGATGCGGCGTGGATCCGCCACGATCAGCTTCGCACCCCGGTAGCGCTTGGCACGACGCACCTTGACCCCGATGACCGGATGTTGTTCGGTGGTATTGCTGCCGATAATGAAAATGCACTTGCTCTGCGTCGTGACATCCGCAATTGTGTTGGTCATCGCACCGCTGCCAAAGCTGATTGCCAGGCCGGCAACGCTGGAGCTATGACACAGCCGCGCGCAATGGTCGATAGTGTTGGTGCCCATAATCTGGCGCGCGAACTTGTTGAACAGATAATTCTCCTCGTTGGTGCATTTCGCTGAGGCCAACATGCCGAAGGCGGCCGGTCCATGGAGACGCTTCTCCTCGGCGAACTTGCATGCCACCACGTCCAAAGCGGTATCCCAGTCCGTCTGGATGAACGTGTCGGGCGTGAGCATGGCGCTCTCGGAGCTATCGCGGCCATTTCCACCAGAGCTCGGCGAGATGAACACACGCCATTCGCCACTCTGCAGCTTTTCCTCCACGCCCTCCAGCCAACGCGCGCGTACCAGGGGTGCTGTGAGCCGGTCTGGGTGATGGACGTAGTCGTACCCGTAGCGTCCTTTCACGCACAACGCCATGCCATTGACCGGCGCGTCTGGGGCACTCGTCACGCGGACGATGCGCCCATCGCGCACATTGAGATCAAAATTGCACCCCACACCGCAATACGAGCACGTCGTGCGCACTTTCTGCACCTGATTGGCTCGTCCTTTGCCAAGGCTCATCTTGTCATACAACGCGCCCACTGGACAGTAGGCGACGCACTGACCACAGCTCTCGCAGCGCGCGTCCAGCATGAACTGGTCAGCGCCAGCTACCAACTTGGTCTTGAACCCGCGATAGGCGAAATTCCAGACATCGCGGTTCTGAATCTCGGCGCAGGCACGAATACACCGGCCGCACAGAACACACTTGTTGCGGTCGATGAAGATGAAGGGATTGGGGTCTGGGTCGATCTCCCAATTGTGGCGCGTGCCGTGATGCTCGGGCCATTTGACCCCATAGTCATAGACCAGGTCTTGCAGCTCGCAGTCACCGTTCACTTCGCATGTCATACAATCGTTGGGGTGGTCGCTGAGGAGCATTTCGAGCACGAAGCGACGCGTGGCGTGTACCACTTCGCTATCGGTATGGACGACCATGCCCTCCGCCACCGGCGTGGTGCAGGCCGTCTGCAGGTTGCGCGCTCCCTCCACTTCGACCACGCAGATGCGGCATGCCCCCACATTGCTCAGGTCGGGGTGATGGCACAGCGTGGGGATGTGGATGCCCGCCTTGCGCGCTGCCTCCAGAATCGTCGCACCTTCGGGAGCTGTGACCGTTTGACCGTTAATTTTCAGCGTCACTGCCATCGCTATACCTCTCAGTGCACCACAATGGCGTTAAATTTACACACTTCTCGGCACAGACCACAACGCTCGCACAGCTCGGGGTCAATCACGTGCGGTTGACGTTTCTCACCTTTGATCGCATTGGATGGGCAATTGCGCGCACACACCATGCACCCCGTACACAGGTCAGCGATGATCTCATACGTAATCAATGCACGACATTTGCCTGCCGGACAGCGTCGTTCTTCAATGTGGGCACGGAACTCGTCCTCAAAATGGCGTAGTGCCGACATCACCGGCGCCGGCGCCAGCTGGCCCAATGCGCACAGCGAACCTTTCTGCATCCCATTCGCTAGATGGTGCAGATAATCTAGATCCTCCAGGGTGCCCATGCCAGCTGTGATGCATTCCAGTGTCTCCAGCATGCGCATGCTGCCGATGCGGCAAGGTGGGCATTTGCCACAGCTCTCATCGCAGGCGAATTTCATAAAGTACTTCGCGAACTCGACCATACAGGTGGTTTCGTCGGCGACGATCATACCCCCTGACCCCATCACGGCACCCGCCGCGCATAACGAATCGAAATCCACCGGCGTGTCGAGATACGCTTCAGGTAGGCAGCCACCCAGGGGGCCGCCTGTTTGCACCGCTTTGAACCTGCGACCATTCGGGATGCCGCCCCCAACTTCGTAGATGATCTCGCGAAGCGTGATGCCCATCGGCACCTCGATCAAGCCGGTGTGGTTGACCATGCCGGTCAAAGCGAAGATGGCGGTGCCGGGGCTGCCCGGCGTTCCCAAGCTCTTGAACCAGTCGGCACCCAGGCGCATGATGCGCGGCGTATAGGCATAGCTCTTCACGTTGTTGACATTGCTGGGCTGCCCCCACAGACCGGAGACTGCCGGATAGGGGGGGCGTGGCCATGGTTGGCCGCGCTCGCCCTGGATGGAAGCCATCAATGCGGTCTCCTCGCCGCACACAAACGCGCCGGCACCCTCCTTGATATATAGATCGAAGCTGAAATCGCTGCCCAGAATATGTTCGCCCAAGAGGCCCAGCTGGCGTGCCTGCTCTAAGGCAATCTGCAGACGACGGATGGCTAGCGGATACTCCGCTCGGCAGTAGATATACCCATAGCGAGCGCCGATGGCATAGGCAGCGATGATCATCCCCTCGATGACCGAATGCGGATCGCCCTCCAGGATCGAGCGATCCATAAAGGCGCCCGGATCACCTTCGTCGGCGTTGCAGATCACGTATTTAGGCCAACGCGGTGTCTGGCGCGCCAACTTCCACTTGACACCGGTGGGGAAACCGCCTCCTCCGCGCCCGCGCAATCCCGAGCGGGTCATCTCCTCGATCACCTGCTCAGGTGTCATCGTCGTGAGCACTTTCTCGAGTGCCACGTAGCCATCCATCGCCAGGTAGTCATCGATGGATTCGGGGTCGATCAGGCCACAATTGCTGAGCACAACACGCAGCTGTTTAGCTTGGAAGCTGATCCTGGCATCGGACTGCGGAACATAAAACCCCAGCGAACGCAGCTGGGCACCGTTATGCTGGAATGAGGTGGGTCTCACCTCACCCACCAATATCGCCCCCTTCGTCAACGGCGCACCTTCATAATAAGCGGCAAATACCTCCGCCACACGCTCGGCGGTTACCTGACCATAGTTCACCTGGGGTTTGCCACGTGCTCTGAGCTCAATCTGCGGCTCATAGGAACACATCCCCACGCAGCCCACTCGATTGATGGCGGCACGCAGGTTACGCCGCGCAAGTTCCTCTTGGATGGCTGCCAACGTTTCCGCCGCACCGGCTGCCAGACCGCACGTCCCCATCCCCACGGTCACGTACAGGTCGGCGCCGGTTTTGCTTTCCCATTGTGCGACCGCCTGCGCCCGTCGCGTTGCTAGCGTTGCGCTCCCGTCGAGTCTCATTGTGAAGTCTCCTGGCTCCGATCGATGTGCTTTTTCACCGTCTTGAGCAGCGTCTCCTGACGCATACGCCCGATGACCCTGCCGTCCAACACTGCCACCGGTGCCAATGCACATGAGCCCATACAATAAACGATCTCCACCGTCAGGTTGCCGTCCTCGGTGGTCTGACCAGGTCGCACGCCAAACTCTTCTTCGATCGCGGTGAGTAGCACCGGCGTCCCCTTGACGTGACAGGCCGTGCCATCACACAATCGGAGCACGTGTCGGCCGCGTCGTTCTAGATAGAACTGAGCATAAAAAGTGGCCACGCCGTATACCTTGCTCAACGCAATGCCCAGGCGCTCCGCGATCCGCTGCAGCACTTCGGGGGGCAGGTAGTTGTAGATGTCTTGGGCCTTTTGCAGAATGGGGATCAGGGCGCCGGGCTGACCGGCATATTTCTCGAAAACGGGTTCCATCAAGGAGAGATCCACCGTGGGCACGCCGCCATCGCCATTTGGTACTGTCATCGTGCATCCTCCTCTAGCCATGCCCGAATGCGTTGGAGTGCTTCCTCTGCCAACGCCGCTGTCCTCTCGGACAGAGAGCGCGCAAAGCCAAACTCATATCCGCGTACCGAACAGAGCACTGCTTGGGGCACCCGGCCGTATAAGCTGAGAGCGATGTGCAGGCAGCTTTGGGGTGTCAGGTGATGGGTAAAAGGGGAGAGCTGACGCTCCGGCTGCAGAGCCGCAAAATAAACCTCCTCTGCATAACTGCCGGTGTGGGCATCCACAAAGCAGACACGTGTGAAACATGAGATCGGCTCAACAATCTCGGGGATCAGCTGGGGCATGCGCACCAATACGGGTGACGGCTCCATACGACACAGGTCGTCATCCAAACTTTCGGAGACCACACGCCCCAGCTGTTTCGCCAATTGCTCCAAGATGTACCAGGCCACCCCATCATCCTGGCGGTCTGGATTGCCAAATCCGATCACCAGTGCCTTGTTGAAAGGTGGGTTCTCCACTTTTTCCATAAACAAACACCCAAGTATCGATGTCAACACTTATACGCCCGATCCTGTGGGCGTAGTAAAGAAGAGTCGGAGTAAACCGCCGGAGATGGGCGGTGCTTCAAGCACATCACTCAGCTGTCGCGTCGCAAGGTCTGCACCACCTCGCCGTTCTCATCCATGATCTCGATTACAATGGGCATCTGGCCGATGGCATGGGTGGAACAGGAC
>JBMFPH010000068.1:0-3103 GCA_049969215.1 Anaerolineae bacterium | reverse complement strand
TTCAACAATCCTTCGCGGATAGGCTGGCCGTTAATGTAGGTCTTGGCCACGCTGTCAACCGCCTTGCTCATCGCCCAGTTGTTATGACCGGTGGCCACGATCAGATTGACGCGCTGCAGCTGACCGTTGCGGTTCGCCCAGTAGTGATGGAACAGGGTGCCCCGCGGCGCCTCAATAACACCGACACCTTCGCCCACCCACTCCCGGCGCGTGTTCAGGATCTCCGTGCTCAGGATGTCGGGATCGTCCAGAAGGACATGCACCTTCTCCACAGCGAACAGGCATTCGATCAGGCGCGCATAATGGTAGAACAAGGTGTTTTCGACTGGCCATCCACCGTTGAGCTTCTTGAACTCTTGCAGCTCGGCATTGGCCAACGGGGTGTCGATTTTCTGCGCCACATTCAGCCGCCCCAGCGGGCCCACGCGATATACCCCCGCCGGCCATCCCATCTTCTTGTAATAAGGGAACTTGAGGTAGGACCAGTCCTCGACATGCTCAGCGATGTAGTCGAGGTAGCGATGGCCCGGGAAGCGCTCCAGGGGCCGGCCGTTGGCGTCGATCAATTTGCATTCACCTTCGTACAGCTCCAGCCCATCCTCCGGTGTCACCAGGCCGAAATAGCCGGTGGAAAAGACGGCGAACTTGTTGATGTCCTCAATGTTCTTTTCTGCCCAATCCTTGAAGATTTTCAAGCCGAGCTGCACGGTTTGGAGGGCTTCGTCATAACCGGCCAGGATCTGATCGCGTTCCTCGGGATGCAATACTTTGTTCACCCCTCCTGGCACGGCAAAATTGGGGTGTACCTTGCGACCGCCCAGCGTCTTGATGATCTCCTGACCATACTTGCGCAGATTGACCGCCCTAAGCGCCAACTGAGCATCTGTCTGAATCAATCCTACCACGTTGCGCACCGCCGGGTCAGCGTCAAAGCCCAACAGCAGATCGGGCCCGGCGAGCTCGAAGAAGTGCATCCCATGGCTCTGAATGACCTGCCCCATGTGCATCAGCTCGCGCAGCAGCGAAGCCGGACGTGGAGGAGGTGAGCCAGCCAATGCATCACCCGCTTTGGCAGCTGCCAGATGATGGCTGACCGGGCAGATGCCGCAAATGCGCGGTGTAATGGCCGGCATTTCAAAGTACATGCGCCCTTCACAGAATTTTTCAAAGCCGCGAAACTCGTTGACGTGGAAAAGAGCACGTTCCACGTTGCCATTGCTATCCAGGTGGATGGTCACCTTAGCATGGCCTTCGATCCTGGTTACTGGCTCGATTGTAATTTTCCGCGTTTCCATGTGACCTTCTCCCCATCTCGCTCTATATACCGACTATATCCAGGTCCATTAGCGCACACTTACATGGCCTAATGCCATTGAAGCTTTTCGTCCCTGAGTTCAGGGATGCGTCCCTGTGCCAGCTCCGATAAAACATAAAAAATAATGTCTGCATCGGGGGGGCAACCAGGCACACAGACATCCACTTTGACTACTTCCTTGACTGCTCTGACCCGAGTAGGCACGCCGAGCTCGGAATCAGCGGGGACCTTGCCCTCTGCATCAGTGCTCTCCGTTTCCACATACGCCCGCTTGAGGGCATCTTCGAGCTTGAAAAAGTTGCGCATAGCAATAACCCCGCCAAAGACAGCACAATCGCCTAGTGCCACCAGAATCTTGCACCGGCTGCGCATACGGCGAGCCACTTCTTCGTTGGTTGTTGTGTTCACCGCACCGGTGAGAATACCTACGTCGACACCGCTTTCATCTGGCTCCTTCAAATCGGTGATCGGTGTCGCACGGATATCCACAAGCTCAGCTAGCTTGACGATGCGCTCGTCCATATCCAGTAGCGACATATGGCACCCCGCACATGCTGCCAGCCAATCAGTTGACACTTTCGGTTTAGGCATTTCTATACTCCTTTCAATACCATTTTTCTCCTATTATTATATCTCATACCCTTTCCGTTGTCCACTACCCACACTTATCGACAAGCATCCGGCTGGCCAATCCACACACGTTGTTGCAGAGCATCGCGCCAGTTTTCGTCCAGTGTGATGCCCAACGCCTCAGCCAATGCCTGGAAGATGGCCAAGTTGCTCCGCACATCGCGCGGTGGCGTTAATCCCTGGCGTGCCTCCTGTAGACGGCCTTCCAGGTTCACGTAATGCCCGGCCTGCTCAGCCCAAACCGCCGCCGGCAGGACAACGTCCGCCCGGTCGGTCAGAGGTGAGGCATAGCTGGCTTGCACCACCAGGAAGGGGACGTTTTCCATATGCTCAAGCAGCCGCGCGCTGGGATGGTCATCTCCCAGTGCCAGGTAAGCCACCTGATGTCCTTTGAGGTCGAATGCCTTGTCGAGGTCAAATAGATAGGCAGCCATGCTGTTTGCCTGCCCCTTCGTGCCGATGATCGCGCTATGGGTGTCATCGAGGGCGCCTGCCATGCGCGCCAGATCGAGGAGCGCTTCTAAGGCGGTGGGGAAGCTGGCGCGTGTAAGTCCTTTTCCGTAAATGAACACCGGATGTTCTGCTTCGGCAAGCAGGCGTCCCACCTCGCGAATGGTCTCCGCCGCCACCCCGGTCGTGCGGCCGACATTGTCAGGCGTGTGCCTGGTGAGGTCATGCGTGCCAATGGGGTGGGTGCGCACCATTCCCAGGCTGGCGATGACCTGCATAAGTCCCACCAGGAGGTCGTAATCAGTCTCTTTCTTGGGGCGCAGTGAGAAATCGGCCAGGGCATGCAGGCCGTTGTCATAAGGGTCGATGACCACCAACTTGCAGCCTTGTGGCAGGATGCGCTTCACGAAGAAGCCAGCCACCTGGTGATTTTCGACCAGATCAACCCCAATGGCTAACACCAGATCTGCCTTATGGATTTCGTCCAATGTGCCCTCGAAGGGTTTGCCCAGCTTGCGCGCCACCCAACCGGGCAATGCGGTGGTGACACCTTCTTCAATGCTGGTCACAATGCCACCATCCAATCCGTCGGCGAAGAGCTGTTTGAAGCTATACAAAGCTTCCACCGGCAAACGCGTAGAGGCTAATGCCGCGATGCCGGCGCCGCCGCGCCCTTTCGCCGCCTGCAGACGCGAGGCAACTACTTGC
>JBMFPH010000067.1:0-15130 GCA_049969215.1 Anaerolineae bacterium | reverse complement strand
CATTGGGGCAACCCACGGGCGTACCATTCGAGGGCGCCTTCTACTGCCCAGCGGAGTATGCCTGCCCGTTCTCGCGCGAAGTCGGCCAGCACCTCCAGCAGCAACGATGCGTGCAAGTGCCGCAAGCCGTGCACCGTCAGGTGCGGGATGCCCAGCCGTCGGCATAGCCGCCCCAGGCCGTGTTGTACCACCGACGGGCACAAGTAGCCACCCGCCCGGTTCGTGAACACAAGGCCGTCAGCGCTCCATTCGGCGTCACCCAGCCGCTCAATCTGGCGCACCCGATGCTGCTTCAGCCCCGCCACCACTTCGGCGGGCACGCCCACCACCCGTTCGCCGGCCCGGGTCTTCGGCGTCGTCACCACCCAGTCGCCACCAATCCGCTGCACCGACCGGCGCACCGTCACCGTGCCCGCTGTCAGGCCAAGGTCAGCTCAGCGCAACGCCAACGCTTCGCCAATGCGTAACCCGGTCGTCAGAATGAGTAGGTACAGTGGGTATAGGGCGTGCCCCTGGGCCCCGTCCAGGAGGCGGGCCAGCTCGTCGGCGCTCCACACCTCCTTGCGTTCTGGCTGGTAGGTCGGTCGCAGGATGCGGTCGCACGGATTGCCGTCCAGCCAGCCCCACAAGACGCCCACCTGACACGCCCGGCGCAACACACCATCGACGATCTGCTTTGGATGGCTCCAACCATTGCACCACTATATCATCGTTACCAGATCTCCACGATCGGGGATCAAGTTTTTCGTTTCTCAAATCACAACCTGCAACAAAGATGACATCGTTGCTGACAGGATTGTTGTGAGCGTCGTTGATTCTGGCGGCGCTGCGCGGGCAGGGCGATCTTCACGGGATGTGACTATGGGCGCAAGTATATGTGTGGGTGAAAAAGCCTCGGTTAGCACTCGAATGATCATTGACAATAAGGGGTATTCGTACTATAATGTGTCATACAGGTCATACCACGCACCATGTCGCTTGAAACTCGTGGCAAACCGTAATGGGATGGAGGCTCCGTAAATGTCTTCTCGGACTTTGGGCAGCGCAATTTTGGGGTAATCTTTTCATTTTGTGATTAATCTCTGAAAGGGGACAGACTATGATGGTGGACACAGTGATGAGCGAGGTTGTCGCGCGCTTCAAACCGGCGGTTCATCGCTTCTGGAAGCGGCCGGCGCCGATTATCACGCGCGCGGAGGGTGTGTACCTTTGGGACCAGAACGGCAAGCGATATCTGGATGGCTCTGCCGGATCATCTGTTGTGGTCAATATTGGTCACGGGGTGCAAAGCGTCATTGACGCTATGTATGAACAGGCACGTAAGGTCTGCTTCGCTGCCCCCCACGTCTTCTCGAATGAGCCTATGTTGGAGCTAGGACAGCTGGTGGCCAGCCACGCACCGGGGACGATGAAGTATAACTGTCGCACTTGGTTCGGCTGTACCGGCACGGATGCCATTGACTCGGCGGTGCGTCTGGCACGTTTGTACTATGTGCACACTGGCAAGCCCTCCAAATATGCCGTCATAGGACGATGGCGCGGTTTTCATGGCAACAATATTGCGGTGGCAGGCATCCACGGACATACCTATCGTCGTCGCTACTACTACCCGATGTATGTCAACTTCCCCAAAATTCCGCCCGCCTATTGCTATCGGTGCCCATTCGAAAAGACCTATCCGGATTGTAACTTGAAGTGTGCGCGTCAGCTGGAGACGGAGATTCGACAGCAAGGACAGGAAAACATTGCGGCTTTTATCGCCGAGCCGGTGGTGGGCGCTGCCCTGGGAGCTGTGCCCGCACCGCCGGGTTACTTTGAGGTCATCCGGGACATCTGTGACCGTTACGATGTCAAATTGATTGTGGATGAGGTGATGACTGGCTGGGGACGGATAGGCTACTGGTTCGGCATCGAAGCGTGGGGCGTTACGCCGGATATCATTGCGACAGCAAAGGGGATGACCTCAGGCTACACACCGCTATCCGCTACGATTGCCAGCGAAGAAATGTGGCAGGTCATCGAGGAAACCGGACAGCCTTTCCTTGCAGGCCACACGCTCAACGAGAATCCGGTCTCTTGTGCCGTTGCGATCGAGGTGATCCGCCATGTGGAAAAACATAATCTCGTCGAGCGGTCAAGGGAAATGGGTGAGTACCTGCTCAGCCGGTTGAAGGAGCTGCTCCAGTTTGACATCGTCGGCGATGTGCGTGGCAAGGGAATGATGTGTGGTCTCGAATTCGTCAAGGACAAGAAGACCAAGGAACCCTTTGATCCCCAGCTAAAAGTAGCGGCTCGTTTCCAAGCTGAAGCTCTGGAACGAGGCTTGGTCACCTTCCAGTGCACCGGTTGTGTGGACGGTGTGATGGGCGATATGCTGTTGATTACCCCGCCGCTTGTCATCACACGCGACCAAATCGATGAAATGATCGACATTATGAAGGAGACTATGAAGGTAGTGCAAGATCAGGTGCTGCACTGAACCGTTCATTAGGTATAAGAACCTGTCGAAGCAACATGGGTGAAAGCGGTAGTCCCCGTATGAAGATCGGCATGCTCACCGGCATCTGGTTCATTGCCGAGTCGGCTTCGCTGTTGAGGAGTTTGAGGCGCGCTGCGGCATTAGGCTTTCGCTATGTGGACCTGCATGGCGTTTTTCACGCCGGCCCCGAGCATCTGAGTGAGCGTCAACGACGCAATCTCAAGTCCGAGATAGCCGCGCTTGGACTAATGCCACGCAACTATGTGCTTCATCCTCCGATGAATATCGTCGCGGCAGACGAGGCAGAACTGGAACGATGTTACACGTACATGACCCAGGGCATAGACCTGGCTGTTCAGTGGGGGATCAATCAGATCATGTTTAACTCCGGTCAGTGGGTCTACGGCCTCGATCGTTCCACAGCTTGGCAGAAGTCGGTGCGTTTCTGGCAGCGCGTCTGTGATTATGCAGCACCGCGGGGGGTGTACATTGCCCAGGAGACGGAGCCATATGTATGGTACCTGGTGAACGACACCGCCTCGACGTTGCGTATGCAGGAGGATGTCGATCGTGCCAACTTTGTCACCTTGGTGGACTTCGGTCATATGGCCTTAGCTCGTGAAGGTCCTGAGCACCTGGAGCTTCTCGCTGACTCAATCATCCATGCGCACTTCAGTGACCATGAAGCGTTCCGCCATACCAATCAGGTGATTGGGACGGGGATCACACACACAGCCGACTATCTGGAAGCACTGCGCAGGATCGATATCGATGCGCGGGTGAAGCGCTTCGGATATGACGAATTGGTCATTTCCTTCGAGCTGGGGGTTCCAGGTGACCAGATCGCCGATCCAGATGACTGGGTGCATCGTTCGATCCGACACGTGCAACAGGTGGCACCTTATGTGAGCCTTTGATGGATTATATCGGGAGTGTTATGTGAACAGTCGTGAACGATTCCTGACCGCATTGCGCGGAGGGCAGCCGGATCGGGTGCCATTGTTCGAATATCACTTCGGGCCACCCTTTATTGAAGCTGTGCTGGGGCAGCCCACCAGTTATTATCACAACGTGGACGACGAAGTGGCTATAGCACGTGTGGTGGGACTCGATATGGTGTGGACGGCGCCGCTAGGCTTTATGGGGTTTGCGAATATCCAGCTCCATGGAGAGCGCTACCAAGATGAGTGGGGCATCTGGTGGGGTACCAATGCCAATGCATGGCCGGCTGGCTGGCCCGAAGGAGAGGTGGTCAAGGATCGCAAAAGCTGGCGCAAGTTGCGTGTTCCCGATCCAGATCTTCCTATCCGTGTCGAGCAGCCGCGTCGCGCGGTCGAGTTGGCCAAGGGTGAGCTGGCGGTCGTGGGAGGTGTGCGTGGGCCTTTCTCCAGTGTGTGGATGCTAGCAGGCCTGGTTAACATCGGGATGTGGATTTACGATGAGCCCGATCTACTGAATGACATGTTGCGCGAGATGGCCCATTGGAACGCCCAGGTAGGCTTGAATATGATCCGCATTGGGGTGGATGTGATTGTCATTCATGACGATTGGGGTATGAATCAGTCCACTTTTATCAGGCCGGCTGACTGGCGGCGGTTTGTGTTGCCTCACATCGCCGAACAGGTGAAGATTTTAGCAGACACCGGTACACCAGTGATCTTACATAGCGATGGCAACTTGAATGCCATTCTGGATGACATCGTGCAGCTCAAGATTGCTGCCCTTAACCCGCTCCAGCGCAGCGCTCATATGGACCTGGCTGATGTGAAAGCCAAGTACGGGCATCGATTATGCCTGATCGGCAACCTCAGCACGACCACGACACTCGCTCATGGCACCCCTGAAGACGTGGAACGCGAGACTTTAGAATGCTTGCGTGATGGAGCACCAGGGGGCGGTTATATCTTCGCACCCGATCATTCCTATCACAGCGGTATTCCGGTGGCGAACATCTGGCGAGCTTTGGAAACTGCCAAGAAGTATGGCGCATACCCGCTCGATCTCAAAGCAATCGAGGAGCGTATAAGGGCATTAGAGATGAGTAATTCTCGAGCGGTGTAGATTTAACATGTATACCATTGCATGGAGAACACGTATCCCCCTTTCTCGTCAGGAGTATCCCAATGGCTCGCAAAATAGCTTTCTTACATACAGTATTTCCGGCGTTTAATATTTTTGACTCGTTAGTCAAAGAGCTGTTGCCCTCGGAGCTGATTGTCTACCACATCACCGACGAAATACTAGCTAAAGTGGTGGTTGCGCAGGAGGGATTATCTCCATTTCTTTATCGGCGTGTGGCTGAGCATGCCTTCGCGGCGGAACAAGCGGGGGCGGAATTGTTGCAGATGACCTGTTCTTCCATATCGCCGTGTGCGGATTACGTCGGTGCTCTGGTTGGCATACCGGTGCTCAAGGTGGATGTGCCTATGATTGATAAGGCGTTCGAACTCGGCCGGCGTATCGGTGTCGCCGCCACTGCTATGTCCGCTCTGAACCCGCTGGTCGATCTGGTACGTGCGCGTGCCAGCGAGCTGGGCAAGTCTGTGGAGGTTGAGCCCGCTTTTTGCGAGGGGGCATATGCGGCGCTGTTCTCGCGAGGGGATACCATCACGCACGATCGCATCGTGCGTGATACGCTCAAGGGGTTAATGGAGCGTAATGAGGTGATATTACTTGCCCAAGCTTCTATGCAGCGTGTGGCAGAGACCATCCCCCCCGACGAACAGAAGGCGCCCATCCTGGCCAGCCCCCGTCTGGCGGTGGAACATCTGCGCGCTCTCCTGCAAGCTAGAAGCTAGGGTCAATCGGAAGATATAACTTTTGGGTGGGTCGTGAATCCGACGGGTTTGATAAGGAAGGGAACAGCGCTTGAGATCTAAGATCCGTCTTCGGCTGTTTCAGCCATTTCCTGTGTTGAGAGCAACGATTGGATATTGGGTGTGATGTCTTCGCGGATCTGCCCGAGATGGTCCTGCATAGCTGCAAGAGCTGCCTGCGAATCGCGCGCCTTCACTGCTTCCAGAATGCGCTGGTGGTGATAGCATCCCCGCTGGGTTGCGCCAGGTGAGGCGAAACAAAGGTGACGCTCCTTTTGCATAAGGTCCACAATGGAATATGCCACAAGCTGTAACACGCTGTTACCAGTGGCTTCCGCTAGAATAGAGTGAAAACGCTGATCTGCCTCAATATATCTTTCCAGATGGAAAATGTTCGCTTCCATATCGTGCATTGCCTGCTCAAGACGAGCGACATGGTCCTCGACAGCGTTCTGGGCTGCCAGTGCCGCAATGGGAGGCTCGAGTATCTCGCGCACTTGATGCAGATCCGTAATGACCTTGGGGCCCGAGCCCATCAGGGCAGCTATAGGAGCTTCCAGGATCTCAGGTCCGGGCTCAGCGATGAAAGTTCCAACGCCTTGCCGGACGCGTACCAGTCCCATCGCCTTCAAGAGCTTGATTGCCTCCCGAACCACGGTGCGACTGACGCCCAGATATTCACTCAACTCTCGTTCTGAGGGCAATCGATCGCCCCGGCGTAGCTCGCCGGAACGTATCCGCTCTTGAATCTGCTGGGCGGCACGCACAGAGAGAATGCCATCCTCTACTTGCAGTGAATTGAATATATGTCGCATTGGCGGATCCTCGTCTGGGAAAGGCAATGGTACGACCAGTATGACCGATTGTAAAACGCAGGAGGTTCTCTGTCAATTCTCGGCATTGTATCCTTCGCTGTGAAAATTCGCTGCGAAACATTCAACAAGAATAATGTGATGAGCAAGATGTGTGCGAGATCGCACAAATGTACGCTGAGAAGAAGCGAACAAATCGGAGATCTTCGTATGCAAGAATATCCATCTGACGATTATCCGCTGACGCTGCAGAGCTGCTCGTGAAACATTTTACAATTTTCACTGGGAAAGACACACTGCCCAATTCTCCTCGGGTCGGACTTAGCATGAACGTGAGGCATTGCTCAAGCCAGGTCATGCCCAAATGGGAATAAAGCGAGGGGGATAAGCTTGATGTGCTGTTTGGCAAATGGCAAGCCGATAACCGTCAGGGCAAGAATGAGCGCCAATGTCAGGTGGAGCAGAGCGATTTGCCAGCCAAACAGCACAAACCAAATAAGGTTCATGATAACGTATAGGGTGTTACTTGCTTCGGATGACCGATGCAGCTCCTTGCCGAAAGGAGTCAACATCGCAATCCCCAGCTTGATACATTGCAGGCCAAAGGGGATCCCCACAACTGTCAGACAAATGATCGCGCCTCCGGTGATGTAGACGAGAGCAGCTAGCATACCACCAAAGATCAACCAGATGGCATTTCCCAAGTGGCTCATATTATCTGGTCCTGATGTCGCGGGTATTGCGCCAGGTGAGCCATACCCGCTGCAGCACGGTTATGTTGGCAAAAACGGCCAGTATCCACAATGCAATGGTCAATTCGTTGAGCATCATGCCGATGATTAGCACAAGCATGCGCTCAAAGCGTGTCAGCAAACCTCCTCTAATAGTGATCCCCACTGCTTCGCTGCGCGCCTTGGTGTAGCTGACCATCAGTGAGCCTATCAGCGCTACAAATAGGACGATGATCTCCGTTTGGTTGGGCGAGCCACTCAAGTAATAGAGCAGAGCACCCAGGAATAGCACCGCTTCCGACAGACGGTCTATTGTCGAGTCGAGAAAAGCGCCAAACCGCGTCACACGGTTCTGGATACGCGCTAAGGAGCCGTCAATGGCATCCAAACCGGCTGCAGGGATAAGCAGGGCACCAGCTAATTGCACATGCCCCATTGCCAGCAATATCGCGTCTGCCACTGTCAGGGAAAAGCCCGCGACCGTGATCACATTCGGCGATACTCCGCTCCAACTGATGAGCCGTGCGATGGGTAGCAGGACCCCACGAGTCCATTCGCGTACAAGGTCGGTCAGCATAGATCAGTTCACCTGTTCTATTCTGTGATACCCTGGATAGGGATGCTCAGTACAAGGCCATATCTTGCAATGTTTAGCCCGTTTTTCTGCGTACAAGTCCATATAGAAGCTTAAGATGTCGGTTGCTATCTGGTCCCAAGCATAACGCGCTGCGGTTGCACGCCCTCGCACTGCCATACATTGGCGCAGCTCAGGTTGACATAACAAAGTGACCAGCGCATGGGCTATCGCTTCCACATTGCCCGGAGGTACCAGATATCCCTCCACCTGGTGCTTTACCACGGTGCGGTAACCGGCGATGTCGGACGCAACGATGGGAAGCCCAGCTGCCATTGCCTCCAGAAGCACCATACCGAAGCTCTCAGAACCGACCGAAGGAGCACACAATACATGAGCGGTGCGATAACAGCGGGCCAGCTCTTTCTCCGATAGGCAACCGAGAAAATGGACATCGCGCAATGCCTGTGAATGGATGAGGCGTTGTAATGGTTTTGTTTCATGGGCGGAATAAGGTCCCACGATCAGTAGGCGCGTCTGAGGCAATGTGCTTTTGACACGCGCGAAAGCTTCCAGCAAGTAGTGGACCCCTTTGCGCGCTTCAAGGCGTCCAACGAACAGGATATTGAGCCCTTCCCTGAACTCGGGCAGAGGAGCAATTCCGGCATCGCCGAAGAGATGGACGTCCACACCGTTGGGAATGACCCGATACGGGCCGGGAATTATTCGAGAGGCATGTTCCCGAGCCAATGACGACACAGCGATACGGCCGTCAAGTTGGGTGGCAATATCTCGACAGAAGGTGCGATATGCGTAGTGCAACAGCCGTTCCAGCTCGTTCAATTTGTAGCTTTCACGGTAGGCGTGGAATGTGCCCACTATCACGCTTCCCGCAGCTAACTTGATAGATTCTTGCAGCACGACCATAGGCAACGTCGGGTTAGTTGGCTCATGCAAGTGGATCACATCCAGTGGATGCTCCCTCAGGATGCGACGCACGGTTTGTCGCATAAATGGTGAGAGACATAGTCGCGCTTGCGATCCATTATAGCGCACCGGAACAATAAAGCATGATAAAGGGATTAGCTCCGGAGGCGGTGGTGCACTGTTACGGGACATCGGTGCTATGATGATGGTTCGGTGCCCCAGTTCTCGAAGTTTATTGCTCAGGTTCGCAATGTGCTTGGTGACGCCACCGGGATAAGCGAAATCGTAGGGCGATATCAGACCGATGCGCATAGCTGCGATGTTCTCCCCCTTCTGGCTTGGCGGACGCACTCATCGCGCCGAAAAAATTGTCTCAATGAGGCTAATCCTCAATCCATATCGGAACCGTGATGGCCCATTGCTCGGGCCATTTTCTGATCGCTTCTTCTAGGCCTCGCACGACGTAGGACATCCCTGCTGCAAAGCGTTCTTCCTCTGTTCCCTCATTCGGGATGAGGAAATGTGGCAGAAAGGTGGCCTCATAGCGGTCGTGTCGCACACGACGGCTGAAACCGAGCATCAAAGGTGCACCGGTGCGCAAAGCTAATCGCACATGTCCATCTGGAAGCCGTGCCGGCGCGCCGAAGAAGGTGACTACGCATCCCTCGCCTGCCACATTACGGTCTCCCGCGATGCCGGCTACCCCGCCGCGCCGTAAGGTTCGGATCAGTTCGATCATAGGACCATCGACCGGGATCAATTTGAGCCCCTTACTGGTACGCAGTTTTGTGAGGTACTCGAACAACTCTGGCGGTTCGACCCGTTCGGCCGGGATGGTAATGGAAACCCCACGCAGCAGCATGGCATATAAGACCACCTCAATATTACCGAAGTGGGCAGATGTCATCACCACACCCTTGCCCAATTTGAGCGCTTCTTGCACGTTCTCCCACCCCGTCACATGCACCATCGCGTTTACCTGACGTTCCGTTAACGTGGGGAGACGGAATAAGTCGTAATAGTTGTAAGCGATATAATCGAAAGTGGCCCTTGCCAGTCGTGCGACTTCTGCCTCAGATGTTTGATCTCCCAAGATGTGGCGGATGTTGCTACGCACCTGAGAACGTGCCCGAGCGTTCAAACGATGTACCAGACCACCGAGCATCGAGAACAAAGAGTAACCTACGCGTGGCGGTATGCGAGGGACTATTTCACCCGCCAGGCGATATAAGTAATAGAGCATTTTGGATCGGTCGAGCCTGGCCACTTGCGCTTGTCTCGTACAGCCAGCGTGGGATGCTGTTTCCATCATTGTAGTTTATATCAACACAATCTTGTGTCAATTGTAGCTGGTTCAGCTAGTTGGTGCTGAGGCGGGTTAGCAATGGAGCGCGTTCGATGCTATAATCGTGTTATTCATCCCCAGTCGAGGAGGCAGTCGATGGCGCATCTGGTTCTGTCAATCGCTCAGATAGGTGTGGCGATCATTATGACAGTAATAGCAACATACCTGGGTGTGGTGCTCTTCAATCGGGCAACGCGCCATCTGGACGAGTGGGCTGAGCTCCGACGTGGCAATGTTGCAATGGGACTGGTCGTAGCGAGCATTATTGTGGGCATTGCTCTGATCCTGCGTCCAGCGCTGGCGGTACCCTCGGCCGCGGATGCAGGTCTCCGTCTCTATCCAATTTACGCGTTGCTGACCCAGGCGGCAGGGCTGGCAGTTGGATTTATCTTGGCACTGTCAGGCATCATATTGGCGGTGGGATTGTTCGATCTTCTGACTGGTGAAATCGATGAACTGGCAGAGCTCCAAAAGGGCAATGTAGCAGTCGCCGCGTTGTTGGCTGCGATCGTGCTGGCTGTGTCCTGGCTAATGTCGGGAGCCATTCAGCACATTATGGCTTGGCTTGGCACGTTGATTGTGTGAGATTGGAGTAGCTTTCTCTGGCGCGCAGTGACAGCGCTGAACTACCCTTCTATGTTTTCCTCAGCTTCACCCGAGGTGGAAGATCCGCTTTCCTCCAGCAGGGAGCGCGCTTGCGATTCAAGAGCACGAGGCACCCACACCTCTACTTGACCCAACCCATCCACAGTGAGACCCATCACGGGGCCGAGGCTTTCGTACTTTAGCAGCACGGGGATATTGTTCGCCTCCAGCTTGCCGCGAATGATCTGAGCCTGATAGAGGCCAGAAGTCACATAGACGCATATTAGCCCTGCGTCCTCATCGATCGCTTTACGTTTGGGCAGCATACTTATGTCTCCTTATGGGCTGTATGATAGGGCGACCCCTCCGGTTCACGTTGCAGCCGTTTAATTGCCAGCATCGTCACATCATCGGAGAAGGGAAACTCGCCGCTATGGGCGGTCAGGCGTGCCTCGATGGATTTTAACAACTGCTTTGGGGAGGATTCACCGGAACACGCTAACCTTTGTAAGCGTTCTGTGCTAAAGAGCCGGTGTTCCGCATTCATTGCCTCCGTAACACCGTCTGTGTAAAGCAAAAGGAGATCGCCTCGTTCTAACTGCGTGGTACGTTTTTCAAACGGAATCTCATCCGTAATCCCAACCATAGGACCGCTGGGGAACAAGAGCTCCTGAGAGCCATCTAGGCGCGATAGCACGGCAGGAACGTGGCCGGCATTGATATACTCAAGCTTGCCTGTCTGAAGCTCGAGGACCCCCAGGAACAGGGTAACAAACATGCTGGTACGCTGCTGATGGTGGCGTAATATGTAGCGATTGACAAAGTGCACCGCGTTCAATGCATCATCGTGTTTGCCGCTGTTATATTCTGAGAATGCTCTTAGCAGTGTTCGAATCAGCGCCATAAACAGGGCAGCGCCAACGCCCTTGCCGCTGACATCCCCTATCGCCAAGCTCAGGTGGGCGTTGAAAAGCGGAAAAACGTCGAAAAAATCTCCCGATACCTCACCAGCAGGCAAGAAACGCGCTGCAATTTCCCAGCCGGGTATATGCGGGAGACTAGCTGGCATAAAATCCGCTTGTATCTGACGGCCCAACTCCATCTCCTGGCGGATGGCAGCCAGGTAAGCTCGCTCTCGGTCGCGCAGCCATTTCTTCTCAAGAGCAGCGGATACGTGGGCACGGAACAGTGTTTCGTTGATAGGCTTGGGCAAATAGTCCTCGGCGCCCAGCTCAACGCACCTGATAATGTTCTCCATATCATCTAGTTCCGAAATCATCAGTACAGGGATATGTTCTTGCAGCGGGTTGGACCGCATATGTTCGAGCGCCTGTAACCCGTTCATCTCGGGCATGATAAGATCGAGGAGGACGAGATCAAAGTCGTTGTTCGTGAGGCGTTCCAGCGCTTCACGGCCGTTGCCGGCCTGCTCCACTGTATGCCCCATTTGCTGTAGCAGACGCGTCAGCACAATCCGTTCTTGTTCGCTATCATCCACCACCAAGATATGGGCTTGCCGACCGCTGCGGTTATCCGGTTTGTCCATCTGGTTTTACCCGCAAGGTTTGCTCATTATGATAGACTACCATGCCTGGATGCCCTCCTGGCATGCGGCGCACAAAACGTCTTTCGGTGATGTCCACCGGCGCGGGCATCGCGCTATCGCTCAGTGCCAACTGAGCTGCTTGTTCGATTACATGCTCGGGCACTTCACGGCCACCGCTTTTGATGATGACATGAGGTCCCGGTTGACCACGCATATGCAACCATAGATCGTTAGGGTTTGCTAACTTGAAGGTGACCTCTTCGTTCTGTCGTGCATTCCGACCCACGTAAACGGTGAAACCATCTATCACCAGGCGCCTTGGGCCACTTTTGGCTGCGCTGAGATGACGTGGTCGTGATATCCAGCCTGCCTCAACCAGCTCTTGACGTACTGCGTCAATTTCTGCACGTGTCTCTGCTATGCGCAAATCGACAGCCAGCTGCTCTAGAAATGCCATTTCTGCTTCCAGCTCCGCGATGCGCGCCGGCAATTCATAGGCGGCGCGCATCGCTTTTCGATAGCGGTGGAAATAGAGCTGGGCGTTCTCGCTCGCTGATCGTGTCGGGTCGAGGATGATGTTTCGCAGCACACCTGTGTAGTCAGGCAACATCACTTGCTCAGCACCTGGCTCGACCATATGCTGGTGGATCAGCAACAATTCACCCGTTTCACGCAGCCAACGCACTGCGCCTTCATCCGGGATTTGAGCACGTACATTGGCCAAGGTTTGCTCGACCCGATGTTTGGCCGCATCAATAGCGCTCTGCACTTCACGACGTGCAGTGGCATAGGTGTCTTGTGAAGTGCGACTGGCGAAGAACTGTTCCATTGCCTCACTGATGGTCGCTACCGGATCGCTCCGTGAGCACTGCGCGAGTGGGTAGGGCGCCCATGCGACTATCTCGCCACGCTCATCCAGTCCAATGTGAGGCTGCCACACCCCATTGACGAGCGGGGCGAATAATTCCGCAGCACACCTTGCCACAACACTCGGATCGGCATCGCGCACCAATGCCAGAGGATTACCGGTTGCTCGGGCAGCGATTTCACGTGCCAGGGTGGGGCTCACCCCTAGCAGATGACTTGTCAATATGGAACGCAGGGGTTGTTCTGGAGGCGCGGAATGCACCAACGTGGTCCAGTCCACTGCCACAGGGGGTTGGCGACTGACCTGGGGTGGTGGCATTTGATATGGCTGTCCGGGTAGGGTGACTCGCTTGCGGTTCATCTCTGGACCAACGCGTTTAATGGCATCAAGCACCTGGCCATCTGGGCCGACTAACACCAGGTTGCTGTAACGATCCATTATCTCCGCTACTAGCTGGCAACGGCCTTGTGGTCCCTCGAAATGAAAAATCAGAACGCGTTCCCAAGATGGCTGTATGACATCTATCATACGCGCACCGCGTACCCATTTACGCAGAAGGAGCAATATAGGAGGTTCCACATCGGGGCCACGCCGGGGCTGCTCTGAGACTAACAATGCACGGGCAAGTTGAGGGTGCGCGGAGAGCAACAGGTAATAACGTCGTCCGGCATAGAGCTCTAAGCTGACGGACAGCTCGTCCGGCAGCACAATATGCTGGACACGTGCTCCTAGTAAGCGGTCCAGCTCATCTCGCAGACAGGCCAGGGTCAAGAAATCAACATGCATGGCTTACAGTATAGTGAAGCTGGATAGCGCCTGCAAAGCAAGCTGCGAAGCGGGATCAAGCTTATCGCTGATATGATATGTGCCAATTGTCACGGGAGGGGCTGAAGATAGCCGCTTACCTTCTTGCTCGTGTATAATGAAAGTCGCTTGGGGCGTCTTGGAAAGGGGAGAGGATGGTCTGGAAGAGCCTTTGGCGCCGTCGCGCGCGCAGTCTCTTGACCGTGTTGGGGGTGTCCATCGGTGTGGCTGCCGTTGTGGTTCTAGGCGCTATGGCCGAGGGCCTTGCGCAAGGCTATGCCGGCATGACGGGTGACACCGATCTGTTGGTCATGCAGGCGAATGTCTACGATATTACCCTAAGCGCCTTAGATGAGGATCTCGAACCTCGCATTGCGCAGCTGCCGGGAGTGCGTAATGTCTCGGGTGTCATTGTGGGGCTTGTGACACTTGAGAAAGTGCCTTATTTCTTTGTCAACGGCCACGATCCCGAGAGCGCAAGTATACGGCACTTTAGAATTGTCCAGGGCAATCACCTGATGCGTCCGGGGCAGATGCTGCTGGGGCGACAGGCGGCTACAAATCTAAAGAAAAGCATTGGAGATGCTGTGAGGTTGTTCAGCAAACCCTTCTCTGTGGTCGGTATATATGAAACAGGGCAGCTGTTCGAGGATAACGGTGCTGTAATCTCCTTGAGTGATGCACAGCGCATTCTGAAGAAATCTCGTCAAGTGAGCTTTTTCGAGGTGCGCTTGTATGATCCATCTGAAGCGGATAAGGCAAAACGCTTGATTGAGGATTTGTCGCCTGAAGCGTCTGTGACAGAAGCTAGCGATCTGGCCAATGAACAGCAGACGGTTGCAACCATTCGTGGCATGGCGTGGGGGATCAGCATGATCGCTGTCCTCATTGGTGGACTGGGCATGATGAACACGATAATTATGGCTGTGTTCGAGCAGACGCGCGAAATTGGGGTGTTGAGGGCACTGGGGTGGCGTCGCCATCGTATTCTGGGATTAGTCTTAGGACAGTCCATTTGCCTGAGTCTATTGGGCGGTCTGGTGGGCATCTCCATCGGACTCGGTTTGATATGGATGGTGAATCGGACAGCCACCATTGCGAGTATAGCGCCGGCCTCATTAAGGGCGGAGCTGCTCTTTCAGGGACTGGTAATGGCGTTCGCTTTGGGTTTCATTGGGGGGATTTACCCGGCATGGCGCGCAGCGGGCTTGAGACCTATCGAGGCGTTACGATATGAGATGGGCGCTGAGACGGGCAGAGAACCCACTTGGGTGCTGCGTCTGAGCCTGACATTGCGCGCTGTATGGAGACGTCGCACACGTAGTCTGCTGACAATGATTGGCATCGCAATAGGCAGTGCGCTTATCCTGTCGCTGGGCGCCATCACAGAAGGTTCCATACAGCAGCTGAACGCTTTTGTGAGCCAAGGTGGAGCGGAGTTGGTGGCTGTGCAAGCTGGGGTTGCCGATATGGGCTACTCGGTGGTTGACGAACGCGTGGGACGTGCCATCGCGGCAATGCCTGAGGTGGCGTACGTATCGGGCATTCTATGGGGTGTCAGCACCGGAGAAGATCTGCCTTTCCTCTTCATCTTGGGCATCGATCCATTGGACCCATCGCTGTCACGTTATCGCATGGTACAG
>JBMFPH010000066.1:0-15293 GCA_049969215.1 Anaerolineae bacterium | reverse complement strand
TAACCTGCCTGCTGGAACTCCGCGATGGCCTTTTCCGGATCATAGTCGTAACACGGGACATCCGGGTTGTACACCCACGAGGTCTCCGGATAGACGGAGCACAGCCGTTTCGCCTGGCCCTGCATCACCTCCTGGGTCAGCAGGTCTTTGTCGATGGCGTAGCTCAGCCCGCGGCGGACGTGGAGGTCGTGCGTCGGGAATCCAGAGCGCATATTGAGGCCGATGTAGCTCCACAGTGCCGCTGCCGGCCACCACTCATACACCGTGATGTTAGGTAGCTGGCGAGCCTCTTTGAGTTTGTCAGGAGTAATAGGGCCGGTATCGCTTTCACCTGTTTTCATCTTCTGGTAGGCCACATCTTGATCCGGCACGATCTCGATAACGTAACGGCTGATGTTCGGGGCGCCGTGATACCAATAGTTCTCGTTCGCTTCGAAGACGGCGTACTGATCGCGCTTCCACTCGACCAGCTTGTAAGGCCCCGAGACGACTGATGGTTTGTTCATCTCCGGGTTCTTGTCCGGATCATTCCACGGCAGCTTCTCCCAGACGTGTTTGGGCAGCGGAGTGATCAACCCGGACATCTGGCCCAGACTCGGGCAATAGACCTTGTCGATCTTGATCTCCAGGGTGTAGTCATCCAACGCTTTGTAGGACTTGATGAACTCGAGCTGGGATAGATACGGGAACTCATTGGCCGGGTTGATGACCTGCTGGTAGGTCCATTCGAAATCTCGCGCGGTGATGGGCTGACCATCGCTCCAGAGCATGCCCTTGCGCAGGTGGAACGTGAACGTAAGCCCATCCTCCGAGATGGAATATTTCTCTGCCATGTTCGGGATATACTGCAAGGTGTTCTCATCGAGCCGTAACAGCCCGCCAGTATAGACCATGCCCTGATAGCTGCTGGAGGCCGTGTCGGTGGTCAGGTAAGGATGGAAGCTGACCGCATCCGAGGTGGCGACATCCTTGTACTCGCCGCCGCGCTTGGTGCGCGGAGTAGTGACATCCTCATCGCTCACCACAGTGATCCCTTTTTGGGGTTCACGCGCCTTCGCCGCCTCGGACTCCTCGACCACCTGGGTGATCACCTGCTGGGACACTTCCAGAGTGGCAGCAACGGTCGGGGTCAGTTCCTGTTCTGCGACGGGTGCACTCGTTTCGGTGGGAGCGGCTGTCGGCGTCAATTGCGCCTCAGGCGTCGGAGTCGCAGGTGGAGCACACTGTGTTGCCAGCAATGCGAACACCACAAGGATCACCACCAACCAATATGCCGGATATCGGTATCCCTTCATGGCATATACCCCTTCTGTACAATTTCAGGTTGGCTTTCAGCCAGCAAGAACTGGTGACTAATGAGTAGAGAGTATAGCACGCTTCTTCAGGGTTCACAACGTGTGGGCAGGGATAGGGGTACGAATCACCCTCCACGCCTCACCAGCCTGACCCGGCGTGTGGGGTGCGACAATTCGACAGGAACATAGGTGACATGCGCCGCTGCATCGTAGCAGGCCTCCACCAACCTGTCGTCCACATAGGCAGCCAGCGCTCCGTCCACTCGGGCAGCGAGCTCTGCGTAGGGTGATTTCTCCTCGCGGATGATTAGCTCCACGCCATCACGCAGGTGCTCGCAGCGGATGATCTCCGCTGTGCAGTAGGCAAGCGTTCCGCCCAGGGTGGGCAGCTCATATCCCAATAGCATGATCGTGCCGCCCTGACGCATGTAGGTCAGCTCGCGACGCAAGTGAGGCAAGCGCATCCGACGGCGTGTCGCTGGGTCGGTGTAGAAGATAGCACTAGTGTTCACCACGTTGACCGGGTTGACCACCGTCAAGAAACCCTGTGCGCCTGCCACGCATTCCTTCACAATGAGCTCGTCGGTCTCCGCACAGGCACAGCGCTCCACACCACCCATGCCCAGGATGGTGTGCACGAACGCCTTGTGATCCAGATGGGCATCCCAGACGTACTTCAACTTGAAACCGATCAGGAGCACCTGTCCTTTGCCCACCCGTCGCGCAAAGGCACACGTCTTGCCCGATTTGCTCTCCATGGCGATAACCCGTGCATCTGAGGGTGCATCGAAAAGGTCCACATAGTCATGAACCATCATGCCGTAACGTTGCCCGAAGTTGATCGTACCAAAACGTGGATGTTCGAACGGTCGCCGCGCCGAGGGCAAACGTTCGAGGGGAACGCAGCCCACCAGCTCCTGCAACACGTCACATGGCTGCATAGATGCATCCAGCGTTGGCACGCGCGGGAAGAGTACCAGGCAACCACCCTGTAACACATAGCGGCGCAATTTCTCCTGGACATCACGTGCCATAAAGTCCAGCCCGAGCACCCACAGCTGCTTAAACGACAGCAGTTCTTCAAGCGCTGCACGCTCCAGGTCAAACATTCTGAAGCTGATGCCCGATAGCGTCAGTAATGTGAACAGATCGTCACCCTTGGGCTTGCAGATGAAGTAGTTGAAACACTCATCGAACAGGGAGCGGTAATCATCGCGGAAACCCCAGTCCAGCGTGTTGCCCTGGTACATACATGCCTCGTAGGGCTCGTAGAAGCCCACTCCGATGTCATAGAGCGTCTCCGCGCCAAGCAGCGTCTCGCTCCACAACCGCAAGCAGCTGCCCAGGTCATGGATGGTGTAATAGTGATCACGGATCTGCCCCTGATGTCCAATGGGGCAGGCGATGTCATATGAATGGCCTGTGCTCAGCATATAGTCGGGGTGATTTTCGCCGCCGACCATCATGTAGAAGTTGAGCCCTTTGATGCCCTGCGCCAAACAGAGACGATAGAGCTCTTCCATTTCCGGCGCCGTGATGTGCGCATACATGGCAGACTGGACCTCCATCAGGATGGGTGGTGTTCCGGCATCTCGGATAGCTGCCTTGTAGAGCTCCAGGTTGGCAGCGATGCTGCCCACCTTGTCCGCACGCATATCACTGAGGCCCTGGAATGAGCCAGGGTAGTACTGACCAGTGTGGATGATCTTGAGACCCCGCTCGCGAATGAAAGTAGTGAACTTTGGCCACGCCATTGGCGCGAAGAGGTAATGGCATAGCGTGGAGATGCTTTCTCGCACTCCCTCTTGGATCAGCATCTCATACAGCTGTTCAATATACGCGTCCACCTCGCTCATTTTGAACCAGTACCAATCGAGGTAGCGAGGCAGCTCGCGATAGATTTCAGGTAGGTGGTCAGGCGGGGCGATCTCGGCAAAATCCTGATAGTGCGCCCCGTGCAGCTGATTGAGCACCTGGATATCACCTTGATATTTTCGCTCCAGCCAGCGCCCAAAGCGGTTCGTGAAACCAGCTCCGCCAATGACGGCTGGGTTGAAATCGCCCGCCAGAGGGCCTTCCACCAAGATGCGCCAGTAGGACTGCTCGTCGTCCAGCTGGATGTTGATAATCTTGCCCCCGTTGGCATGCAGAAAGGGTCTGATCACCTCCATCAGACTGTGATACCACTGCCGCACGTGGTCGAGGTAGGTGGGGTGGTGGTAGGTGATAGGCGGATAGGGGAAATCAGCTGCCATGCACGGCTGGCCCTTGCTGTCCAGCGCCAAGATTTCAGGGTGTTGTTCCAGTAACCAGGTGGGGATGCCGCCGTTAAGCCACTCCGAGCAAATGTATGGGCCAGGCCGCAGGATCACCCAGAAGTCGTGCTGATGCACCAGCTCCAAGAAGCGGACGAGGTTGCGTCTCGGGTGTGTCTGCCCGGTGAAGTCCAGCATGCCTTCAAGCGGCTCGTGCCAATTCCACGGCACATACAGCGAGAGAGCGTTCAGACAAGCTTCTTGCATCTTCACCAAGCTGTCACGCCATTGCTGTGCTTCGGTTCTAAAGTAGTGGATCTCGCCCGAATATAGAAACAAGCGCCTGCCATCCACTATGAAGGAGTGGTCGTCGTAGGTGATAGAGGGCACGGAAGCTTTCCTCCCACCCAGGTGCTATAACAGTACTACCAGCCAGTCTGATATCCCGAGTTGATCCGTACTGGAAACCTCTCACATCAATCCCAGACAGGCGATCGAGTGAGAAATCAGATCACCAGTATTTGCGCCACTCATCTATCAAAACAGCGATGTTTTGCCACGTGCGAGGTGCATCAACAGTAATGTTGTCCACGGGTGAGAGGATAAACCCATCTGGGCCCAGCGTGTTGATCGCGTGTCGAACGGCAGCACGCACCTCGCTCTCGGACCCCCTCTCGACCGTGATGGCGCCCGAGATACCACCCCACAAAGCCATATGACCGCGAAGTTTTTCTTTCATCAATCTCGTATCGGTGTAGGTACCCTGAACGGGATCGACCCCTATCAACACGTCAATCCCAGCTTCTCGATAGAAGTCAAGCATCGGTCGGGCGCCACTCGAGCAAATGTAACCGAATCTGGCACCGTGCTCGTGTGCTAAGTCGATCTCACGTTTGAGGCGGGGCAGAATGGCCGTATGATAGAATTGCGGTGTGACAAAGTCACACCCTTCATACCAAGCCCTCCGAATGTAAAGATCCACCGGCGCTGAAAGCACCACTTTCATCCGTTGTACATTCCACTGGTGGATCATCTCGAGCAGGTCAGCCACAAAGTCGGGCTGATCCATTGCCAGGAACATCGAGTTCTGCATCCCGCACAACCAGTGTATCATGTCCAAGCCAACGCCCCAGCCACCTGCCAGAAGAACGTCATAGGCGTCGACAAAAGCACGCGCCTCTGCCACCTCCTGGCGGAAACATTCCACATCACTGGGTTGTGGAGGGGTGAGCAAGTAGTGCAAGGCATCCAACTCACGACGCTCGGTCACCAGCGGTTTAAGCAGACGCGGAACCTGATAATCGTCGACAAACGGGATGTGATCACCGTGCGGCCAGTCTTCGGACAAACGCACACTGGTGGTCAGCGTGCCAGCGGGTGTAATATACTCCTTGCGCAACAGAGCTGTGCCATCTGGAGCAACTTCACGCCATTCGCGGATGGTGACAGCCGGATCGAATCGAATGGGCAATCCGCGCAAGTCAGGGTGATCTGGACGCTGGGAGCGGGGTATCGATGGTATGAAGAGCATAACATCCAACCCCATTTCTAACTCAGCCTGGGCCAGGGCGTAGAAATCCTCCTGGCATCGCTTACGCAGAGCGGTAAAGCTCATGAAACAACAAGGAATATGATCCGCTTCCTCACAGCGGATTGCCCTTAGTAAACGCTCGCGTGATCCCAGTTGGCTCATTCCCGCATACCTCGCGCCTTCTAAGCTCAATGTCTGAACCACTACTATGAGGGTTTCCAGTCGAAGATAACGCCCATAAAACGTGAGCGGTCGCGCTGCAATTCGGCGTACACCATCGGCGCTTCGCCAGGGGAATAGGTGTGCGTCACCAAGTCGTCCACCCGCATGCGCCCTTGTAACAGATAGTCAAAAAAGAGCGCGATCACCTCACGACGTGTCCAGGGATAGAACTCCGACGGATGCTCTGGCGTCATAGTCCCGTGGATACCCAGGATGGCGAGCGACTCGCTGACCACGCCAGGCCCCAAGTGCTGCTGGGTCGGGGTCGGGGTGTCGCCCAGAAGAACGATGCGCCCCAACTTGTGCAGCAAGGGCAGACATAGCACCAGCACATCCGTGTGGCCCGTGATCTCGTACACCACGTCGAGCATGCGTCCACCAGTAATTTCCTTGACCGGCTGGAATGCGTCACGTACGTCCAGCTGGAGCGTGTGCGTGGCGCCGTGAGCACGCGCCATCTCCAACCGACGTGCCACTGGATCAATCGCGATGATCTGGCGGGCACCTGAAAGCACCAGGTATTGCACCACCAGCTGGCCAAGCATCCCCAGCCCAACCACTCCCACGCGCTCGCCCAAGGTATGTCCGGCGCGGCGCACACCCAGTTGGGTGGTGGTGCCGAGCGCCATCCACGTCGCGTCTTCGTCGCTGACACCATCCGGAATGGGGTGCAGCTCTTGTGGCGTCACCTTGAAGTACTCCTGATGCGGCACCCAGGCGGCCACGCGGTCACCCTCGCGCAGGCCGGTCACTCCCTCACCCATGGCGAGCACCCGCGCCGCCATGCTGTAGCCTGGGCGGAAGGGATATTGCACCCATTCGCCCCAGTTGGTGCCTGGGTCGAAGATACCACGCAGACAGTAAAGCTCGGTGCCGATGCTGATCAATGACTTCTGGGCGGCGCATAGCACCTCACCCGGTCCAGGTGGTGTGACCTCTTCCTGCCAGACATCTACTTTGTTGGGTTCTGGAAAGACAAGATAGCTGGATTGCACGGTCTCCTCTCCTGCACAGTAAAATGACAAACTCACTGCACGAACTGTTGCAACCACACCAAGCTGGTTCGAGCGGCGTGCAGCCCCGCTGTTTGGTGGATTGGGCTGCGGCCGTTCTTAGGCGGTGTCTCGACGATCAGATAGCCGTCATAGCCCACCTCGCGCAGCGTGGTGAAGATAACTTGCCAGTCGAGATCACCCTGTCCACAACAGACAAATCTCTGGCACGTGGCATCGTAGTCTTTGACATGCACCATAGCGATATGCCCCTTCACAGCCGTAATCCAATTTTCCGGCGGGCTGTGGCCAACCATGCTGCCGTTGGCAAAATCCAGATACGCTTGCACTACCGAGTCGTCCACATCCTGGATGAAACGGGCGTACTCGCCGGGGCTGCACAGGAAGTTTCCTGGCACGTTCTCCACACCCAAGACGATGCCTGCGTCACGTGCGTAGTGCGCTGCCTGGCGCAGCGTGCGGATCGCGGTGTCATACGAACGAGTGTATTCCGTCTTGGGCTCCTGCTGGCCGGCCAGGACGAGCAGCACCTTGGCGCCGAACGCCTGAGCGACGTGACAACCGGCGCGGATGGTCTCAAGGCCATGTTGTCTGAGCGCTTTATTCTGCGATGCCAGATTGTAGCGCCAGAAGAGCACACTGCCGATCGAGGGTACTTCCAACCCGAGATCTCTGATGCGTTGCGCTAAACCGTTCCGTCCGAGCAGCACTTCAGGCGTGTGATGGGCTTCATCTACCACCAGCTCAATCCCCTGGCTGCCCATCGCAGCGAGGGCCTGCAACACAGCATCGCTGACCGTCTCCATCGGCTCCCAACCATATACTGTCCACAGGTTGACCCCCAGTTTCATAAACGTTTCTCCTTAGCTGTCATTCTGTATGGTGCGCCTGAGCTACGTGTGGAGCTGGGCGACGGCGGCGGATCAACCCCAAACGCTGAGAGCTGCTTTCCACGCGCTGCCGCACATGGACACTCATCGTCACCCCCAGCTCAGCCAAGCCGAGCAATGCCGCGCCCACCACGGGCTCGTAGCGCGCGTGGATAAGGCGTGCCCGCGGCGCCACTGCGTGGATGGCTGCGGCCATCGCCTCGCCAAGCAGGGGGCTAGGGTCTTTGAACAAATTGCCTGATAGCACCACGTCAACCGCCAGCTGGGTCATGTGAAAACGTTGCAGGCCGGCAGTCACCATCTCCGCCAGTCCCTCGCCGAATGCGCGGATAATCTTGGCGGCGACCAGGTCACCTTCGCGCGCTGCTTGGAAGACGAGCGGCGCGATGCGGCGAGCATCTTCCAATCGGAGATGGTCTTCCACGCGGCGGCGCATCAAGCTGTCCACATCCGGGCAGCTGAAAACGGCAAGGATGCGCCCAGCGAGAACGGTGGGAGGTTCGCGGCCCGTTGCGGCACGGCGGATGGCGGACAGGGCACGCAATGTCAGGCCAAGACTACCCTGCAGCTCGAGGTCATGATAATAACCGTAGATGAACTCATCGCCTTGCGGCGAGCAAATGGCGCAGTTAGCACCACTGCCGGCGATCACCACAGCGCCATAATCCGCCCACGTCCCGCCACGTAGCGCCACAAGGGCATCGTTCTTGATGCGCACCTTCTGCCCTAACCCGAGCTGTTCCACACATTCCTGCAACAGTTCAAACTCGTCTGGCCAGTCAGCGCCGGTCAGACCACACATCACCATAGCAACTTGTGCTGGGATCACCTCGGCTTGTGCCAATGCTTGACGAGCTGCTTGTTGCACGCCCGCCATCGCCTGCTCTATCCCGTGAACAGCGTGACAGGCGCCGGGCGCGACCCCCACACCTAACATCATGCCTGTCAGATCGCACACCACAGCGCGCGTTTGAGAGTGCCCTTGATCAATGCCCAACACATATTTCATAAGCTCACTCGGTCAGCTCGGATGTGGGAAAGAACCGGGGCAAATACTTCCGATTAGCCTCCAGCATCTCATCCAGCAAGGACACAGCCAGTTCATACTCACGGATGAGCGGATGCGCGAGCATGGCAAGGAGGGCCATTTCCCGTGAGCCACTCACAGCCGCTTCAACCACCAGTTGCTCATAGTTCTTAACTGCGGCAATCAGCCCCCACACGGCATGAGGTGGCTGCGGCACGCGCAGCGCATAGATGCCGGCCGCGTTGACCAGGCAAGGGATCTCCACTACGGCATCGTCCGGCAGTCCGGGGACAGCACCCCGGTTCGGCACATTGACGATCACCCACTGCTCTTGGTTGGTATAGAGCGCTTTCATCACGCGGACCGCCACTTCGGAGTAGCCTCCCCCGCCACGTTTCTCAAGGGCAGCCGGCTTGGTGTGACACATCCCGTCGGCATAGGTGGCAAACGCTTCGCGCTCAAGTGCTTGCACCTCTTCGCCGCGCGTGAGCGGGTTACTCTTCAGCTGAGCCACTTTGCGCATTGTATGGTAATAGTACTGCAAATAGGGGCTAGGGATCATACGCAGCAGCTGGATCAGCTCCACGTCAATACCGGAGCGCATAGCTGCCACCTCCGCAACGCGCGCGAACTCGTCATCGCTGAGCCGTTGCCCGTCTACGCTGATGTTGAAGGCAAAGCTCAGATGATTTAACCCGGTGTAGTCATAACGCACGCATTCGGCAGGTACGTTAAGCGCCTCAGCGACGCACCATTGAGGGAAGAGGCCACCGGAGCACAAGCCCGCGATCCTGGCACGCGTGTACTTTGTCACCGCCTCGGTAACCAGGCCGGTTGGATTGGTATAGTTGATGATCCAGGCGTCCGGGTTGTATCGCTCGACCTCCAGTGCAATGTCAAGCATCACCGGAATGGTGCGCAGCGCCTTCATCATGCCGCCTGCGCCAGTCGTCTCTTGACCGACCAAGCCGTATTTGAGCGGGATCTTCTCATCCAGCACACGTTGGGCGTTGCCGCCCACACGAATCTGCACGTCAATGAAGCGCGCGCTCTCGATAGCAGCACGCCGATCCGTCGTCGCAGTAATATGTATGGCGCTGCCGAGATGCTTGAGGAAACGACGACAGAAGCCGCTCATGATTTCCAGACGCTGTGCGTCTATGTCGTATAATACAATCTCTTCGACGGGCAAGCTCGCTTGCTCTTTAACCAGCCCTTCGATCAGTTCAGGGGTGTAGCTGCTGCCAGCGCCGATGATGGCGATCTTGATAGTATGCATAAATCGTCCTTTCTCTCAGCTTGTCGCATACCGTCCGTGTTATGTCCTGATGCGAGCAGTGACCCTAAGTGAGCAGTATGACCCCTTCACCCCCAGCTCTTTCCCATTTCGGAGGGGGGAAACCACTTGCTGATGCACGCAGCTTGGTTCGATGTCCACGCACCGCCCGATTCTCTTACCAGCTGCTCTCGAGAGTTATCGCCTGCCCGGTGCGCGCCGACCGTTGTGCGGCAAGCAAGATATCCAATATGTGGCGGCCATGTCTACCGTCGTTGAGCGGTCTCTTCCCGGCACGGATGCACTCCAGCCAGTGCGGTAACCCGGCGGCAATCTCAAAGCGATCCAGCGCGCTTGGCGGCAGCTGGATGAGCTCCCATCGCCCGTTCTCGGCACGCCAGATACTCACCTCATCGCCCAGGAACTGCGGCGCGGTCATGGCGCCCTTGCTGCCCCAGAACTGCATATCAGGCAGACGGGATGCCAACACGTTGTAACTGGCCGCGATGCTTGCCAAGATAGCGTTGCCGAAGTCAAGCAGCAAGAGGGCAGTATCGTCCACCTGTACCCGCAACCTCTGCCCACGCACATTCCGCGCTGTCATCACCAGCTCAGGCACCGCCAGACCGGAGAAGGCGGTCACCCGTTTGACAGGCCCTACTAACTGGGTGAGGATATGCAGCGGATAGACGCCCAGGTCAAACAGCGGACCTGCCCCTGGCTGATAGAACCAGGTGGGATCGCCACTAAACTCTTCCCAGCGCGCCGGACCCATATGAGCAGCAAGAGCATAGGCAAAGCACAACTGCCCGATCACACCGCTGTGGAGCAACTCCTTTGTCCGCTGGTAAGCAGAGAGAAAAACGGTGCCCGGCGCACATGCCAGCACCAGGTTCTTCTGCTCAGCTAGCGCCACCATGCGATCAGCCTCGGCCATGCTGGTCGCCATGACCTTCTCGACATAGACGTGGCGTCCCGACTCGAGAGCGGCAATCGCCAACCTCCCATGCGTCTCCATGGGGGTCAGGATGACCACGCCATCCAAGTTGGGCAATGCCAGCACTTCATCACTGCTGGTACAAGCGACAGCAGCTTCATACATTTCGCGCGCCTGTGCCGCGCGTGCCCCATCGCAATCACACACCGCTACCACCTCCACCTGATCGCCCAGCGCCTGGATGGTCGGCAGGTAATGGCGGAAGGCAACATCGCCACAGCCGATCACAGCCACTTTGATCTTGTCCATAACTTGGCCACCCCCCTTCAACGTGTTGGTTCGTGCATCCCGCTTCACCCCTTGACCGCACCGGCGTACAGGCCGCGCGTGATCTGCTCCTGGAAGAAAATGAAAACCAGATAAACCGGAATGACGGCCATCAGCACACCTGCGGCGATCATCCCGTAGTCCACTGCGCGATCACTTTTCAGGATGGTCAAGGCGATTTGCAAGGTGCGATTCTTGCTGCTCAGCAGCACCAACGCGAACAGATACTCATTCCAGAAGTCGATGAAATTCAACACCAGCACGGTGATCACCCCAGGACGTGCCAGTGGGAAGAAGATATAGCGGATCATCTGCAGGCGGCTGGCACCATCAATTTGAGCACTTTCTTCCAGCTCGATAGGAACATCGCGCAGATAACTTGCCAGCAGCAGCACCGAGACCGACAGCTTGGTAGCAGGATAGAAGAGCACCAGCGCGAGCGGATTGTAGAGCAAACCGATGCGCGCGATGGTGAGGTAAACTGGCACCAACATCGCTAGTGGTGGGATGAGAAAACCCAGGCTGAAGATCAGCTCCGTCCAGGCAGCCAGCCCGATACGGATGCGTGCAACAGCATACGCCGCCGGAAAGGCGAGCACCAGCGTGAATATCTCGGAGCCAACCGTCACGCCGAACGAGATGGCCATCGCCCGGCTCATACAGGCAACTTCCTCTGCGTGAGCAAAGTTGTACAAGCTGAACTGACTCGGCAGAGCGAGCGGCGCGCCAAAGATCTCCAGATTGTTCTTGAACGCTGACACTAGCACATAGTAGAATGGCAGCACGACGACGACCACGTACATGAAGCATAATAGGTAGCCCGCGACAACGTGCGGCGTGGTACCGTCGTGAACACGTTCGCTAACTCTCTGACGGGTGCGAATGGCAGCAGTACGCAGCAAGAGCGTCTCCTCAGTCCGATGGGCGCAGAGCGCGCCGTATGATCAGTAAGCCGATGATTCCCACAATGAAGACAAACACGCCGATCGCCTGGCTGTAGCCCAGCCGTTGCGTGAGAAACGCTTGGTCATAGAGGTAGTAACCCAGCGTCAGCGAATAATCTCCCGGACCACCGCGTGTCAGGATGAGCACATTTTGCGCCGCGCCCAGCAGAATCCACAGAAAGTGCAGCATGGTCGCGACGCCGAAGAACCCGCGGATGAGCGGAAAGGTAACGCGCCACATGATGACCCACAGGCTGGCGCCGTCTAGGCGCGCCGCTTCGATCAGCTCTATTGGCATGTTGGACAAAGCGGCAAAGAACAACACAGCGTAGAAACCGATCCCAGCCCAGATGTCCAAGAAGATGATGGCACCCAGCACCGTGTAAGGATCTGCCAGCCATGGCCGCGTGATGGCACCCAAGCCCAGTGCCTTCAGGATTGCATTCAGGATGCCATTGGGCATATAGACACCATAGAACATCACTGCCAACGCAGCGACAGAGATCATAGCCGGCGAGAAAAACATCACTCGCAGCAAGCGGTAGCCGGGCGGGCGCAAGCTGAGAAAGAAACCCAGCATGTAGGCCGGAATCATCACGCCTGGCAGCGCGACGGCTAGGTGAATAGCAGTGTTGCGTAGTCCGTTGAAGAAGTGGGGATCGTGCAGCATGCGCGTATAGTTGGCTAAACCGATGAACTCACCTGGCTGCACCAGGCGATCCCACTTCAGTGTGCTCAAGTAGAACATATTGCCGAGCGGCCACAACATCCACAACGCAAACCAGAACAGTGCTGGTCCGGTGAACAGGAGAAAGGCGCGCAGATTGCGCGCGCGTAAACGTGTATAATACCCTGCGCTGCCTCTTACGCTTGCCTTGTCGGATGCCAATGAACGTGTAACAGCCCCCAATCCACTTCCCTTGTCGTAGATAGGATCAAGACGCTCATTCTTGGGTACAAGACTTCCGGAAGCTTGGGCAGCTTCCGGAAGTCCTGCAATAGCTAAATGTTATGGTGCGCTGATATGCGGCTCCCACGCCTGGTCAAAGTTGGTTAGGATCTCCTCAGCGGTGGTGCCAGGCAGGAAAGCCATCTTGGTCACCTTCCAGAGATCTTCCCACGCTTTGGGTGGGATGTACAGGTCCATGACTTCGACGGCTTCGAGCGAGTCGCCCCATTTGAGTGTCTGAGCGAAGAGCGAGTTGAGCTTGCTTTCGTCTACCGGTGTCTCCTTCAGCGGAGACGTCATACCCGCTTGCTCGACGAAGCGCGCGATCATCTCCGGCTGGAAGAAGAACTTGACGAACTTCTCGACCACATCCATCTTCTTGGCACCGTTGCGTGTGATCCACACACCCTTGCCGACGTAGCCGCTGGCGTAGATGGGCTTCATATGGGGTGAGTCAGGTGGTAGTGGGAAGCCGCTGACAATGGTGACTTGGCGTGTTTCTTCCGGACACTCGGCAAAGCTCCATGAGCCACCGTGCATCATAGCCGCCTTGCCCGAGAAGTACATCTCGTTCATCGAGGCGAATTCCAAGCCCTCGGAGTTATCAGCAAACACTTTGGCGTCACGCAACTTGACGAAAAGCTCGACCGCCTTGATAAACTTGTCATTCTTGGAGAAACCACCATGCTGGTAGGCTGCACCCGCTTCTGCATCGGTCATCACGCTCGACTTGATCAAATCAAACAACGCCTGACCTGTCCAGTCGGCACCACCTACCACTAGTGGCTGGTAGCCCGCGGCGCGCACTTTTTGTGCAGCCTCGATCAGCGCATCGATAGTTTTAGGGATCTCGTCCACACCAGCCTCTTTCAGGATCTTGGTGTTGTACCACATAGGCCAGGTGAACCCTTCCAATGGGAATGAGCCGATGCGCCCCTGGCTGTCAGTGAACTGGCGCAGTGCCTCTTCTTTGAACTTATCCTTGAGCCCCCACTTTTCCATCAGGTCGTTCACCGGAATGACCACACCATCATCCACCCAGGTGAGCGTGCCCAGTCCATAATTCTGGAAGATGATGTCAGGCTCCTCACCAGCCAGGAAGGCAGTTTCCACCTTGGTGGGGATCTCCGAGTCGGCAAAGACCTCCTCCTCGATGACGACGTCGGGGTAAGCTTTCATGAAATCTTCGAAAATAGACAGCAGAGGCGGTCCCTTGGCATCGGTCTGATTGCCCCAATTATCCATCACCTTCAGGACGATCTTCTGTGGCAGTGGTGCCGCATTCCCAGGTGTCACAAACAAGCCCGCCAACAGCAACACAACTACAACTGCACGACACCATTTGAACTTGTTCATGGGATTCCCCTCCTTCTGATCCCTTCACCACAGCAACCGGACACACAAAGGTTATACTGACGCCAGTTTGCCTGCAGTTCTCACCCCCTTTCATGGTTGCAACCGCACGAGCGGCGAATGACCAGCTCCGTAGGCAACACAGTCACAGGGGCCGCTTGACCAGTGATGATGCGCTGCACCAGCTGGCGTACCGCCTCCCGTCCCACTTGTTCAACCGGTGTACGCACAGTGGTCAGCGGCGGTGCCGCATAGTAGGCAAGATGAATGTCGTCAAATCCAACCACGGCAATATCCTCGGGCACGCGCCGTCCGGCCAGCTGTAGCGCACGAATGACCTCTAGGGCGGTATCGTCGTCCCAGGCGAAGATGGCATCAATCTGCTGTCCCTGACGCAGCCATCGCGCGACCGCTTCGCTGGCACCACTACCCCTGTGGCCCACTATCGCGACGAGCGTCTCATCTATCGTGATGCTATGGCGTGCCAATGCCTCACGATAGCCCAACTCGCGCTGGTACGAGTCCTCCTGGGTTTCTGGGCCCTTGAGGAAAGCTATACGACGGTGTCCATGCACGACGATGAGATGCTCGACTAGCTGACGGGCACTTTCCCGGTTCTCGATGAGCACGCAGGGGATGGGCAGGCTGTTAGGGGGCGTTTGATAGAGCAGAACGAGGGGAAAGTCGTGTGCACACAGGTACTCCAATTCGGCGGCACACAGCGCGCCGGCAAACACCAGCAAGCCATCCGTGTTGTGTGGCCCCAGCGGACGATCGAAACCTGCATCGGTTTCAAGTCCGCCACGCGCACAGTGGATCAACAGGTTGAAGTTGTGCTGGCGGGCTGTGTCCTCGATGCCCTGCAACAGGGGTGCAAAGAAGGGCACGGCAATAGTGTCAGTGATCAGGCCAATAGCATAGCTTCTCCCACTGGCAAGTCCTCTGGCGGCAGCACGTGGTCGGTAGCTAAGGTGTGCAATGGCAGCACGCACTCGCTGCGCCGTCTCTGGTGCGACCGTATACGGCTGGTTGAGCACACGGCTGACCGTCGCAATGGAGACACCAGCGTGCTTGGCGACGTCGACAATAGTCATACCATATCTCCGGCTGCTCCGCAGGGACATCTGACATCCTCGACTGTTGTAAGCGCTTTCTGTAAGCGCTTACATTATACTACGAGATGATCAGTTTGTCAAGTGGGTCAAAGAACAACCAATAGACCTATCGCCACTATTCCAAAAACCTATCCATGCAAGTGGTGCTGACCGATGATG
>JBMFPH010000065.1:0-15449 GCA_049969215.1 Anaerolineae bacterium | reverse complement strand
GGCAAAGTACGCGCTATGTTCGATGACCGGGGCAATCGTATCAAACAGGCGGGCCCTTCCACACCGGTTGCCATCTTGGGATTCCCGGTGGTGCCATTGGCCGGAGAGCGTTTCGAGGTGGTGGCCTCTGAACACGCCGCGCGTGAAATGGTTAGCGAACGCCTGGCTGCTGAGCGTGCGGCGGACAAGCAACAGCGCCGTACAATTTCGCTCGAGGAAGTTTTTTCCCGGATGCAAAGTGGGGAAACTAAAGAGATCAACATTGTGCTCAAGGCGGATGTGCAGGGCTCCATCGAACCGATCGTTAAGTCGGTGTGCGGTTTGGGCGGTCAAGAGTGCAGAGTGCACTTCTTGCGCCAGGGCACTGGCAACATCACCGAATCCGATGTGATGTTGGCCGTCGCATCCTCCGCGATTGTGATCGGATTCAATGTGAGCGTTGACTCAGCTGCACAGCGGTTGGCCGAAGCGGAAGGGGTTGACATTCGTCTCTACAATGTGATCTATCGGTTGGTTGAAGACCTGGACAAAGCTCTGAAAGGGAAGCTGGAGCCAACCTATCAGGAGGTTGTCACGGGCCATGCGGAAGTGCGCGCCATCTTCAAGATCTCGCGTCGTGGCAACGTAGCTGGAGCGTATGTGTTGGATGGCCAGATTACCCGTAATAGTCCGGCCCGCCTGTTACGTAATGGGGAACGCGTGTACGAGAGCACTATCGCTTCATTGCGACGTTTCACTGAGGATGTGGCCGAGGTGAACGCCGGTTATGAGTGCGGCATTACTTTGGAAAATTTTCAAGATTACCAGGTAGGTGATATCATCGAGTGCTATAAGAAGGAGCGCGTTTCCTAGCTCCTGGAGATTGTAGCGATGGCCACCCGGAGACAACGCCAGGTAGCTGAACTGCTGCATGAGGAGATCAGCACGCTGATCTTGCTCAAGGCACGCGATCCGCGCCTGAAGGGTGTGACGGTCACAGGTGTCGAAGTGAGTCCAGATCTGGAAAATGCTTGGGTGTACGTAAGTGTTTTGGGTACCGAGGAACAGGTACAGGAAGCGCTTGCCGGGCTTAAGAGCGCGACAGGATTCCTGCGCCGTGAGATTGCGGCAGCCTTATCGTTGCGTATTGTCCCAGATCTGATGTTCCGGCTGGACGACTCGCTCGAGCGTGGCATGCGCATTGACCGACTGCTCGACTCCATTGCCAAGACGACACCCTCGACGCCGGATGCATCATGAGCGATGAAAAGCGTGTGCATGGCATACTAAACATTGATAAGCCGTATGGACTCACCTCGCACGATGTGGTTGCCGAGGTGCGACGTTTGGTCGGTGTGCGTCGTGTCGGCCATGCCGGCACGCTGGACCCAATTGCCACCGGTGTGTTGCTGGTGTGCTTGGGGCAAGCCACCCGTGTTGCAGAGTATCTGATGCAGGGTGAGAAACACTACCGTGCTACGTTTCACTTGGGCATCGAGACCAACACGTACGACGCAAACGGCACAGTTGTCCGTGAGACACCCTTACCCGCGCTGGGGTTCGAGGAGATCGAACGTGCCTTAGAGCAGCTGCGTCAGATGGAGCAGCAACTGCCTCCTCCGTTTTCTGCTGTACGACAGGGAGGTGAACGACTTTACCGCCTGGCGCGCCGCGGAATTGCCGTTCAGTTGCGACCACGTCCGATCAAGATCACCGCACTCGAGATGATCGCTTGGCAACCCCCTTTGCTCACGCTGGACATTCGTTGTTCTCCGGGAACTTATGTACGCTCATTGGCCCACGACCTAGGTACATTGCTGGGTGTAGGGGGGCATGTCTGTGCACTCCAACGGCTTGCCAGCGGCTCGTGGCGCATCGAGGAAGCTGTTACCCTCGAGCAACTACGCATCGCGGTCGCGCAGGGTGACTGGATGAAGTATTTACATCCATTGGACGCTGCGTTGCAGAATTTGCCACGCCTAGAGGTTACGGAGGAGATGGCGGCGCGTCTGACACAAGGCCAGTGTGTGCCTCTTCCCGATGTATCCGCAATTCTTCCGTTACGCATCTATGCGCCCAACGGTAGCTTGTGTGCCCTTGTGCGACCGGCAAACGGTAAACCCGGATGGTGGCAACCGGATAAAGTCTTTCTTTTGTGAAAGAGCACCATGCAAATCGTTGAAGCACTCTCAGATGCTCCTATTGATCGTCCTTCCCTGGTGACTGTGGGCTCCTTTGATGGGGTGCATCTTGGGCATCAGCACCTTCTGGGAGCGATGCTGCGGACGGCACGGCACCGCGGTTGTCAGAGTGTGGTGGTCACTTTTCGCCCACGCCCTCAGGTTGTCCTCTTCCCGCAACGATGCCATTACGACTTGATCACCCAAGAGGAAAAATGTGTTCTGCTCGCCCAGCTCGGCATTGACGTGACCGTTGTGCTCCATTTCACACACGAGCTGGCGCAGGTATCCGCGGCCGAATTTGTCGCCAGCCTGGTTACTCACTTGCGGATGCGTGAATTGTGGATCGGCCCCAACTCTGCCATGGGGCGCAATCGCGAAGGTGATGTAACGCGCCTGCGCCAACTGGGAGAAGAAATGGGTTTCTCTGTGCGTGTGGTTGACCCCCTTATTTGTGATGGGGAGGTCGTCAGCAGCACGCGCATCCGCCAGTTGTTGCAATCGGGACAGGTTCGCCACGCAAACACGTTGTTGGGTCGCTATTATGCATTGAGCGGCCCTGTGATCCGTGGTGCTACACGGGGCAAGAAGCTCGGCTTTCCTACTGCCAACATTGCAGTGCCGCATGGCCTGATGATACCACCCAAGGGGGTCTACGCTTGCTTCGCCTGTGTGGAAGGGCAGCGCTGGCCAGCAGTGGCTAACATTGGGGTGCGACCGACCTTCTCCGACCAACAGCTCACCGTGGAAGCTTACTTGCTGAATTTCACCGGCGACCTGTATGGCCATCTGCTGCGGTTGGAGCTGGTGGAATTCCTGCGCGCGGAGAGACAGTTTGACAGTACCAATGCGCTTGTGACCCAGATAAGAGAGGACGTGACGCTGGCGACTCAGGTGCTGGAGCAGGAGAGTGCACCTGCTCAATGTGCTCCCGTCGCGCTGCGTGTTGCGCGTTTGCTCCCCGACTGTGACCCACCGCACGAGGCGGCGGATCCATCATCCGAGGCCCAAGGTGGTTAGAACTCTCAAAGCAGGTGGGGCACAATGAGCAGCTCACAGCAACAAGAAGCAACGAAACCCAACAGCGTATTGCATAATATCCTTGTCCTCGATTTAACCCAGGCATTGGCCGGTCCGTATTGCACCATGCTGCTGGGTGATATGGGGGCCGATGTGATCAAAATCGAGCCACCGCGCTCCGGTGACCAATCCCGCGGGTGGGGGCCACCCTTTGTGGACGCCCAAAGCACCTATTTTCTGGCAGTGAACCGCAACAAACGCAGCTTGACGCTCGATCTCAAAACACCTAAAGGGCGCGAGATCCTCCAACGCTTGATAGCGCGGGCTGATGTGCTGGTGCATAACATGCCCCGTCTCAGCTCGCAACGCGAAACCGGCATCGACGTTGAGACGGTCACTGCGTCCAATGCCCGGCTGATCTACGTGGCCATCACCGGCTATGGCTCGAGCGGTCCGTGGGCGGAGCGTCCCGGTTATGATATGGTGGCTCAAGCGGAGAGCGGCCTGATGAGCATCACCGGCGAGCCCAATGGCGAGGCGATGCGCTTTGGCATTCCACTGGCGGATATGACGACTGGCATATATGCAGCGCTTGGGATTGTTGCCGCGCTCTTAGCACGCGAACATACCGGTCGAGGTCAGGTGTTAGACCTGAGCTTGCTGGAGAGCCACACGGCTTATTTGGCGCTGCCGGCCAGTGCTCTATTGAACGGGGGCGAGCTCCCCCAACGTGTCGGCAATGCTCATCCCAACATTGTGCCGTATCAGCTCTTTAAGACGCGCGACAAATACATCACGGTGGCGGTGGGCACCCAACGCTTATGGGAGCGCTTCTGCCAGGTTCTGGGTATTGAGAATACCATCATGCGGGATCAGCGCTTTGCAACGAACGCGGCGCGTTTGCAGCATCGCGCTGAGCTTATACCTCTTTTGCAGCAGATCTTGCTTCAACGGGATGCCGAGATATGGCTGGAGGCACTCCGTGCTGCCCAAATCCCCTGTGGCCCCATCAATTCGGTGCCCGAAGCGCTGACGCATCCGCAGCTGGTCGAACGTGGATTCATCGTGGAGCTGGAGCATCCCCAGCTGGGAGTGCTCAAGTCGTTGGCCAACCCGGTGCACTTCAGCGCCACACCGGTCACCTACCGTCTGCCGCCTCCTCTATTAGGCGAGCATGCGGACGCCATCTTGCAGGAGTTAGGTTACACTGAGATGGAAATCGCGCAGTTGCGAGCGGACGGTGTGATATGACCCGGTGGTCTCTTTACCCGTCAGGGCACTGGTGCCGGACTGCTGGCAAGATACGTCTCAACCTGAGCGCGTTGGGGGATGGCGGAGTAACTCATCCCTTCAACAGAGAAAGAGGCAACCACGTTGGCAAAGCGAGCGGCTTCCCAAGGATCCTCCACCCCACGCTCTAACAGGATCTCGTGCAGGCGTACTAGAAAAGCAGCGGCAAACACATCGCCGGCCCCGGTAGGGTCGACCTCACGTGCCGGGCGTGTAGGCAGATGGCGTACTTCGCTGCCGTGATAAACGGTAGCGCCACGAGCACCATGAGTAACCACTAAGGTGCGCGTCATCAAGGCGAAGCGCTCGATGCAGCCCGGATCGCCCCGTACGTCTTCATCGCTCAGGATCAGGGCAGTCAGGTGGGGCAATAGCAACTCAGCTCGAGGCCAACAACCCAATGTGACGTGTCCTCTCTCATCCCAGGAGCGAAACCATCCTTGCGGTGTAGCAATGACGAGAGAATTGGGGAAGAGATGTACCATTGTCTCGTCCAGCTCCCCCACCAGAGGGCCCAGGTGAACCAGAGGGGCTACATGCCAAGCAGGTGGAATGTGGCGGACGTCGATCGGACGTGCTAACGCGTCGATGTATTGCTGGCGCGTGCCGTTAACATAAATATTACGAAATGTGGTCGTCTGCTCGGAGGGGACGACGATACACTGAACACTCTTGAAAGCTTCTGGGAATACCAGGTCTGCTGCCGCGCTGGTTACAATGGCAGCTCGTTTGCCCAGTCGGCTGGCTGTGATGGAGCCGTAGGTGACAGTGCCTCCCAGAGTGAAACCGCCCGGGATGACATCTCGGGTAACCGTTCCGATGACCAGGTAATCGGGAACAAATGTGATATCATTCATCAGCGGAAGACAATGTCGAATAAAAGTTTGGGGTGCTTTCCCCTTCGCGATCCGATCCGAGCGTATGCCCGGGCACATCCGATTAGAACTCAGCGCTATCTGGGGATAATGGTAACCTTGCGGCGATCACCATCGCCAATGCTTTTGGTGATGACGCCGGGGTGTTCACGCAAAGCGAGATGGATAATGCGACGTTCGTTTGCCGGCATCGCTTCCAAGATAACGCGGCGCCGGGTGGACACAGCTCGCTCTGCCATACGCAATGCCAGGCGTTGCAGCGCACGTCGCCGCCGCACCCGGTATGATTCCACATCGACCACCACCGGCTCCCAGCGAGCGAGGCGTTTACTAAGCATCAGCCGTACGATGTATTGGAGCGCTTGTAAGGTCTCCGCCTGGCGTCCGATCAGGATGCCCAGGTCCTTGCCCGTCACATTTAGCACCAATGTATGAACACCTTCCTCATCTGAAAATTCATCGCTAACACGCGCAAGGACTTTGCCCTTGATGCCCATGCGGTCGATCAAACCTTGCAGCAGGTTCACTGCCAGTTCCACCGTTTCCGGGGGCCAGTCTGCAGAGGATGGCAATTCCGTCGTCTCCCCGATGGGAGGACGCTCGATGACTTCCTCTGCAGCTGCTTCCGTCCCGGCTTGAGGTGCAACAATACGCGTCAGACGTACGCTTGCGTCCTGAGCCCCCAGCCCAAACACCCCGCTGCGTCCAGGGTGGAGTACCTCAATTTCCACTTCCTCACGCGAAGCGCCCAGCTGAGCAAGGCCCTGTTCGATTGCTTCCTCAACTGTCTTGGCTGTGACTTCAACGCTTGCTTTTGCGCTTGCCATCCTTTGCTCTCTTCGCCAACTCTGTTTTCTTCACCACTTCAGTGGCTGGTGTCACCGTACTTGCCGTCGCCTCTTCAACGGCCTTGGTCATAGTGAAAGTCGCAGGGGCACCCCCCTCTTTTCCGATCTTAGCGGCTTCACTCTGCTTGTTGATAAAATACTGCTGCACCAGAGTAAAAAGATTCGAGGTTACCCAATACAGCACCAATCCCTGCGGAACCTGCAAGGCGAAGAAGCCGAACATGATCGGCATAAACATCATCATTTGACTCATCATCGCCTGCTGTTGGTCCGAGCTTTGGGGTGTTGACATCTTTTGTACAATGATCTGAGTAACCACAGTGAGAATTGGCAACACCAGCAAAGCTGCAGCGTGCAACCAGCCATCAGGAGTCTGTGGCAACGGCCAAATCCAGCTTATATCGTGCGGCTCGGCCAAGCTGGGAATCCAGAAGAATCCCTCCTTGAGATTACCCTCCGAAGCTAACTGAAACAGCGCTCGATACAAGGCAAACCAAATCGGCATCTGAATCAACGTTGGGAGGCAGCCTCCCAAGGGGTTTACTCCTGCCTCCTTGTAAAGCTCCATCTGAGCTTTGGAGAGCTTCTCGCGATCGTCCTTGTATTTCTTCTGGAGCTTCTGGAGCTCCGGCTGGAGCTCCTGCATCTTGCGTGCTGCCTGGAGCTGCTTAAAGGTAAGCGGAAGCGTCAATACCTTGATAATCAGCGTGAACAGGATGATGGCGAAGCCGAACGAGTAAGGGACGCCGATACTCCTTAACAGCTCGTTATTTAACGTGAGGGCATCCGCAATTAGCCTGACAAAGGCATCCCACATTGCTCAAAAAACCTCCAAACCCAATAGACCATTTAATAGAATTGACATATAGTTCCTCACAGATCAGCGAGATCGTCCCGTCAGATCCGGTACGGGATCATACCCCCCGGGATGAAATGGGTGACAGCGCGCTATCCGTTTGAGCGCCAGCCAACCACCGCGCAATATTCCATATCGCTCAATTGCTTGATATCCATACTGAGAACAGCTCGGCTCAAATCGACAGGAAGGGGGCAGACAAGGGGAGATAAAGCGCTGATAGAAACGGATTGATGCCAGGGCAATGTATTTCACTGGTGAACCACCCTCATCCTACTGGAAGCTGATCCGTCTCCGCAACTAACCCACAAGCCAGCCCGTCGCAATAGCTCACATATGGCTTCTGTTAGCTCGCTATAAGTAGCTTGCAACAAAGCAGGGCGCGCAATCAAGACAATATCCCATCCGGGCTCGACCGCGGGCATATTCACCCGTATGATTTCACGCATACGGCGGCGTGCCCTGTTGCGCACAACCGCCTTGCCAATGCGCCTGCTGGCCGCAAAACCAAAGCGGCTATATCCCAAACTATTGCGCAACGCACATAGCACGACCAAACGATGCCCCCAACACTTTCCCTCTTGCCGGGTGCGTTGGAAATCAGCCCGATCCCGCAAGCGATACTTGCGTTTCATCCTCCAACAGCGCCCTGGCCGAGCTGCCCACCATCGGGCGCTGCCTAACTGGCATTCCAATTGATGCGCTTGGGATGGCGCGGCTGCGGGGTCAACTGATAACGCCCCTTCAAACGTCGGGCCTTGAGCACCTTGCGCCCCCCTTGTGTGCGCATGCGGGCCCGGAAACCGTGTACACGCGCTCGATGGCGCTTCTTAGGTTGATACGTGCGCTTAGGCATGGAAGCTTGTCACCCCTATTTCCGATCTATCTCTCCCGATATCCACCGGTCTAAACAAAATGGAACCGGCGGGCAGCAACAACATACCACCCGTCGGAGGTGGATGCGTCCGGGGATATTACGTTACGATATTATACTCAGAGCGTCGCAGAGTAGTCAAATCTCACTCCGGATGGAATGGACTGAGATCTAAGGCTCAGTTCCCCTTTTCCAACGATCGTACAGATTCGCGTAGGAAAACCAACCAATGAGAAAATGTAACCTGGATGTTTTTCGACGTCCTCTATCTTACACTTGACGAGCTTCCCAGGCTAACATACAATAATGGCAGTCATCGTGCTGCTAGGAGCACTGAGATATGCCTCTATATGAGTATTATTGTGCCGATTGTAATAGCAAGACGGAAGTGCTGCGCGCAATGAGCCAGGCTGATGAGCCGGTAGAATGCCATTTTTGTCACAGCTGGCGCACATCACGTAAATTGTCGCTATTCAGTGCCTTCAGTAAGACGGGTAGTGGTGATTCACAGCCGGTTTCCGGCGCGGGTGGTTGTAGTTCCTGCGCAGGTGGTCGTTGTGCCACCTGTGGCTCACGTTAACCGGTAGTTGTCGGGTTTTCTTTCGTGCCGTTATGCCAGGCCATCGGCGAGCATGGTGGCTCGCTCGGATAGTATATGACGATCGCAGAAGGTCGCTCCAGTTCCGTATCTGTTCGTTTGGACAAACAGGGGATCGCCTTCGAATGAGGTTCTGTCCCCCTGTATTCAGAATCGCAGGGGAACAGAACCAGGTCGGCTCCGCTTATAGACCTCAGAGCAAGGTCCTCGTTCGAAGCAGCCGAGGCCGCTCCACGAAGAAGTCCTCTTCCCCACAGGCGGGTTGCATAACATCAAAGGCTAATGACCAAATGATCCAGCTTTGAAGGTGGGAGGACTCTATGAAAGCGGTTGTTATGGCAGGTGGTCCGGGCTCGCGGTTACGTCCGCTTACGATTGCGCGTCCCAAAGCGTTGGTGCCGGTGGTCAACAAGCCGGTATTAGCTCACACGTTGAATCTTTTGAAACTTCACCATATCACCGAAGTAATTATCACCGTGTATCATTTAGCTGATCAGATTCAGGATTATTTTGGGGATGGCGGTGATCTGGGCATGCTCATTCGATACTCAGTCGAGGAGTCCCCACTTGGCACCGCTGGCAGTGTCAAACAGGTGCAAAACCTTCTGGATGACACCTTTCTCGTGATCAGCGGCGACGTCCTCACCGACGTAGATTTGTCAGCCCTTCTGGAGTTCCATCGCTCAAAGGAAGCGCTGGTGACCCTTACCCTCAAACGAGTGGCAGACCCACTGGACTATGGCCTGGTGATCGCCGATTCCGATGGGCGCATTACCCAGTTTACGGAGAAGCCGGGGTGGGGTCAGGTGATCTCGGACACCATAAATGCAGGCATTTACGTGCTCGAACCCGAGGTGCTAGATCGCCTGCGCCCTCATCAAAGCTATGATTTTTCACAGGATGTACTGCCCACTTTGTTGGACGAGGGGGCTCCTCTGTATGGTTATATTGAGGAGGACAGTTACTGGTGTGACATCGGCACAGTCCCCGCCTATGTGCGCGCTTTCAGCGACGTGTTGGAGGGTCGCGTGCGTCACGTCCAGTTAGGCCGAGACCTTGGCAACGGGATCTGGGTCGAACCAGGAGTGGAAATCGCACCGGATGCCATGATCTACGGACCGGTTTATCTGGGCCAAGATGTCAAGGTCAAGGAAGGGGCGGTCATCTATGGCCCCACGATGGTGCGCGACTTTACCGTTGTGGACAGTCGCGCTCAAATAGAGCGCGCTTCGATATGGAGCCATTGCTATATTGGCGAATCAGCTGAAGTGCGTGGTGCCATCGTATGCTCCCAATGCAATGTTCGAGCGAAATCCATCATTCTGGAAGGGGCTGTCATCGGCGACAACACGTTGGTAGGTCGCGGGACGGTGGTCCATCCCAATGTAAAAATCTGGCCCGGAAAAGAGATCGAGGCAGGCATCACGGTCCGAAACAGCATCATCTGGGGTTCTCAAGGACGGCGTGTGCTATTTGGTCAGTACGGTGTGACGGGTGTCGTCAATGTGGACCTGACACCGGAATTCACCGCCAGGCTTGGCACCGCTTTTGGCAGCATATTGCCGAAAGGCTCACTGGTGACCATTAACCGTGATCCCCATCGCAGCCCACGTATGTTGAAGCGAGCGCTTATTTCGGGCTTGCCATCGGCAGGGATCAACGTATGGGATCTGGGCACCCAGCCGGTTCCCGTTGCACGTTATTACACCTGTCAATCCGTGGCAGTGGCTGGCATCCATGTGCGCCTGTCCCCGTACGATGAGCGGATGGTGGATATCCGATTTTTTGACCATACGGGTGCCAATCTGGACGAAACCAGCAAACGCCGTGTGGAACAAAGTTTCTTTCGGGAGGACTTTCGCCGCGTTTATTTGGATGAAATCGGCACGATTGCTTACGCTCCCGCGGTTGTCGAAACCTATCTGCGCAACTTTCTGCAGGCTGTTAATCGAGATGCCATTCGCCACGCACGCTTCTATATTGTGGTTGATTATGCCAATTCGCCTGTGGCAAGCGTGCTTCCCACCATTCTGAATGAGGTGGGATGCAACGTGATAGCCCTCAATGCCAATATCGACGAGTCGCGTTTGGCCATTCAGCCATACGAATTTCAGTCGGATCTGGAGCGTCTCGGGGTCATCACAGGTACGCTCAAAGCGCGCCTCGGTATTCGCTTTGACGTGTCGGGGGAACGCATATTTTTGGTCGATGATATGGGGAAGCTGATCCCCGATTCGTTAGCCGCCCTGGCGTTTGCGGACCTGGCACTGCGCCTTCATCCCGGTGGTGTCATTGCTGTCCCGGTGAAAATGCCCGACGAATTTGAGCTGGTTGCCGCGCGCTACGGTGGACGTGTGATGCGCACTCCAATGGATGCGCGTGCGCTCAGCAACGTTGCTGGCAATGACGACATTGTGATGGCTGCTACCGGCAATGGCGGTTTTATCTTCCCTGCCTTCCAAGCCACCAGCGATGGGATGATGGCTGCAGTGCGCTTGTTGGAGTACCTGGCGCTTAGTGATACCACGCTCTCTGCTGTTGTGGCTGAGCTGCCCCCATTCTATACGCTTCATCAGGCGATTTCGTGTCCATGGGAGACAAAAGGCATCGTGATGCGTCGGATCAGCCAATACTTTCAGAACGAGGAAATCGACAACACAGACGGCATCAAGATCCGATTCGGCAAGAGCGACTGGGTGCTGTTGCTCTCGGATCCCGACTATCCTCTGTTTCAGGTATATGCCCAAGCGCCATCACAACCTCTGGTCTCCGAGCGAATGGCCTCGTTTGTGAATTTGGTGCTCGAACTCCAGAAGTAGTGCAGAGGCATCCCCTTCTCCTCATCGGGTATCAATGAGACGTTTCTGGTGAGGAGAAGGGGATGCGAAGGGTTTGGCGCCTATTTGATCTCGACTGTGGCGCCTTCGGCCTCTAGCTTCGCCTTTGCGTCCTCGGCAACCTCTTTGCTAACTCCTTGCAACACAGTGCTTGGAGCGCTCTCAACGAGAGCTTTGGACTCTTGCAAGCCCAGATCGGTGAGCTGACGTACTACCTTGATGACCTGGATCTTCTTAGCGCCTACTTCCTTGAGAATAACATCAAACTCTGTCTTCTCCTCCACCTCAGGGGCCGCTGCCGCCGCTACTGCAGCACTTGGCACTGCGGCGACGGCAACCGGCGCTGCTGCGGTCACCCCCAGTTTTTCCTCAAGAATCTTGACGAGCTGGGAAGCTTCGAGCAACGTAAGTCCCTGGATTTCCTCTGCTAGCTTCTGCAAATCTGCCATATCAAATCTTCCTCCCCAGTATGTGATAATGGATTACTTGCCTGTTGTTTGTCACTGACATTTTGTATCGATCGTGTCGATCACGCAGCTCCTGGTGCACTTTCGAGCTTATCCACGTACGCCTTGATGGTCGCAGCCAGCTTGCTGCCGGTCGCGTTGAGCACTCCTGCCAGGCGCGCGCCGGGTTGCTGAATGAGGCCGAGCAACTGCGCCATCAGCACCTCGCGTGGCGGCAAATCAGCCACAGCACCGACCTGGGCAGCATCTAACACCCTGCCCTCCACGATCCCGCCCTTTACCTGCAGGACCTTTGTTTCACGCGCATATTCCGTCAGCAGCTTTGCGACTGCAGCCACATCCCCATAAGCAAGACCGATTGCGATAGGACCCGTCAGCAGCTCCTCGGGGACATGCCACCCCACCTTTTCCAGCGCGATCTGGGCAAGTGTATTCTTGACTACCATATAACCGCCCTGCGCTTCTCTCAGCTTGGCGCGTAATGCCTGAATGTTCGCCACGGTCAAACCGCGATAGTCGGTGAGAAAGACAGCTTTGCTGCGGGACAGCGCCTCAACATACCGTGCTACAATTTCCTCTTTCTTTTCTCGTGTGATCGCCAATGGTGCACCTCCTTTTCACTGACAACAAACCTGTCCAAAATCAAAGTGTCTTTGCACCCACCGATGCAAAGACACTCTGCAGATCAAAAGATCCGCTCCTCAGAGCTACAGAGATCTTGCCTCGGCAGGCTTGCCAGGATACTTTCAGCCTTCCTTACTCGCCGGGAAGACTTTCTGGATTAAGCGTCCTCCGACGCGCCTGCTGTCTTCAGCGCTATTAAGTTGGGTGGAAGTCAATCGCAGTATCTACAACCTCGAGCGATCAAGCTGTCTGAAGCTGCTGTGCCTGATGCACGTCCACTTTTACACCTGGCCCCATCGTAGGAGCAATTGTGACGCGACGAATATACTGGCCTTTTGCAGCAGCTGGTTTAGCTCGCTGTACTGCTTCCATCAATGCAGCCAGGTTTTCAAGCAGCTGCTCGTTGCTGAAGCTCACCCGGCCAATGGGTACGTGAATGTTAGCGGTTTTGTCCAGGCGAAACTCCACCCGACCTGCTTTGAGCTCCTTGATGACGCGGGGCAGGTCATCCTCCGGTACAATCGTTCCCGACTTTGGGCTGGGCATCAGGCCACGAGGACCGAGCTGCCGCCCCAATCGCCCCACTTTGCTCATTATGGATGGAGTGGCTACCGCGACATCGAAATCAAACCAGCCTTCCTGGATGCGCTTGATTAACTCGTCGCTACCCACATAATCAGCACCTGCCTCACGAGCAGCTTTCTCGGCCTCTCCCTCGGCAAAAACGAGCACTCGCACTGTGCGCCCCGTACCGTGAGGCAGAGACACCGTGCCACGCACCTGCTGATCTGCCTGGCGCGGGTCAACTCCCATTTTCAGGTGTGCTTCGACGGTAGCATCAAAATTGGCATAGGAGACACGCCGCGCCAGATCAACGGCCTCGGCTGGTGAATATGTGCGATCCCTATCCACCAATTTAGCAGCTTCTCGATACTTCTTTCCTCTTTTTGGCATTGGATGTCAAACCTCCTGTGGTCCTAACGGATCCTGGCGATCCTTCCACAAAATGTCCCTCGAAAATGTGTAGTTGCTTCAGTCCTTGATGGTGATCCCCATGCTGCGCGCGCTTCCCTCGATTTGCTTCATAGCACCTTCGAGGTCCATGGCGTTTAGATCCTTCATTTTTATCTCTGCGATCTCGCGCAATTGGGCCCGGGTGATGCTTGCCACTTTGGTACGATTGGGAGCTGCTGAGCCCTTCTCGATACCGGCTGCCTTTTTGAGCAGATCAGTTACCGGTGGTGTTTTGGTGACGAAGGTGAAGGTCTGATCCTGGTAGACGGTTATCTCCACCGGTATAATGGAACCCACCTGGCTCGCTGTGCGTGCGTTATACTCTTTGCAGAATGCCATGATGTTCACGCCATGTTGGCCCAAGGCCGGTCCCACAGGCGGGGCAGGGGTTGCTTTACCTGCCGGTAATTGTAGTTTGATAATTGCTTTTACTTTCTTAGCCATGCGTAATGTAATTCCTCCGATTTGCCAAGAACCCAGGTCAGCTAAATGCGCTCGACCTGCAGGAAATCCACTTCAATCGGTGTCTCTCGGCCAAACACGCTTACCAGAACACGTACTCGTGCCCGATCGGTGTCAATGGCATCCACAACGCCCACAAAATCTTCGAAGGGGCCCTCCGTGATGCGCACTTTTTGTCCTACCCGGAAACTCACCTTGATCTTAGGAGCTTCTGCCTCCATGCGCCGTAAGATCTTGTCCACTTCCTCTGGCCGCAAGGGCACTGGCTTGGAGCCCGAACGCACGAAATCCGTGACACCGGGAGTATTGCGCACCACATACCAGGTATCGTCGTTCATCACCATCTCTACCAGGACGTATCCCGGGAAAATGCGCCGTTCGGTCGTACGGCGTTGGCCGTCTTTCAGTTCCACTTCTTCCTCGGTAGGGACGATCACCTGGAATATTTGATCCTGCATCCCCATCGACTCGATGCGGTGCTCAAGATTCTTCTTGACCTTGTTCTCATAACCCGAGTAGCTGTGCACGACATACCACGCCGTGCCCTCCGGTCGCGGTGGTCTCTCTGCCGGCTTTTCTTGCGCTTCACCTTCAGTGGCGGCAACCTGTTCCGCTTCAGACTCAACCGGAGCTACCGCCTGCGCGGATGTTTCACCAGCCTCATCGGTGCTCAGCGTGGCCTCGAGCTCGGCCTCGGATTTGGTTTTCGACTTCGTGCGAGTCGCCCTAGCCATTTCTCCACAACCGATCGTTATCCAAAGTCACCAATGCTGTCCTGAGAATTTTTCTGTCATTCCCGTTGGATCAAATACCATGCGAGCACACCGGCGGCCACAACAGCCAGAGCGGATACATAACCTACCCAGCTGCCCAAGATAAGCTGCTTCATAACCTCGGCAAAAGCGAAATCGGCCAACCCCAGAATCGCGGCCATGCCCGCGGTCGCGGCCAGCACGATAAGGGTGAGATTCCATGCTTCCTGGCGAGTAGGCCATGTGACCTTGCGCAGCTCGGCCCGCGTGTCACGCAGATATTGCACCACCGGCTGTATCAGCCGGCTCATAGCTCCTGCCTGGAGAAGACCTGTTGCTTTGGTCACAGCACACCTCTGATTGTTGGAACCGGCGACATATCTCTCGACGCCTTGGCCCAAATGCCAAGGATCCTGCAAGTGCTACTTTGTCTCACGATGCAATGTGTGAGTACGGCAACGCGGACAGAACTTTTTCAGTTCCAAGCGCGCCGTGTCATTGCGCCGATTCTTTTCCGTTGTGTAATTTCGCTCGCGGCACTGTGTACATGCCAAAGTGATGACCGTTCGAATTGCTTTCTTCGCCATCTTTCCATTAAAAGGGGGGCTCTGAGTTTATCTCCCGCCCCCCATCTCCTTTCTCAAAGAAACTGGACGCGCAGATGGAGCAAACTTACCCGGTACGCACAGGGATTATTCCAAGATCTTGGTGATAACCCCGGCGCCCACGGTGCGACCACCTTCGCGGATGGCGAAGCGGCTACCTGCCTCCAA